>DATHUJ010000066.1:0-16769 GCA_035462375.1 Jiangellales bacterium
GATGTCGATCGGCGTCCCGGTCCGGGCCTGCATCGTGACACCCCCGGCCCGCAGCGCACCGAAGAGACCACCCGCCAGGACGATGCCGACGGGGTTGCCGCGGCCGAGCAAGGCGACCGTGATCGCGTCGAAGCCGATGCCGGCCGAGATCCCGCCCGTGAGTGCCTTCTCGGTGCCGAGGATCTGGAACGCGCCCGCCAGTCCGGCCAGGCCACCGGCGAACGCCATGACCAGGAAGGTCGTGGTGCCGGTGCGGATGCCGGCAGTGCGCGACGCCCAGGGGTTGGCCCCCACGGCGCGGAACTTGAACCCGATCGTGCTGCGGTTGAGCAACCACCAGACGCCCGCCGCCGCGGCGAGGACGACGAGGAGCCCGGCGTGCAACCGCGACCAGCCGCCCAGCAGCAGGGGCAGCTCGGCGTTGTCGGCGACCTGGGGGCTGATCGGATCGTTGCGCCCGGGCCGCTGGAAGGCGGCCGTGGACAGCAGGTACGCGAGCAGGAACCGCGCGATGTTGTTCAGCATGATGGTCGTGATGACCTCGTGCGCCCCGGTCCGTGCCTTGAGGAAGCCGGGGATCCCGCCCCAGATCGCGCCGCCGAGCACTCCCGCTGCGAGGGCCACAACCACGTGGACGACCGGCGGGAGTCCCCAGGCGAAGCCCACGTACGAGGCGAACACCGCACCGAGGATGATCTGGCCCTCGGCACCGATGTTGAACAGACCGGCCCGGAAGGCCAGGCCCACCGCGAGGCCGGCCGCGATCAGCGGGATCGCGAAGACCAGCGACTCGGTGACCGGCCGGATCGCCGCGGTGAACGTGGCCGCGCCGGGGTCGAAGAACGCGCCCTGGAAGAGGGCCACGTACGCGGTCCAGACCGCGTCCCAGGCGGCGCCGAGGGCGTCACCAGGCCGGGAGAAGAGGTAGGCCGAGGCGTCCTGGACGTCGGGGTCGGCGACCACGATCAACACCGCGCCCACGGCGAGCGCGAGCAACACCGAGAGCGCGGTCAGGACGACGTTGTCGCGCAGGTCGCGTCCGCGGCTGCGCTGGGGGACCTCCGGGGCCTCGGGGGGCGGGGCAGGTGCCTCGGTGGTCGCAGTGCCGGTCACGCTCCACCTCCGGACGTGGGCTCGCTGCGATCTGCGATCGGGGCCGTGGGGGCTGTGTCCCCTGCCCTGGGTACACCTTCCGGTGCCTCATCCCGGTGGTCGTCCTGGAGGGGTACGGCGTCCACCGCCTCGTCCTGGGCGCCCAGCAGGGTCGGACCGTGCTCGGCCGCCGCCTGCTGCGCCTCCTCGAGGGGGACGCCGGCCATCATCAGGCCGAGGACGTCGCGGGAGGTGTCGGGTCCCACGATCCCGACGATCCGGCCGCGGTACATGACGGCGATCTGGTCGGCGAGGCCGAGCACCTCGTCCAGCTCCGTCGAGACCAGCAGGACCGGGGTGCCCTGGTCGCGTTCCCGGACGATCCGGTTGTGCAGGAACTCGATCGAACCCACGTCGACACCGCGGGTCGGCTGGGAGGCGACGAAGAGCTTGAGCGGGCGACCCATCTCGCGGGCCATGACGAGCTTCTGCTGGTTGCCCCCGGACAGCGAGGAGGCCGGCGCGTCGACACCCTGGGTGCGGACGTCGAACTCCTCGACCAGCTCGGTGGACCTCGCCCGGACGGTCGCGGGGGACATCGAGACGCCCCGGGCGAAGGGCGGTCGGTCGTGCCGGTCGAGGACGAGGTTCTCGGCCACGCTGAACGAGCCGATCAACCCGTCGTGCGACCGGTCCTCGGGGACGTAGCCGACTCCGTGGTCGAGGATGTCCTTGACCGAGGCACCCACGAGCTCGAGGCCGGCCAGCCGGGCCGATCCGGTCACGTCCTCCTGGAGCCCGAGCAGGGCCTCGACCAGCTCGGTCTGGCCGTTGCCCTGGACACCGGCGAGCACGACGATCTCGCCGTGGCGGACGTCGAAGGACACGCCCTCGACCCGCACGTGGCCGGCCTCGTCGACCACCCTGAGGTTGTCGACGACCAGCTCGGGCTCCCCCGGCGCGAAGGGTTCCTTCTCCACGGTGAGCTGGACGGTGCGACCCACCATGAGGGAAGCCAGCTCGGTCTCGGTGGAGTCGGGGGTCGTGGTGCCCACGACCGCGCCCCGACGGATCACCGTGATGCGGTCGGCGACGGCCCGCACCTCACGCAGCTTGTGCGTGATGAAGACGATCGAGGTACCCGAAGCCTTGAGCTCGCGCATGATCCCGATGAGCTCGTCGGTCTCCTGCGGCGTGAGCACCGCAGTGGGCTCGTCGAGGATGAGCACCCGGGCATCGCGCGCCAGGGCCTTGATGATCTCCACCCGCTGCTGGACGCCCACCGGGATGTCCTCGACCATCGCGTCCGGGTCGACGTCGAAGCCGAAGCGCTCGGAGAGCTCACGCACCTCACGCCTGGCGGCGTCGTGGTCGAGGAAGCCGCCGCTGCGGGTGTGCTCGTAGCCGAGCATGACGTTGTCGGCGACGGTGAAGACGGGGACGAGCATAAAGTGCTGGTGCACCATGCCGATGCCCGCGGCCACCGCGTCGCCGGGACCGTCGATGCGGAGGCGCTCGCCGTCGACGAGGATCTCGCCCTCGTCGGGCTGCAGCAGCCCGTACAGCACGTTCATCAAGGTGCTCTTGCCCGCGCCGTTCTCGCCCAGCAGGCAGTGGATCTCCCCGGGCTCGACGGTGAGGTCGATGTGGTCGTTGGCCACCAAGGAGCCGAACCTCTTGGTGATACCGCGCAGCTCGAGCTTCAGCGCGGGTCGCCTCCCTCCGACGCGGTCGGCAGCGACCGCGGAAACGACGGGGGCCCGGGGGCGGGCCGTCCGGTGTGCACGGACGGTACCGCCTCCCAGGCCCCCGCTGGTCGTGAAACCGCCCCGAAGGGCGTCAGCCCGTCAGCTCGACGGCGACGACGGCGACTCCACGGTCAGCGAGCCGTCGACGATCTGGCTGATGATCTCCTCGACCTCGCTCTTGAGCTCGTCGGGGACCTCCGCGTCGAAGTCGTGGAACGGCGCGATGCCGACGCCCTCGTTCTCCAGCGTGCCCACGTAGGGGTCGGCGGAGTACTCCTCGTTGACGGTCTGCTCGGTGGCGTCGAAGACGGCGTTGTCGATCCGCTTGAGCACGCTGGTGAGGACGATCGAGCTGTACTGCTCGGCCGACTCGTACCAGTCGCTGTCGACACCGATGATCTTGACATCACCCGCCTCCTGCGCGGCCGCGGCGGCGCCGAGACCGACCGGGCCGGCGACCGGCATGATGATGTCCGCCCCCTGCTGGATGAAGGTGTTGGCGAGGTTCTGACCGTTGGCCTGGTTCTGGAAGTCGCCGGTGAAGGAGCCGTTCTGCGCCTCCTTGTCCCAGCCGATGAGCTGGACGTCGGTGCCCTTCTGCTCGTTGTGGTACTGGATGCCGTCCGCGAAGCCGTCCATGAAGATCGACACGGTCGGGATGTTGATGCCGCCGAACGTGGCGACCGTGCCGGTCTCGGTGACGCCGGCGGCGACGTAGCCGGCGAGGAAGGCCGCCTGCGCGGTGTCGAAGATCAGCGGCTTGACGTTGTCGATCGCCTCGTCGTAAGCGAAGTCGACGATGGCGAACTGCTCCTCGGGGTTGGCCTCGGCCGCCTCGGCGGTCGCATCGCCGAGCAGGAAGCCGACCGTGACGATGATGCCGCAGTCGTCGGCGACCAGCTGGTTGATGTTGGGAGCGAAGTCGGTCTCGACGTTGGACTCGACGTACTTGGCCTCGATGCCCAGGTCGCTCTCGGCGTCTTGGAGGCCCTTCCAGGCGGTGGCGTTGAAGGAACGGTCGTCGATGCCGCCGGAGTCCGTGACCATGCAGGCCTGGAAGTCGGTCGCCTCCGCGGCTTCCGTCCCGCCGTCCTCGCCGGCGGTCTCTTCCTCGGGGGCCTCGCCGCAGGCGGCGGCCACGAGCGCCAGGGTCCCGACGAGCGCGGCAAGCCGTGCTGTCTTCTTCACGAGCCCTCCTCAGGGGATTACACGTTCGACCGTCGGGAGACTACAGACGGCGCACCCTCCAGCACCCGCCCGCGTCTCGCCCGAGACGATCCTGTGACCTTGTCGAGAGGTGCCAACGCAGGTGCTGTCACGATCCCGATACCCGGTGTGACCACGGTCGGGTGCCGGGCCGGTGGACGTGGATGCGCTCAGGGCGCCACGAGGGCCGCGGCCACCAGCAGGCGGACCCCGACCGAGATGGCCCGCTCGTCGGGATCGAAGTCGCCCTGGTGCAGGTCGCGCACCCGGGTGTCCCCGGGCCGCCGGACGCCCAGGCGCGCCAGGGCACCGGGAACCGACTCGAGGTACCAGGCGAAGTCCTCGGCCCCCAGGCTCTGGTCCGTGGAGGTGACGGCGTCCTGACCGAGCCCGGCCTCCGCGGCCACCCGGAACAGCTCGGTGCTGCCCGGGTCGTTGACGACCGGCGGGACGCCGCGGTGGACCTGGACCTCGGTCCCCACGCCGTACGGCGCGACCACCTCGCGGACCAGGTCGTGCACGAGGTCGGGGGTGTCGAGCCACGCATCGGAGTCGAGCATGCGGATCGTGCCCTCGGCCTCGCCGCGTGCCGGAATGGCGTTCGCGGCGTGGCCCGCGCCGACCCGGCCCCAGACCAGGCTCACGCCCGCCCGAGGGTCCAGCCGCCGGGTCATGGCCGCGGGGAGCTCGGTGACCAACGTGCCGAGGGCGTAGACCAGGTCGTCGGTCAGGTGGGGACGTGCGGTGTGCCCGCCCCGCCCGGACAGCGACACGACCACCCGGTCGCACGCGGAGGTGATCGGCCCTTCCCGCAGACCGACCATGCCCGCGTCGAGCCGGGGGTCGCAGTGGACGCAGAGGATGCGTCCGATCCCCTCCAGCCCACCGGCCTGGATGACGTCGTGCGAACCACCCGGCATGGCCTCCTCGGCCGGCTGGAACACCAGCCGGACGGGGACCGGCAGCTCACCCCGGGCGGAGAGCTCGGCGAGCACGAGCCCGGCACCGAGGACCACGGCGGTGTGCACGTCGTGGCCACACGCATGGCAGACACCGGGGACGGTGGAGCGGTAGGGCACGTCCTTCATGTCCATGACGCTGAGCGCATCGATGTCGGCGCGCAGGGCGAGGTACGGCGCGGCCGGGGATGCGCCCCCCGCGGAGGCGGGGACGTCACAGATCAGGCCGGTGCCCGTCGGCAGCACCGACGGCCGGAGGCCGGCGGACTCCAGCCGGTCGCGCACCACCCGCGTCGTGCGGACCTCGGCCCGCCCCAGCTCGGGGTGCGCGTGCAGGTCCCGTCGGACGACGACGAGCTCGTCGTCGATCGCCTTGGCAAGGCGCTCGACCTCGGCGAGCAGGTCGGCAGGGGGCGCGATGAAGCCCGGTGTCACGGTCACGATGACCCCCATTGTGGCAGCCCGACCTCAGCCGGCGTCGGCAGGCACGCAAACTCGCCCGAAGTCAGCCGGCGTCGGCGGGCACGTAGACGCCCCACACCTCGCGCAACGCGTCACAGACCTCACCGACGGTCGCCCGGGCGCTCAGTGCCGCCTTCATCGGCGGGAGCACGTTGTCGCGCCCACCGGCCGCACGACGCAGGTCGTCCAGCGCCCGCGCGACGGCCGCCCCGTCGCGATCGGACCGGAGGCGCTCCAAGGCGGCCGCCTGCTGCTCGCCGATGCTGGGGTCGAGGACCAGCGGCTCGTACGGCTCGTCCTCGTCCACCGTGTAGCGATTGACTCCGACGACGACCCGCTCGCCGTCGTCGATCCCTCGCGCCACTGCGTACGCCGACCGTTCGATCTGGGACTTCTGGAAGCCCCGCTCGATGGCGGCCACGGCCCCGCCGAGGTCCTCGACCTGCTGCATCAGGTCCCGGGCGGCCCCTTCGAGGTCGTCGGTGAGGGACTCCATCACGTACGAGCCGGCGAAGGGGTCTACGGTGCACGTCACGTCGGTCTCGTACGCCAGCACCTGCTGCGTGCGCAGCGCCAGGCGGGCCGCCTTCTCGGTCGGCAGCGCGATGGCCTCGTCGTACGAGTTGGTGTGCAGCGACTGCGTGCCGCCGAGCACCGCCGCGAGTCCCTGGACGGCGACCCGCACCAGGTTGACCTCCGGCTGCTGGGCCGTGAGCTGCACGCCGGCGGTCTGGGTGTGGAAGCGCAGCATCTGGCTCTTGGGTTCGCGCGCGCCGAACTCGTCTCGCATCACGTGGGCCCAGATCCGTCGAGCCGCCCGGAACTTGGCGACCTCCTCCAGCAGCGTGGTGCGGGCGACGAAGAAGAAGGACAGGCGGGGGGCGAACTCGTCGACGTCCAGGCCCGCGGCGAGGGCCGCGCGGACGTACTCGCGGGCGTTGGCGAGGGTGAAGGCAACCTCCTGCGCGGGCGTCGCCCCGGCCTCCGCCATGTGGTAGCCGGAGATGGAGATGGTGTTCCAGCGCGGCAGCTCGCGGCGGCAGTAGCCGAAGATGTCGCTGATCAGGCGCAGGGACTCCGCGGGCGGGTAGATGTAGGTGCCCCGGGCGATGTACTCCTTGAGCACGTCGTTCTGGACGGTACCGGTCAGCTTGGCCCCGTCGAGGCCGTGCTCCTCCCCGACCAGCTGGTAGAGCAGGAGAAGCAACGCGGCCGGGGCGTTGATCGTCATCGAGGTCGAGACCTGGTCCATCGGGATGCCGTCGAAGAGCACCCGCATGTCCTCGATCGAGTCGATGGCCACGCCCACCTTGCCGACCTCGCCCTGGGCGACGGGTGCGTCGGAGTCATAGCCCATCTGAGTGGGCAGGTCGAAGGCCACCGAGAGACCGCCCGTGCCGGCGGCGACGAGCTGGTGGTAGCGAGCGTTGGACTCCTTGGCGGAGCCGAAGCCCGCGTACTGCCGCATCGTCCAGGGCCGTCCGGCGTACATGTTGGGGTAGATGCCGCGGGTGAACGGGTAGGCCCCTGGACTGCCGAGTCGCTCCTCGGGGTCCCACCCCGCCAGCGACTCGGGGCCGTAGACCGGCTCGAAGGGCAGCCCGGACTCGGTCGTGCTCATCGCGGCACCTCGCGAAGGTCGGCGGAACGGCTCGCCCCACGGTAGCCAGCCCGCGACCCGAGTAGGCGGTGACAATCTCCACAGGGGGTGGGGCCGAGTAGCGTGGCCGCGTGGCCGACGACCTGAACGCCGACTTCGACCAGGCCGTGGCGGAGGTGTCCGCGCTGACGACCGACCCGGGCAACGACGCCAAGCTGCGCCTCTACGCCCTCTACAAGCAGGCGACCGTGGGCGACGTCCAGGGCAAGCGCCCCGGCTTCACCAACCCGGTCGGCCGGGCCAAGCACGACGCCTGGGCGGCGGTGTCCGGCACGGCCGCCGACGACGCCAAGCGTCAGTACGTCGAGCTGGCGCGCGGCCTCGCCGGCTGAGGTGCGGGGGCTGGACGCTCCCGCCCCGGCCCGCCCGGCGGGTCGGCACCGGGCTGTCCGGTCTGCGTGGGGTCGCCGTACAGGGTGGTGCGCCGGCGGAGCGTCCGGCCGGCGTTCTCGACGACTGCGGCCAGTTCCAGCTCGTCGAGGAGCTGGCCGTGGGAGGCGCCCGCGGCCCGACTGATGTTCTCCTCCATGAGGGTGCCGCCGAGGTCGTCGACGCCCGCAGCGAGCAGCTGGTGGAGCCCCGCCGTGCCGAGCTTGACCCACGACGCCTGGACGTGGTCGATCGCGCCGCGGTAGACGATCCGAGCCACGGCGTGCAGGAGGACCACCTCGCGCCAGGTGGGTCCCCGCCTGCTGCCGCGTTTGAGATAGATCGGCGCGGCCATGTGCACAAAAGGCAGCCCGACGAACTCCGTGAAGCCGCCCGTCTCCCGCTGCAGTGCGAGGGTCCGCAGCAGGTGCCTGGCCTGGTGCACCGGACGCTCCACCGAGCCGAACATCATCGTGACGTTGCTGCGCAGTCCCACCGAGTGGGCCACCCGGTGACATTCCAGCCACTCGTCGGTGGAGATCTTGTCGGGGCAGATCACCTCCCGGACCTCGTCGTCGAGGATCTCGGCCGCCGTCCCGGGCAGCGAGCGGAGGCCGACGGCGCGGAGACGGAGCAGGTAGTCGCGCAGCGGTTCGCCGAGCCGCCGTGCCCCCTCCGTCACCTCCAGCGCCGTGAAGCCGTGCACGTGGATGTCGGGCGCCGCCTCGGCGGCCGCCCGGCACACGTCCACGTAGTAGTCGCCGTCGAAGTCGGGGTGGATGCCGCCCTGCAGGCAGACCTCGGTGGCCCCGGCGGCCCAGGCCTCGCGGACCCGCTGCACGATGTCGTCGAGGGTCAGCAGGTACGGGCGGCCGCGCAGGTTGAGCGAGAGCGGCCCCTTGGAGAAGCCGCAGAACCGGCACCGGTAGGTGCACACGTTGGTGTAGTTGATGTTGCGGTTCCGTACGTACGTGACGGTGTCGCCGACCGAGTCCCGGCGGATCTCGTCGGCGAGCGCGGCCACGGCGCCGACCTCCGGACCACGGGCGCCGAGCAGCGCGACGATCTCCGCCTCACCGGGCTGATGACCCGAGCGGACGCCCTCGAGCACCTCGCCCAGCCGCCCGCCGGCCCGCGCAGGCACCGGGAGCAGATCGGGGGGCCGGGCGTCGGCGCCCGAGTACCACGCCGTCGAGCGCCGGCCGTCCAGGGCCACCTCGGCACCGGTACCCACGTTCACGGCGTCGGCGTAGCGCTCGGGCAGCAGGACCCCGGGGTCGTCGCGACCCAACCCCTCGGCGTCGGACCGGTCCTGGACGGCGAAGTGCAGGGCCGGGTCGATCCATCGCCCCGGCTCCAGGACGTACGCCGGGTGGGCGGTCAACCGCGGCGCCAGGACGTGACCGTGGGCCTGCGTCACCTGGCGGAGCCGGTCGAGTGCGGGCCAGGGGCGCTCGGGGTTGACGTGGTCGGCGGTGACCGGCGAGACCCCGCCCCAGTCGTCGATCCCGGCGTCGAGGAGGACGCCGAACTCGTCGGAGAGGTTGGGAGGCGCCTGGACGTGGATGTCCGGGGGCAGCACGAGCCGGGCCATCGCGACAGCCCTCACGTGGTCCTCCGGCGGGCACGGCGCAGCCGCCCGCAACGCCGTCCCCGGTTTGGGCAGGAAGTTCTGGACGATGACCTCCTGCACGTTCCCGTGCCGGCGGTGGGCCGCGCCGATCGCCTCCAGCGCCGCGAGCCGATCGGCCGGCGACTCGCCGATCCCGACGAGGATCCCGGTGGTGAACGGGATGTCGAGGCGACCGGCGGCCTCGAGGGTCGCCAGCCGCCGGGCTGGGGTCTTGTCCGGCGCCCCCCGGTGGGCCGGCAGGTGGGGGACGAGGGTCTCGATCATCATCCCCTGGCTCGGCGCCACCTCGCGGAGCCGGGCCAGCTCGTCAGCCGCCAGGGCGCCTGCGTTGGCGTGGGGCAGGAGTCCGGTCTCGTCGAGCACCAGCCTGCACATCGCCACGAGGTAGTCGACGGTCGAGCCGTGGCCGTGGGCGGCGAGCCACTCCCGGGCCTCGGGATAGCGCTCCTCGGGGTGCTCGCCCAGCGTGAAGAGCGCCTCGTGGCAACCGGCGCGCGCACCGGCCAGCGCGGTCGCCAGGACCTGTTCCGGCGACAGGTAGGGCGCCCCTGCCCGGGCGGGCGACTCGGCGAACGTGCAGTAGCCGCACCGGTCCCGGCACAGGGTGGTGAGCGGGATGAAGACCTTGGGTGAGTAGGTGACCCGGCTCCCCCAGGCCGCGTCCCTGACCTCACGCGCCGCCGCGGTGAGCTCGTCCAGGGGGAGCCGCAGCAGGTGCACCGCCTCCGGCCGTGGACCGCCGCCCCCGCTCACCCGAGGTCCCTGAGCCGGGGCACCACGTGCTCGGCAACGAGGTCGAGGTAGCGGGCCTGGTCGTGCCCCGGCCCGTGCAGCACGAGGTGGTCGAAGCCGAGCTCGGCGTACGGGCGGACCAGGTCCGCCACCTCGTCGGGGTCGGTCGAGACCACCCAGCGGCGCGCGACCTGGCCGATCGGCAGCTCGTCGGCCGCGGCCTCGATGGCGGTCGGGTCGGTCAGGCCGTGCTTCTGCTCCGGGGTCAGCGAGAGCGGTGCCCAGAAGCGGGTGTCCTGCAGCGCTCGCTCGGGGTCGGTGTCGAACGACAGCTTGACCTCGATGGTGCGGCCGAAGCGGCGCGGCGCGGAGTCGCGGTCGCCCAGACCCTCGGCGACGGCCGGGAGGAGCGAGTCGCGGTAGAGCTCGAGACCCTTGCCGCTCGTGCAGATGAAGCCGTCGCCCGCCTCGCCGGCGTACCGGGCGACCTTCGGGCCGCCCGCGGCCACGTAGATCGGGACCGGCTCGTCCGGGCGGTCGTAGACGGTGGCGTCGACGGTCCGGTAGTAGGTCCCGTCGAAGGTCACCCGCTCGCCCGCCCAGAGCGCCCTGATCAGGGTGACGGCCTCGCGCAGCCGGTCGAACCGCTCGGCGAAGCCGGGCCAGTCCGTCCCGGTGGGCGCCACCTCGTTCATCGCCTCGCCGGTCCCCACACCGAGGACGAACCGCCCGGGGTGCAGGCAGGCGACTGTCGCGACGGCCTGCGCTACCACGGCCGGGTGGTAACGGAAGGTCGGGGTCAGCACGCTGGTGCCGAGCCCGACGTGCCTCGTGCGCTCGCCCGCCGCGGCCAGCACGCCTAGGGAGAACGGCGCGTGCCCTCCCCGGTGCCGCCACGGCTGGTAGTGGTCGCTGACCATCACGCTGTCGAAGCCGCGCTCCTCGGCTCGTACCGCGAGCTCGACGAGCCCCCGGGGCGTGAACTGCTCGGCCGATGCCTTGTAGCCGATCCGCATGCGCGCCGACCTCTCGTGCAGGAGCCGTCGATGGAGTCGTCGCGCCTAGCCGACCACACCCGAGCGGGCGAGGCCATGGCAGGGGCGGACCCGGGTGGCCGACGAGTGACCGACCTCACGGACGCAAGGCGGTCGTCGACGGTGCAGTGTGAGATTCCCGGCAGGAGCGGCAGCGCCGACCGTCGGTAGCCTGTCCTTGCCGGCGGCGACGGGGCCGTCCGGCACCGACACGACGGAGGACCTCGTGCCCACAGCGCCCGCCGGCACGCTCTACCGCGGCCGGGAGGGGATGTGGTCGTGGGTGGCCCACCGGGTCACCGGCGTCCTCATCTTCTTCTTCCTCTTCGCGCACGTCCTCGACACCGCGCTCGTCCGCGTCTCCCCCGAGGCCTACGACACCGTGATGGAGACCTACAAGAACCCGATCGTGGGCCTGCTCGAGGTGGGCCTCGTCGGAGCCGTCGTCTTCCACGCCTTCAACGGGCTCCGGATCATCCTCGTCGACTTCTGGTCGCGGGGGCCGCGGGTGCACCGGCAGATGCTCTACGGAGTCGTGGTGATCTGGGTGCTCCTCATGATCCCGTTCACCATCCGCCACCTCGGCAACGTCTTCGGGGAGTGAGGGAGCCCGTGGCCACCACCCAGTCCCCGTCCGTCGTCGCCCCGCGCACGCGCAGCTCGGCGCGCAGCAACTCCGAGCTGTACGGCTGGCTGTTCATGCGGGTCTCGGGCGTCGTGCTCGTCGTGCTCGTTCTCGGGCACCTCTACGTCAACCTCATGGTGGGCGACGGCATCCAGGCCATCGACTTCGCCTTCGTCGCGGGGAAGTGGTCCAGTCCGTTCTGGCAGGTCTGGGACCTGCTCATGCTGTGGCTGGCGCAGCTGCACGGCACCAACGGGCTGCGCACGATCATCAACGACTACGCAGAGCGCGACCAGACGCGCTTCTGGCTGAAGATGCTGCTCTACACGGCGACCGTCGTCGTCCTGTTCCTGGGCACGCTGACCATCTTCACCTTTGACCCCTGCATCGCCGGCTCGACGTACGAGTTCTGCCCGGCCAACTGAGACGAGGCGCCAGCACATGCAGCAGCACCGGTACGACGTCGTCATCGTCGGGGCCGGCGGCGCGGGGATGCGTGCCGCCCTGGAGGCCGGCAAGCGCACCCGTACGGCCGTGCTCACCAAGCTCTACCCGACGCGCTCCCACACCGGCGCGGCGCAGGGCGGCATGTGCGCGGCGCTCGCGAACGTCGAGGACGACAACTGGGAGTGGCACACCTTCGACACCGTCAAGGGCGGCGACTACCTCGTCGACCAGGACGCGGCGGAGGTGATGTGCCGCGAGGCCATCGACGCCGTGCTCGACCTGGAGAAGATGGGGCTGCCCTTCAACCGCACCCCGCAGGGGCGGATCGACCAGCGACGCTTCGGCGGCCACACGCGCAACCACGGCGAGGCCGCGGTGCGGCGTTCCTGCTTCGCCGCCGACCGTACCGGGCACATGATCCTGCAGACGCTGTACCAGCAGTGCGTCAAGCACGGCATCGAGTTCTTCAACGAGTTCTACGTCCTCGACCTGGTCATGGTCGACGGCATCACCTCGGGCGTCGTGGCCTACGAGCTGGCCACCGGTGAGATCCACGTCTTCAACGCCAAGGCGGTCATCTTCGCCACCGGTGGCTTCGGCAAGGTCTTCCGCACGACGTCCAACGCGCACACCCTCACCGGTGACGGCATGGGGATCGTGTGGCGCAGGGGGCTCCCCCTCGAGGACATGGAGTTCTTCCAGTTCCATCCGACCGGGCTGGCGGGGCTCGGGGTGCTGCTGTCCGAGGCGGCACGTGGCGAGGGGGGCATCCTGCGCAACAAGGACGGCGAGCGCTTCATGGAGCGCTACGCCCCCACGATCAAGGATCTGGCCCCTCGAGACATGGTGGCCCGCGCGATGGCCAACGAGGTGCGGGAGGGCAGGGGGTGCGGCCCCGACGGGACGTACGTCCACCTCGATCTCACCCACCTGCCACGCGAGCAGATCGACGCCAAGCTGCCGGACATCACCGAGTTCGCCCGGACCTACCTGGGCGTCGAGCCCTACACCGAGCCGGTGCCCGTCTTCCCCACGGCCCACTACGCGATGGGCGGGATCCCAACCAACGTCAAGGCCGAGGTGCTCGCCGACAACGAGCGGGTGGTCCCCGGCCTCTATGCCGCCGGTGAGGTGGCCTGCGTCTCGGTGCACGGTGCGAACCGGCTGGGGACCAATTCACTGCTCGACATCAACGTCTTCGGTCGACGGTCGGGAGTCGCCGCCGCCGAGTACGCCGCGAAGGTCGAGCACGTCCAGGTCCCCGACGGCTCCGAGGCCGACGTGACCGCCCTGGTCGAGGGACTGCGCGACGGCGCAGGCGGGGAAAGGGTCGCCGCCGTACGGGCGGACCTGCAGGCGACCATGGACATCAACGCGCAGGTCTACCGGACCGAGGGGTCGCTCAAGCAGGCGCTGTCCGACATCGAGGCGTTGAAGGCCCGCTTCCGCAACGTCACCGTCCAGGACAAGGGCAAGCGCTACAACACCGATCTGCTGGAGGCGGTCGAGCTGGGCTTCCTGCTGGAGCTGGCCGAGGTGCTTGTGGTCTCGGCGCTGGAGCGCAAGGAGTCGCGCGGCGGCCACTTCCGGGAGGACTACCCGTCCCGCGACGACGTCAACTTCATGCGCCACACGATGGCCTACCGGGTCGAGGGTGACGGCGGGCCCAGCGTCCGCCTCGACTACAAGCCCGTCACGATGACGCGGTACAAGCCGATGGAGCGCAAGTACTGACCCGGTCCCCCGGCCGGCCTCCCTCGAGGAAGGACCACGTGGACATCAACCTCAAGATCCGCCGCTACAACCCCGAGCAGGACTCCGAGCCGCACTGGGAGACCTACACGGTGGACGCGCAGCCGACCGACCGGCTGCTCGACGCCTTGCACAGGGTGAAGTGGGAGATCGACGGCTCGCTGACCTTCCGCCGCTCCTGCGCACACGGCATCTGCGGCTCGGATGCCATGCGGATCAACGGCCGCAACCGACTCGCGTGCAAGACCCTGGTCAAGGACTTGGGCGTCTTCACGACGCTGGGCAGCGGCAAGCCGGCCTCGGACCCGTCGAAATCCGTCACCGTCGAGCCGATCAAGGGGCTCCCGGTGCTCAAGGACCTCGTCGTCGACATGGAGCCCTTCTTCGACGCCTACCGCTCGGTCATGCCGTTCCTGGTGACCACCGGCAACGAGCCCACGCGCGAGCGCCTGCAGTCGCAGGCCGATCGCGAGCGGTTCGACGACACCACCAAATGCATCCTCTGCGCGGCGTGCACCAGCGCCTGCCCCGTGTACTGGACGGACGGCCAGTACTTCGGCCCCCAGGCCATCGTGGGAGCGCACCGCTTCATCTTCGACAGCCGCGACGAGGGGACCGAGGCCCGGCTCGAGGTCCTCAACGACCGCGAGGGCGTCTGGCGGTGCCGGACCACCTTCAACTGCACCGAGGCCTGCCCGCGCGGCATCGAGGTGACCAAGGCGATCCAGGAGGTCAAGCGGGCGCTCATCTTCCGCCGGGTGTGAGGCCCGTCGGGGCGACCCCGCGAGCCCATGATCCCGTTGATCATGGAGAGATCGCCCTCCGGCGCCTCCCCGAAGGGCGATCCTTCCATGATCATCGGGGAACGGGGGCGACTCACCCCGGCAGCGACGCCGTGTTGGCCCCGCACACGACGACCACGACGGTGTCTCCGGGGTGCGGCCGGTAGGCACCCGACGTCAGGGCCGCCAACGCCGTCGCCCCACCCGGCTCCACGAGCAGGCGGCACCGGTCCCACAACCAGCTCCGCGCCTCGGCGATGTCCTGGTCCGACACCTGGACGACCGGACGCAGCGCGGCGGAGAGGATCGACCAGGGGATCGAGCCCAGCCGTCGAGCACCCAGGGAGTCGGCGGCGAGCCCGGACACCGTCACGTCCACGGGGCGGCCAGCGGCCTGGGCGGCGTGCAGGGTGGGACAGCGGTCGGCCTCGACCGGCACGACCGGCGGACCGCCGTCGGAGCACGCCACGGCGATCCCCGCCGACAGCCCACCCCCACCGACGGCCACGAGGACGACAGATGCCTCGGGGACCTGAGAGCGCAGCTCCAGCCCGACGGTGCCCTGCCCGGCCACAGTAGGCACCGCGTCGTACGCGTGGACGGCCAGGACCTCGCGGGTCGACGCCCACTCCTGCGCGGCGGCCGCCGCCTCGGCGTAGTAGCCGTCGACGACGTGCACGTCGGCGCCGTACCCGGCGATGCGCTCGACCTTGTCGCGGGGGCTCGACGCCGGGACGAAGACGGTCGCGGGCACCCCGAGCTCCCGCGCCGCCCACGCGACGGCAGCACCGTGGTTGCCGCCACTGGCCGCCACCGCCCCGGCCGCGGGCACCGTCGCCCCGAGCAGGTTCGTGAGGGCACCTCGCACCTTGAACGAACCCGAGTGCTGGAGCATCTCGAGCTTGAGCACCACCCGAGCAGGCACACCCAGCTCCGCACCGTGCACCGACAGCACCGGCGTGTGGCGCACGTGCTCGCCGACGAGGACTGCCGCGGCTCTGACGTCGGCCGGCCCGGGGACGTCGGTCACGGCGCACAGCCTGCCACGCTCAGACGACCCGGAGCCTTACGCTGATGGGGACCATGCACTCCTTCGCGATCGTCGCGCTCGCCGCGGCCCTGCTTCCGTCCGCAGCCGCGAGCGTCGACGGTGCGCCCGCCCCCCTCGGCGGTGAGCAGCTGGCCCGTACGGGTGTGGTGGTGGCCGACCCCGCGCCTGGGACACCTGCTCCCCCGCCGGCCGACGCGACCGCCTACCTACTCGCGGACGCGGACTCTGGCGATGTGCTCGCAGGCCTCGACGCCCACGTGCCACGCCCGCCCGCGAGCCTGGTCAAGCTGCTCACCGCACTCGCGCTGCTGCCTGACTTGGACCCGGGGCAGACGCACGTGGCCACCGACCAGGACGCCTCGATCGAGGGCAGTCGGGTAGGGCTGTCGCCGGGCCAGGCCTACACCGTCGAGCAGATCACGTACGGGTTGATGCTTGCGTCCGGCAACGACGCCGCCCACGCGCTGGCCGAGGTCGCCGGGGGCCAGCAGCAGGCGATCGAAGCCATGAACGCCGAGGCCGAGCGCCTGGGAGCCTGGCGCACCCGGGCGCTGACCCCGCACGGTCTCGACGAGCCGGGGCAGGTCTCCACGCCGTACGACCTGGCCCTGCTGGCGCGCGCAGCGCTGGCCGACGAGCGGGTGGCTGGTCCGGCGCGCACGGCGACGTACGACTTCCCCGGTGGGGACGGCGGGCCCTACCAGATCCAGAACCAGAACCGGCTCCTCGGCTACTACCCCGGCACGGTCGGGCTCAAGACCGGTTTCACGTCCCGGGCCGGGCACACCCTGACCGCCGCGGCCGAGCGGGAGGGCCGCCTGCTGATCGCCGTGGTCCTCGGGGCAGAGGGGCGGGCCGAGGACGCCGCCGCCGTCCTGCTCGACTGGGGCTTCACCGCCGGCGCGGCCGCCCGGCCGGTCGGCCGGCTGCTCACGCCCGACCAGGTCGCCGAGGAGCGGCTGGCTCGCGAGCGAGCGGCTCAGGACGGGCAGGCCGGGGCACAGGTCGCCGCCGCCGGACTGGAGGACGGACTAGCACTCGACGACGTCCTCACCGCGACGAGGACGATGGGTCCACGGTGGTGGGTCGTGCTCGGCTCGGTCGTCCTGCTGTCGACGCTGCTGTGGCTCCGCCGGGGCCGCGGGCCCGGAGGCGCGGGACGCTACGCGGGGCGGTGACGCCGCCAGGCCCGGCCCGCAGGATCCCGAGGCGTCAGG
>DATHUJ010000067.1:0-21232 GCA_035462375.1 Jiangellales bacterium
GCACGCCGTCGAGATCCCGGCCCTCCTCGAGCAGAAGATGGCGTCGCCATCGGTCAAGCCGGGCCGCTACGATCTGGTCATCGATCCGACGAACCTCTGGCTCACGATTCACGAGTCGATCGGCCACTCCACGGAGCTCGCTCGGGTGCTCGGCTACGAGGCGAACTACGCCGGCACCTCCTTCGCCACGCTCGACCATCTGCACCGGCTGCAGTTCGGCTCCCCGATCATGCACGTCACGGGCGATCGCGAAGCGCCCTGCGGCCTCTCGACGATCGGCTACGACGACGAAGGTGTGGCGGCGCAGACGTGGGACATCATTCGCGACGGCGTGCTCGTCGGCTACCAGTTGAACCGGCAGATGGCGCGCAAACCGGGCTTCGGCCGGTCGAACGGGTGCGCGTTCGCCGACGCGCCGTACCACGTGCCGCTGCAGCGCATGCCGAACGTGTCGCTGCAGCCCAATGCGCACCCGGTGACCGTCCAGGACCTGATCGGCGGCGTGGACGACGGCCTCTACATCGTGGGCGACCGGAGCTGGTCGATCGACATGCAGCGCTACAACTTCCAGTTCACCGGCCAGCGCTTCTACCGGGTCCGCGACGGCCGGCTGGCCGGGCAGGTGCGCGACGTGGCCTACCAGAGCAACACGCCGGAGTTCTGGGGGTCCCTCGAGGCGGTGGGGGGACCGCAGACCTGGGTGCTCGGCGGGGCCTTCAACTGCGGCAAGGCGGAGCCGGGACAGATCGCACCGGTCTCCCACGGCTGCCCGTCGGCGGTGTTCCGCGGCATCCGTGTCCTCAACACGTCCGAGGAGGGCCGATGAGCGCGCTGCCGTCCCCCCAGGAAGTCGTGGAGCAGGCCCTGGCGCTCTCCCGTGCCGACGGCTGCGTGGTCCTCGTCGACGAGCGGACCGCGGCCAACCTCCGCTGGGCCGCCAACGAGCCGACCACCAACGGTGTGACGCGTTCCCGCTCGGTGACCGTCGTGGCGGTCCGCGGCGGCGGCACCGGGGCGGCCGCAGGTGTGGTGTCCAGCAGTGCGGTCTCGCCCGAGGACCTGGAGCCACTGGTCCGCGCGGCTGAGCAGGCGGCCCGCGACAACGGCCCGGCCGAGGACGCGCGACCGCTGGTGGAGCGTCCCGTGGCGTCCGACTGGGCCGATCCCCCGGGCGAGACGTCGATCGGCGTCTTCGCCACGCTGGCGCCTCAGCTCGGTGAGCGATTCGCCGTCGCCTCGACCGAGGACCGGCTGCTGTACGGCTTCGTGCAGCACGAGGTCGCCACGACCTACCTCGGCTCCTCCGCGGGGCTCCGCCTCCGGCACGAGCAGCCCAGCGGGTACATCGGGATGACCGGCAAGTCCGGAGACCTCTCCGCCTCCTCCTGGGTCGGCCGGCACTCGCGCGACATGCGGGACGTGGACGTGGGGGCCCTCGACGCGGAGCTCACCCGGCGGCTGGACTGGTCGCGACGCTCCGTCACGCTGCCCGCTGGCCGCTACGACACCGTCCTGCCTCCCACCGCGGTGGCGGATGTCATGGTCTACGCCTACCGGGCGATGGCGGCGCGGGACGCCCACGAGGGACGCACGGTCTACGCGCAGCCCGGCCGCGGCACCCGCGTCGGCGACCGGCTGTCCCGGCACCCGGTGACGATGCGCTCGGACCCCTCCCTGGTCGGCCTCGAGTGCGCGCCGTTCGTCGTCGCCCATTCCTCCGGGAGCCATGGCAGCGTCTTCGACAACGGTCTGCCGCTGGCACCGGTGAGCTGGTTGCGGGACGGCCGGTTGACCGCCCTCGTCCAGACCCGCCACTCCGCGACGCTCACGGGCCTGCCCGTCACGCCGGCCGTCGGCAACCTCCGCCTCGAGATCGCCGGGGCGACCGGCTCGACCACCGAGGTGGTCTCCGGCGTGGACCGTGGCCTGCTGCTCACGAGCCTCTGGTACATCCGCGAGGTCGACCCCCAGACCTTGCTCCTCACCGGCCTGACCCGGGACGGGGTCTACCTGGTCGAGGGCGGCGAGGTGGTCGCCGCCGTCAACAACTTCCGGTTCAACGAGAGCCCGGTCGCCCTCCTCGACCGCCTGGTCGCCGCCGGCGCCGCGGTGCCGACTCTGGGCCGCGCCTGGGGCGCCTCCTTCCCCAGGACCGAGATGCCGCCCCTGCGGGTGCCCGACTTCAACATGTCCTCGGTGAGCCAGGCGTCCTGAGCAGTCGGGTCGCTGCTGGTCAGCCGCGGACCTCCTCCTCGGAGGCGCGGGCCCGCCGCAGGTCCTCCTCGGCACGTGACCTAGTGATGACGGCGGCGGCCGACTCCTGCTCGGACTCGACCCGGGCGGCCCGGGCGTCGGCGAGGTCGCGCTCCGCCGCGTCGACGGCCACCCGGGCGCGGGTCAGGCGTTCCTCGAGGTCGGCAACCTCGTCGGCCGCCGACCGGACGGCCCGCTCCGCGCGCCGCTCGGCGCCGGCGGCATCGGCCAGGTCCCGACGGGCCTGCTCGTGCGCGTGCTCGGCTCGGGCCAGGACCGCCTCCGCCTCCTGACGACGGCGGCTCGCCGCTTCGGCATCGGCACGGCGCCGACGGCCGCGCCGGTCCGCGAGGTCGTCGTGGCGTCCGCCCGGGCGTGCGGGTGCGGCGGTGATCGAGACGAGCGCCTCCCGGACGGCCCCCTCCTCCGCGGCCCCGTGACGGGCAGCTGTGATCAACCGGCCGGACCGGACCGCCTCGGCGACGCGACCGCCGGCGAGGGCCAGGGTGAGCGTCGCCTCGAGGTCCCAGCCAACGCCCTCGTCCACGGGGTGGCCGTCCGCTCGCGCGGCCTTGCGGGCCGCCTGGACCAGCGCGGTCACGACCTGTCGCCGCTGCGCACCCAGCTCCCGCAGCTCCTCGCCCGCGAGCCGGCTCTCCGCCTCCCGCAGCGCGTCACCGATCTCGAGCAACGCCTCCACCTGGTCCCGCTCGGTGCGCACCAGCAGGTTGGCCAGCCAGGCGGCCGTCGTGGGCCTGCGCAGGCTGCGCACCGCGGCGGCGAGGTCGCGGTCACCACGCTCGCGGGCCTGCTTCACGCGGGCGTCGCGTTCCCGGACGAAGTCCGCGGGGGCCACGCCGTAGAGCTCGTCGGCCACCTCGACGAGACCCGGCGGTGTGCTCCGCGCCACGTCAGGACTCGAACGCCTCGGGCGACGGGCAGGAGCAAACCAGGTGGCGATCGCCGTAGGCGCTGTCCACGCGCCGCACGGGCGCCCAGTACTTGTCCTGACGCAGCGAGTGGACCGGGTACGCGGCGGTCTCCCGGTCGTACGGGTGCTCCCACGGGCCGGCCAACGACGCGGCGGTGTGCGGCGCGTGCCGCAGGGGGCTGTCCGCGACCGCCCACTCCCCCGACTCGACCCGCATGATCTCCGCCCGGACGGCGAGCATCGCGTCACAGAACCGGTCCAGCTCGGCGAGGTCCTCGGACTCCGTGGGCTCGATCATCAGGGTGCCCGCAACGGGGAAGCTCATCGTCGGGGCGTGGAAGCCGTAGTCGATGAGGCGTTTCGCGACGTCCTCGACGGTGACGCCCGTCGCCTTGGTGAGCGGCCGCAGGTCGACGATGCACTCGTGGGCCACCAGGCCGCCCCGCCCGGTGTAGAGGACCGGGTAGGAGTCACGCAGCCGCGCGGCCACGTAGTTGGCCGCGAGCACCGCGACCTGGGTCGCCCGCAGCAAGCCCTCCGGGCCCATCAGCCGGACGTAGGCCCAGGAGATCGGCAGCACGGACGGGGACCCGAACGGCGCGGCCGACACCGGCCCCAGCCCGGTCTCCGGGCCGGCCTCCGGCAGCAGCGGGTGGTTGGGCAGGAACGGCGCCAGGTGGGCCCGGACGCCCACCGGACCGACGCCGGGGCCGCCTCCCCCGTGCGGGATGCAGAAGGTCTTGTGCAGGTTGAGGTGGCTCACGTCGGCGCCGAACTCCCCGGGTCGGGCCAGCCCGACGAGGGCGTTCAGGTTGGCCCCGTCCACGTAGACCTGCCCGCCCGCGTCGTGCACGAGCCGGCAGAGCGTCGTGATGCCTTCCTCGTACACGCCGTGGGTGGAGGGGTAGGTGACCATGATCGCGGCCAGCCGCTCCCCGTGCTCCGTCACCTTGGCCCGCAGGTCGTCGAGGTCGACCGTGCCGTCAGCCGCGGCCCCCACGACGACGACGCGCATGCCCGCCATGACGGCGGAGGCGGCGTTGGTGCCGTGGGCGCTCGACGGGATGAGGCAGACGTCGCGCTGCTCCTCGCCCCGGGACCGGTGGTAGGCACGGATCGCGAGCAGCCCGGTCAGCTCGCCCTGGGAGCCGGCGTTGGGCTGGACCGAGACCGCGTCGTAGCCGGTGATGGTCGCCAACCACCCCTCGAGCTGACGGATCAGCCGGAGGTAGCCCTCGACCTGGTCGACGGGCGCGAAGGGGTGGATGCCGGCGAACCCGGGCCAGGTGAGCGGCTCCATCTCCGTCGTGGCGTTGAGCTTCATGGTGCACGACCCGAGGGGGATCATGCCGCGATCCAGCGCGTAGTCCCGGTCCGAGAGCCGGCGCAGGTACCGCAGCATCGAGGTCTCGGACCGGTGGGCACGGAAGACCGGGTGGGTGAGGAAGTCGCTCGTGCGGCGGAGGGCGGCCGGCAACGCATCCGGAGTCTCGGTGTCGAGGGCCCGCACGTCCTGGGCCGCCACGCCGAAGGCTTTCCACACCACCCCGACGTGCTCGGCCGTCGTGACCTCGTCGCAGGCGATCCGGACCTGGTCGACGCCCGACCGGCCTAGGTTGACCCCCATCTCCGCGGCCGCGGCCACCACGGCCTCCGCCCGCTCCGGCACCCGGGCCAGCACCGTGTCGAAGAAGGCGTCGTGCACCACCTCGACGCCCCCGGAACGGAGCCCCGCCGCCAGGACGGCAGCATGGCGGTGCACCCGTGTCGCGATCTCGCGCAGTCCGTCGGGTCCGTGCCAGACGGCGTACATGCCGGCGACGACGGCGAGCAGCACCTGGGCGGTGCAGATGTTCGACGTCGCCTTCTCCCGACGGATGTGCTGCTCGCGGGTCTGCAGGGCCAGCCGGTAGGCGGCGGCGCCATCGGCGTCGACCGAGACGCCGACCAGCCGACCGGGCAGGCCGCGCTCGAGACCGGCTCGCACGGCCAGGTACCCGGCGTGCGGCCCTCCGTACCCCAGCGGGACGCCGAACCTCTGGGTCGTGCCGCATACGACGTCGGCGCCCTGCTCCCCCGGTGGCACCAGAAGGGTGAGGGAGAGCAGGTCGGCGGCGACAGCCACGAGGGCGTCCTGCTCGTGCGCCCGTGCCACGAGCGGCCCCAGGTCGCGGAGCCGGCCGGACCGGCCCGGGGTCTGCAGCAGGACGCCGAAGAAGTCGCCCTCGGGCAGACCGTCGGCCAGGTCGGCCACGACCACCTCGATGCCCAGCGGCTCGGCCCGGGTCCGCACCACCGCCACGGTCTGCGGAAGGCACTCCGCGTCGACGAGGAAGCGGTCCGGCCGCCCGCGGGCGGTCCGGCGGAGCAGGGTCATCGCCTCCGCGGCCGCGGTGGCCTCGTCCAACAGGCTGGCGTTCGCCGTGGGCAGGCCGGTCAGGTCGGAGACCATGGTCTGGAAGTTGAGCAGGGCCTCCAGGCGGCCCTGGGAGATCTCGGGTTGGTAGGGCGTGTACGCGGTGTACCA
Source organism: Jiangellales bacterium (assembly GCA_035462375.1). Taxonomy (GTDB): domain Bacteria; phylum Actinomycetota; class Actinomycetes; order Jiangellales; family Jiangellaceae; genus DASTQL01. The sequence continues at coordinate 5,712 of DATHUJ010000067.1, forward strand.
GGCCGGGCTCTCGAGGACACGGCGCACGACGACCGGTGGCGTCACCGTGTCGCTGTAGCCGAGCCCGATCATCTGGACCATCTGCCGGTTGCGGCGCGCCAGCGCGCGCAGCTCCTCGAGGGCGTCGATCTCCGTGGCCGGTGGCGGCAGCTCGAGCCGGTCGGGGCTGCGGATAGCGCGGGGCACAGCCAGGTCCACCAGGGCCTCGAGCGAGGGCTGCCCGACGACCTCCAGCATCCGGGCCACTTCGGCGTCGTCCGGCCCGATGTGCCGCCCGGCGAAGGCGCCGGCGGACGGCTCGGACGCCTCGGACGGCTCGGACGGCGGCGGGACGGGGCGGTCACTCATCGGGGCTCCTGGAGGCAGCGTGCACCGGCTCGGATCCCCCTCTGTCGGAACCCGCGGACCACGGGACCTCCAGAGTGGCCTCGCCCGGACGGTCCGGTGGCCTGAGAGGTTGCGGGGATGCTTGCCCCTTCGGCGCCCCGCGCCGGCTGCGCGGGGACTCTCCCGACCGGGATGGACGGCTCGCCGACAGCCTAGCCCGGCACTGGTTCAGGCGCCCGCGACCCGGGTGGCCCGGCGCTGGGCGAGCTCGTCGCCCGGGTGGGCGAGGGGGCCGTCACCGGAGTCGGGGCGCTCACCGGGCAGCTGGACGAGGGTGGCCTCGACCTCGCGCCACACCCGGCCCACCGCGATGCCGAAGACGCCCTGCCCGCCCTGGACGAGGTCGACGACCTCGTCGGCGGAGGTGCACTCGTAGACGCTCGCCCCGTCGCTCATCAAGGTGATGCCGGCCAGGTCCTCGACGCCGCGGTCGCGGAGGTGCTGGACGGCCTGGCGGATCTGGGCCAGCGAGACACCCGTGTCCAGCAGCCGCTTGACGATCTTGAGCACGAGGACGTCTCGGAAGGAGTAGAGCCGCTGGGTGCCGGAGCCCGAGGCCGGCCGCACGGTCGGCTCGACCAGCCCCGTACGGGCCCAGTAGTCCAGTTGGCGGTAGGTGATGCCTGCCGCCGCGCAGGCCGTGGGACCCCGGAACCCCACGTCCTCGGGCAGCGGTGTCACGGGCTCCTCGAAGAGCAGGCCCTGGCGGCCGGCCTCGACGGCGGCCTGCGACGACGGGTCACCGACCGTCCCAGCACCGTGGCCCCCACCGCGGGGAGTGTCACCGTCCACGCCGAGCCCTTCGTCGAACCGGTCCCGCCGGTGCTCCGGTGGCTGCCGGGTCGACAGCCGTGGAGTTACACCGGGGGCGTTACCCAGGACGGTAGGACGAGCCACCCGCAGGGTCAACGCAACACGCTGCCCCTGCCTCGACCTCCACTGGAGGTCCAGGCCCCTCCTCAGGGCGGCCGGAGTCAGGTCTCGGAGCTGCCGAAGTCCTCCGGCGAGACCTGCTCGAGGAACTCGCGGAACTTCTCGACCTCGTCCTCCTGCTCGTCCGGGATGGTGATGCCCGCCTCCTCCAGCACCGGCTCGGCGCCGAAGATGGGCGACGATGTCCGCAGGGCGAGGGCGATCGCGTCCGACGGTCGCGCGCTGACCTCGACCCCGTCGCTGAAGATGAGCTCGGCGTAGAAGACACCGTCCTTCAGCTCGGTGATCCGCACCTGCTCGAGCTGGCGACCCAGGGCCTCGAGCACGTCGCGCAGGAGGTCGTGGGTCAGCGGGCGGGCCGGGACGACGCCCTGCTGGGCGAAGGCGATCGCGGTCGCTTCGACGGCACCGATCCAGATCGGCAGGTAGCGCTCGCCGTCCACCTCGCGCAGGAGCACGATGGGCTGGTTGGACGGCATCTCGACCCGGACACCGACGACGTCGAGCTGGCGCACGGGCTCACACTACCTCCGGCCCATGCCGGGCGCAGAGGCCCTGCGTGCCGTGACTCAGCGTCCGCCCAGGCCTCGCAGGCCGCTGGCGACGAGTGCGGTGTGCAGCCGGACTGCCACCGCGGCGATCTCGCGGGCGGCCTCCTCGGCGCGGTCGCGGGAGCCGGTGCCACGCTGCCGGAGCAGCGGCGTGACCACCTGCTCCACGAGGCCCAGCTGGCGGTCGGCCGTCGTCCGGAAGGCCCGCAGGTGCCGGGCCTCGAGCCCGTACGACGCGAGCTCCCCGGCCGCAGTGGCCACCTGGACCGCGTCGGCATCGAACCACCCGCCCGGCCGGGGGGCGACCAGCCCGTAGGACTCGAGCTGGTCCAGCAGTGCCTCGTCGACACCGGCGGCGCCGGCAAGCTCCTCGCGGGTCAGCCGGACGTCACCGGTGTCGCGCCGGAGCTCGGTGCCACCGGCCGCGCTCTCGACGACCGCGCGGGGGCCGCCCGGGCGCGCACCGGCGACCATCGGCTCGAGCCCACGGTCGAGGGCGTCGAGGTGCTCCTTGATGACCCGCAGCGGGAGGTAGTGATCGCGCTGCGAGGTCAGCACGTAGCGCAGCCGCGCCAGGTCGTCGTGGCTGAACCGCCGGTAGCCCGACGGAGCGCGCGCCGGCTCCACCAGACCCTCGGCCTCCAGAAAACGGATCTTCGAGATGGTCACGTCCGGGAAGTCGGGACGCAGCTGCGCCAGCACCTCGCCGATGCTCATCGACCGGCGATCGGGCGAGGCCTGGGTCACTGCCGTCCGCCGCCGAACCCGTGCTGGCTGGCGTAGTAGACCAGCCGGTACTTGCCGACCTGGACCTCGTCACCGTTGCCGAGCAGGACCTCGTCGATGCGGTCGCGGTTGACATAGGTGCCATTGAGGCTACCGACGTCGTGGACGGTGTAGCCCTCCGGCCCGCGACGGAACTCCGCGTGCCTGCGGGACACGGTCACGTCGTCGAGGAAGATGTCGGAGTCCGGGTGTCGACCGGCCGTCACGGCGTCGGTGTCGAGCAGGAAGCGGCTGCCCGCATTGGGGCCACGCAGGACGACGAGCAGCGAGCTCCCCGCCGGCAGCGCGTCGACCGCGGCCTGATCGGCGGGGGCCAGGTCGCCACCCTCGTCGCGGTCCCCCTCGGGCGCGACGGTGGCCATGGTGCTCGTCGCGTCGGCGGAGGGCTCGGCGGCCACCAACCGGGTCCCACACTGGGAGCAGAATTTCGCGTCGGCGGGGTTCTCGTGACCGCACTGGGTGCAGAACGGCATCGGTTGGGCCTCCCACCGCGGATCGCCCGCGGCTGTCGCGGCGGCGTCGGCTGAGCCCGGGGACCCTCGACCACCACCTGAGGTTGACGGTGGTTGCAACCTACGGGCCGCTCGCGGGGAGGGTCAACCGCGCCCGGCGGTCCCTCGCCGGTCAGCCCTCGACCTGGGTGCGGTAAGCCTCCGCGTCCAGCAGCGACTCCAGGTCGGAGGGGTCCGCGGGGACCACCTCGAGCATCCACCCCTCGCCGTACGGATCGGCGTTGACGAGCTCGGGGCTGGAGTCCAGGGCGTCGTTGCGGGCCACGACGCGGCCGCTGACGGGCGCGTAGAGATCGCTCACGCTCTTGGTCGACTCCAGCTCGCCGCACGTCTCGCCGGCGGTCAGCTGGTCGCCGACCCCGGGCAGCTGGACGAAGACGATGTCGCCGAGCTGCTCCTGGGCGTAGTCGGTGATACCGATCCGGACGCTGCCCTCGGCCTCTCCGGGCGAGCGCAACCACTCGTGCTCGGCGGTGTACTTGAGCTCTGCGGGGAACACGCCTGCGCCTCCTCCGCCCGCCGGCTCAACCGTCGTCGCCGGACTCCGGGGCCGGGCGAGCGTACTGAGGCTCCGCGGGCTCGTGCAAGACGTCGACGGTGAGCTCGTCCTCCTGGCGGATCGTCGCGCGTCCGCCCTCGTTGGTCACCTCCTCGACCACCCCGCCGGGGATGTTGAGGGCGGTGTCGAGCGTGGGCGGGTCGCCGATCGCCGTGATCGTGTACGGGGGCTCCAGGCGCACTCCCTGCAGGTCGACCCCTCGGGCGGTGTCCAGGAAGTACGTGCTGGCGACCACCCGGACCGCCGCGTCGTTGCCGCCGGTGACCTGGATGGCCTCCGCCCCGGCGTCGCGCAGCTCCTGCACCGTCGACAGCAGCACGGAGGCCGGGATCGCGCCCGAGGGGTCGCCGACGGTCAGGACGATGCCGGGGCCCGTCGCCGGTGCGGTGCCGGTGAGCACCCCCAGCTGGCGCGCCCGGTCACTGGCCTGGTCGATGGCCGTCTGCCTGGTATCCGCCCCGGACAACAGGTCACGCCGGGTCTGCTCCAGCTCGCGCACCTGCGTCTCCAGGCGCTCCGACCGCTGCGTCAGGCCGTCGAGGATCTGCACGAGGTCGGCCCGGCGGGCGCGGGCCAGGAGGTCCTCCTCGCTGGCGCGCACCTGGACGACCGCCGCGAAGCCCATGACCCCCACCAGCAGGGCAACGACGACCTGGCCGCGCGACGGCTTCGCCCGCAGGGCGTCACGGAGATGACTCAGCCCGGACGGGCGCTGCGGCACGAACCCAGCGTGGGTACCTCCGCCACGGGCCTCGGCCGGGGGGCCGGGTGGCGTGGACCGGGGGGTGGTGTCGTCGACCATGCGGACCTCAGGCGTTGAAGACGTGGCGGCGGATCGCCGCGACGTTGGTGAACAGCCGGATGCCCAGCACGACGATCACCGCCGTCGACAGCTGGGCGCCGACGCCGAGCTGGTCGCCGAGGAAGACGATGAAGGCGGCGATCAGGACGTTGGCCACGAACGACACGACGAAGACCTTGTCGTCGAAGATGCCGTCCAACAAAGCCCGCAGGCCACCGAAGACCGCGTCCAGGGCCGCCACCACCGCGATCGGGAGGTACGGCTGCAGCGAGAGCGGGATCTCCACGTCGATCAGTAGGCCGGCCAGGATGCCGAGCAGGAGCCCGATCGCGGGGATCACGACGGCTCCACCGGGACGGCATAGCGCAACGTCGCCCCCCCGTTGGCCGGCACGCTGAGCTCCTCGTCGGTACGGATGTCGAAGCGGATGCCGTGCGCGCCCGAGATCGCCTGCAGCCACGCGCCACCCGGCCCGTCGACGAAGCGGGACGGCATCGTGCGCGGGTCGCCCAGGGCCGCCACCTCGTACGGCGGTCGGAGAGGGCGGTAGTTCACCAGCACGACGTCGTTGGCCGCCCGGATCGCGGTCAGCCCGGTGACGCGCTGCCCGTTGATGGCGACGGCCTCGGCCCCGGCGGCCCACAACCCGTTGACGACCCGTTGGAGGTCGACGTCGAGCACCCGACCGAAGTCCACGGCACCGCCCTCGGCGGCCGTCTCCTCCGACGGGGCATCCCGCACGGTGACGACCATGCCGGGACCGGTCACCGCACCGGAGCCCGCCGCGGCCTGCAGCGCGCCCAGCTCCTCCTGCAGGGCAGCTCCCTCGGCCGTACTGGTCAGCTCGGCACCCTCGATCGCCTGGAGCTCTGCCTGCAGGGCCGTGATCTGGGACTCCAGCTCCTCCGTACGGGCGTCCCGCTCCGCGATGCGGCTCGCCAGGGACTCGCGCTCCGCGGAGGCCACACTCGCGGTCCGGCGGGCCTGCATCGCGGCCATGGTCAGCACGAGGGCGACCCCGAGCAGGCCGACGAGGAGCAGCCACGAGGGGCCGCTGCGCTGACCGCCACCGGAGCGCTCGCGCCGGGCGGCCGCGACCGCGTACCCCTCGTCGAGGGGCTGGTCGAACAGGTCGTTGAGCAGTGACATGGAGGCGTCCGGCCGCCCGGGCAGCCGGACGCGCTCGTCCGATCGCGTCACCACCGCCCCATCGTCGCACGGCTGGTGCGCTCTCCCGGACCGCGACGCCCCGAGGTCACCCGCCGGCCTCGGCGACGACCTGCACCCACTCGTCGAGCAGCGCCCGGGACGCCGCGTCGTCCGGCCCCTCCGCCCACAGACGGGTCACCGCCCCGCTGGGATGCGGGAGCACCAGGCACCAGCGCCCGTCCGGCTCGACGACCCGGAGACCGTCCGTGGTGTCCACCTTGCGCGACCCCGCCGCCTCGGCGACCCTGCGCATGACGGCTCCCTTGGCCGCCCACGGAGTGGGCACGTCTGCCCGCAGGACGTGGGTCCGCGGGATCCGGGTGTCGATCTCGCTGAGGGTGAGCCGAGTGCGGGCCACGAGACCGACGATCCGGACGAAGGCCGCGAAGGCATCCGTCGACGGGCCGGCCTCCGGGACCACGAAACCGCCGCGGCCGTCCCCGGCGAGCAGCCACTCCTGGCCGGGGACGAGTCCCGAGGCGTGCGCGTCCGTCGGGGTCCAGTGGACGTCGACTCCGTGGAACCGGGTCACCTGCTCGGCGACCCGGGTGGTGGTCACCGGGACCGCCACAGTCCCGCCTCGGGACTCTGCGGCGACCAGGTCGATGAGCACGAGCAGGGCCCGCTCGTCGTCGACGGGCCGCCCACGATCGTCGACCAGGGCGAAGCGCTCACCCACGCGGTCGAACCGCACGCCGAACGCCGCCCGGGACGAGGCGACGATCTCGCCCAGTCGCGCGAGGTCGGCCACCCGCTCCGCCTCGGACTCGGCCGGGTGCGACTCGTCGACACCGGTGTTCAGCGTGAAGGCGTCCACCCCGAGCCGTCCGAGCAGTCGGGGCAGGACCAACGCGGCGGACCCCCGCCCGGCGTCGATGACGATCCTCAGCCCGGAACCGGACAGCCCCTCCACCCCGAGAGCGTCCACGAGGTCGTCGACGTAGTTGTCGACGACCCTGGCCGGGAAGGTCAGCTCGCCGATCTCGCCCGGGAACGCCCGCCTGACCTCCTGCCGCCCGTAGAGGCGGTCCACGTGCCGTTGGGTACCGCCGGGCAGGTCCCCGCCGTCCGGTCCGAGCAGCAGGATGTCGACACTCTCCGGTGCACCCCGTGTCGTGCGCACCACGATCCCGCCGTCGGCGTCCCGGGCGGTGGCGTGGCGAGCGACCGGGAGCGGCGTGTGCTCGAGGTCGCGGACGTCGATGGCGCCGGCGTTGAGCGCCGAGATCGCGGCCCGCTTGAGAGCCCGGGCGGCCCTGGACCCGTCCCGGGACGTCACCACGGTCGCCCCCTTGCGCAGGGTCGTCGCGAAGGCGCCGGCGAGCCGGACGGCGAGCTCGGGGGTGATCTCCACGTTGACGATCCCGGAGACTCCCCGGGGCCCGAAGAGTGACCGGTGCCCCCGGGACTCCCACATCACCGACGAGCGCACGACGGCACCCGCCTCGATCGTCTTGGCCGGATAGACGGTCACGTCGTGGCCGACGATGGCCTCCTCTCCGACCACGCAGTCGTCGCCGAGGACCGCGCCCTCCTCGAGCCGGGCCGCGCGCATCACGTCGCTGCCGCGCCCCACGACGCAGCCGCGCAGGTTGGTCGAGGGACCGACGTAGACGTTGTCGTGGACCACGGCCCGGTGCAGGAACGCGTGAGAACGGACGACCACGTTGTCGCCGAGGACGGTGTGCTGCCGCAGCGTCACCGCGGACTCGACCTTGGAGTAGCGGCCCACGTAGAGCGGCCCCACCAGCAGCGCGCCCGGGTCGACGTCGGCGCCCTCGCCGATCCAGACCCCCGGTGCGACCTCGAAGCCGTCGATGTCGGCGCGCACCTTGCGCTCGAGGACGTCGGCCTGCGCCTGGAGGTAGCGCTCGACGGTGCCGACGTCCTGCCAGTACCCGTCCGCCACGTAGCCGTGGACAGGAGCGCCGGCGGCGACCAGGCGGGGGAAGACGTCGGCCGACCAGTCGACCGCCTGGCCCTCCGGCACCCAGTCCAGGACCTCGGGCTCCATCACGTACACGCCGGTGTTGACGGTGTCGGAGATCACCTGGCCCCAGCCGGGCTTCTCCACGAAGCGGTCGACCCGGCCGTCGGCCCCCAGGACCACCACGCCGTACTCCACCGGATCCGGGACGCGGGCCAGGCACACGGTCACGACGGCGCCGACCTCCTTGTGGTGGGCGACGAGCGCGGTGAGGTCGACGTCCGTCAGCGCGTCTCCGCTGATGACCAGGAAGGTGTCGTCCAGCAGGGCCGAGCGGGCGTTGCGGACGCTGCCCGCCGTGCCCAGCGGCGCCTGCTCCGTCGCGTACGTCAGGCGCATGCCGAGGTCCTCGCCGTCCCCGAAGTACGAGCGGACCAGGGCGGCGAGGAACTGGACGGTGACGACGGCCTCGGACAGGCCGTGCCTGCGGAGCAGGAGCAGCGCGTGCTCCATGATCGGCCGGTTGACCACCGGGACGAGCGGCTTCGGCAGGCTCGCCGTCATCGGGCGCAGACGGGTGCCCACACCGCCTGCCATCACCACGGCGCGCACGTGGCTCCTAGACCGGCGCCGCGGTCCGGGCGAGCCGGCGGAGCTGCTCGGCGTAGAGGATCCCCGCCCACCAGTACAGACCGGTGCCCCACACGGCGAAGGCCCAGCCGAAGACCCGGGCCAGCAGGGCGAGCGTGCCCTCCCCGTCGCCGAGCAGGAGCAGGGGGAAGGCGTAGAGCAGGTTGAACGTCGCCGCCTTGCCGAGGAAGTGCACCGGGAGGGCCTGGTAGCCGTATCGGCGGAGGAAGGGAACGAGCATGGCCAGGAACACGTCGCGGCTGACGAGAAGCACCGCGAACCACAGTGGGATGATGTCGCGGAGGGTCAGCGCGACGACGGTGGCCAGGATGTAGAGCCGGTCGGCGAGCGGGTCCAGCAGCGCGCCCAGGCGGCTGGTCTGGTTCCAGCGGCGCGCGAGGACGCCGTCCAGCCAGTCGGTGAACCCCGCGGCCAGCAGGACCAGGAGTGCCCACCCGTCGGCTTGCGGCCCCAGCACCAGCCAGAGGAACAGCGGGACGCCGGCCAGGCGTAGCAGGCTCAGGGCGTTCGGCACCGTGAGCACTCGGTCGGTGTCGACCGGTGTGCCGAGGGCCTCGGGCACCCGACCCTCCCGTACGAGGTGTCTTCTGGACGCCGACGACCCTATCCGACCCGCTGTGCTGGCACCCGACCCGCCGACGCGGGACATGGGGAACGCCCGCCCTCCGAGATGGGGAGTTCCCCCGACGAGGAGGGGAGCCCAGATCCGTACCGTCGTTGCCACGGCAGGTCGCCAGCGGGGCGGCCACCACAAGAGAAGGGCTCCCGTGAGATGCCTACCTTCCTGATCGAGCGCAACATCCCCGGCGCGCGCAACTTCACCAACGAGGAGCTCAAGGGCATCGCCCAGACGTCGAACACGGTGGTCGACGGTCTCGGGGTCCCCTACACCTGGCACCAGAGCTTCGTGGCGGGCGACAAGATCTACTGCGTCCACGAGGCGGAGTCGGCGGAGGTCGTCTACGAGCACGCCCGCCGTGGCGGGTTCCCGGCCGACCTGGTGGTGGAGGTTCCGGCCGTCATCGGCCCGCAGACAGCGCGGGGCTGATCGGCGCTGTGGGCCCCCCGCCGGGCATTGGTCGGTGTCGGCCAGGCCAGGTCCGGAGGCCGTGAGCCGGAGGGGCCGCACCTCACACTGAGGGGTGCGGCCCCTCCGGAACGCTCCCGGTCACCCCGGAGGCCGAGCCGCCGATCCCCAGTCGCCGATCCCCAGGCGTCGGCTGGCGTGCGCGGCCTCGGTCCGCGAGCGCACCCCGAGCTTCTGCAGGATCGCCGACACGTGGTGGTCCACGGTCTTCTCGGAGATGAAGAGGCGCCGGGCCACGTCGGCGTTGCTGGCGCCCTCGCCGATCAGGGCCAGCACCTCGAGCTGCCGCCCGGTGAGACCGGCCGGGTTGGCCCGGGTGCTGGGGCGGCTCCGCGGAGGGACGCCGGTGAGGCCTCGCCGCCGCAGCGACCGCCGGGCCCGGGCCGCGACCGCGTCGGCGCCGAGGCTGTCGAGGATCTCCACCGCCCGGTAGGCGTGCCGGGGCTCCTCCGACTCGAGGAGGGCGAGCGCCTCGTCGTACCGCGCACCGAGTCGACGCCACTCCTCGGCTGCCGCGGCGGGGTCTCCGCCGAGCAGCAACCGGTACGGCGGGGCGACCTCGCCGGCCGCCGGGACCGGGAGGCCCGCCCGACCCATCCAGACCAGCAGGTCGCCCACCGCCCACTCCAGGCCCTCGGGCCGGGGGGCGAACCGCTCGGCCAGATCCGCGACGAGCGGCTCACGTTCCTCCCGGTCCCCGGTCACCCAGCCACGTTCGAGCAGCGCCGAGCAGGCCGGTAGCAGCCGCATCGGGTCGCCGATGAGGAGCGCCTGCTCGAACGCGTCGTCGAGCAGGCCTTGGTCGGACACGTCGCCGGTTCGGACCGCGACGAGGCCGCGCGTGATCATCGGCCAGGTCCTGCTGAGCGGGGCGCTGGCACAGTCCAGGACCCGCTCCGCGTCCTCCACGCTCGCCCGCCAGTCCCCGCGCAGCAGGTTCATCCGGCTGCGCGCCCCGGTCTGCCAGTTGATGCAGATCCGCTGCTCGTGTTCCAGGGCGAACGGGAGGCTGGTGACCATCAGCTGCTCCGCGTCGGCGAACCGGCGCTGCTCGACATCGAGGTAGACGATGTTGCTGTACGCCTGCGACGTCGGCTCCTCCAGGCCGTGCCGCAAGCCGGCCTCCGCCTGGTGGAGCATGGTGTCGCGGGCACTCACGTCACCAGCAGCCAGCGCCACCGCGCCCCGCGTCAGGCCGAGACGCACCTGCACCTGCGCGTCCGGCACATCGCGGGCGGTCGTGGTGGCCAGGTCGATGAGTCGCTCGGCCGCGCGGAGGTCTCCCAGCTGGTAGGCCAGGTAGGCCTCGGTCGCCAACGCGAGGGCGAGACCCGCCTCGCCCGGGGAGTCGCGCAGCAACCCCACGGCGCTCGCTGCATGCAGCTCCGCGCTCGCGCGGTCCGCGTTGAACCACTCGTACAGGGCGAGCAGACAGGCGTCGGCTGCTGCCCGCTCCCGGTCCCCGTCCGACTCACGCAGTGCCGCTGCCGCAGCACAGGCCTCGATCGCCTCGTCCAGCCGGTCTGCCAGGTAGAGCTCGACACTCAGCAGCTCGAGCAGCTCCGCCTGCTGTGGAGGCGGCGTGCTGCTCGACCGGTCCAGCGCCATCCGGAAGAACTCCGCGGCGGTGACGTGCGAGGAGGACCTGGACGCGAGGACGCCCGCCCGCGCGGCGTAGACGCGGACTCGTGCGTCGTCCGCGGCCGCCACCGCGTGGTGGGTGAGCACTGCGGGGTCGGCCCCGCCGACGGCCTCGAGGGCGGCCAGGAGTCGCCGGTGCAGCGCCCCCTGCCCGCCCGGAGGGATCGTCGCCTCGATGGCGAGCCGCCCCAGCTCGTGCCGGAACCGCAGGCCACGCGGGCTCCGCTCGACCAGGCCGCAGCGGGCGAACGCCCTCAGCGTCACCAGGTCGACCCCGAGCTCGTGCAGCACTCGGTCGGAGATGGTTTCCGGGGCGACCGCCAGCAGCATCAGGAGGCTCCGCTGGTGGGCGGTCAGGTGCTGGGTGCGGGCGACGACCGCGTCCCTCACCGTGGCAGGGAGCGTCCCGGTGGAGCAGGAGGCGACCTCGGCGACGAAGAAGCAGTTGCCGCCCGTGACGTGGTGCACGTGACCGGCGTCGAGCTCGCTGTCCGTGAGCATGGCGGCCACCCCTGCCTGGGTCAGCGGCTGCAGGTGCAGTGTGGCCGCCGACGGCGATCGGGCCGCGTCGCCCAACAGCGGCAGGAGCGGGTGGTCTGGGCCGACCTCGTCGTCGCGGTAGGTGGCGATGAGGAGCGAGCGTGTCCGGTCGATGCGGCGCAGCAGGAAGCGCAGGAGCTCGAGGCTCGCCTCGTCGGCCCACTGGACGTCGTCGACCACGAGGAGGTGAGGCGACGCGCACAGCGCGCGGTGGACCTCCGGGAACACCTGGTAGCCGTGCTCGGCTGACCCCATCGCGACTCGGACTGCGGGAGGCAGGCGGTCGGCCACGTCGTGGAGCGGTCCGAGCGGCCGGGGCGTCGTCAGCGGGTCGCAGATCCCCCAGAGCAGCTGGTCGTCCGACACGTGCTCGCGAGCGAACGAGGCGGTCAGCCACGTCTTGCCGATGCCGGACTCACCGGCCACGAGCAGGAAAGCGCCGGGCCCGCCCGTACGGACCTGTTGCCACGCCGCGGAGAGCGTGAGCAGCTCGGACTCCCGCTCGAGCAACGCCATCTTTGGAGGGTACGGCGGCCGCCCCCGCCCCGCCGAAGTGGCTCTTGTCATCCGAGGGTGTCGACTCCGGTGCTCGCCACCAAGCCAGCCACCAAGCTATTCGTGCCGACGCGGCGCGCGCGGCTGGTGGCGCGCCCGCGACTCCTCGACCAGCTCGACACCACTCTGATGTGAACCACCGGCTCACGCTTGTGTCCGCACCGGCTGGATTCGGCAAGACCACCGTGCTCGGCGACTGGCTCGCCCACCTCGGTCAACGCGAAACGAGCACCCGGGTCGCGTGGGTCTCCCTCGACGACGCCGAAACGACCCCGACCCGCTCAGCGGCCGCGAGCTCGACGTACTGCGGCTTCTCGACAGCGTCCTGACGGGACCGCAGACCGCCCGCGAGCTCTACGTCTCGCTCAACACCCCGCGCACCCACACCAAACGCATCATCTCGAAACTGGACGTCAACACCCGAGTGGCCGCCGTAGGCAGCGCCCGCGAACGCGGGCTCCTCTAGCAACCGGTCACCGTTCCCGGCTTCAGGGTCACATCGCCAATCACATCATCTGGTGACGCCCCGGCCACCCCTTGGTTCCTACGTTTCAGGCATCCCCGCGGCACCCGCCACGGCCCCACCGGAGACAAGGAGCCGAACATGACCATCGCCCCCACCACGCTCACCCGGGGTTCCGGTGTCGCAGCCGTCGCTGCCGGGCTGATCTTCATCGGTGTCCAGGTGGGGGCAAGCGCCGACAGCACGGCGGTGCAGACCGCTGTCGGCGACTCGCGGATGACCACGGCTGGTGCAGCATGACCCAGCACCGTCCCGCTCGTGGCCGGCGCACTCCGCCTGCTCGGCCGGGTTCATCGTCGTGGGGTTCGCCGCGATCCGGCGTCGCGACAGGTCATCCGCGGTCCGGTCGTCCGACTGGTCGACCTGGTTCAGCAGGATCACTAGGTCCTCGGGGCCGACGCGAGAGAACCTCCCCGCCCGAACAGGAGAAGGCCATGTCCATCAGCACGGCAGCGACGCCCACCACCGCGACCGACCTGTCATTGACCCGCCTGCACTTGATGCGCGCCGGCTACCTCCTGATGGGTGTCGGCCTCGCGCTCGTGAAGTGGCCGCTGCTTCCCGAGGCCGACGCCATGCCGCTCTACGAGGGGGTGACGCTGTGCCTTCTCGCCGCCCTGTCGCTCCTGGCCTTCCTCGGGTTGCGGCACCCGGTCAAGCTGCTGCCTTTGCTGCTGTTCGAGTCGGCGTGGAAGCTCCTCTGGCTCTCGCTGGTCGCTCTCCCCAAGGCCGTTTCTGGCGGCCTCGACGCGGCCACGACCGAGACCCTGGTCAGCTGCTCCCTGGTCGTCGTGATCCTCGCGGTCACCCCGTGGCGGTACGTGTGGCGCAAGTACCTGCGCGCCCCTGGAGACCGGTGGCGATGAGCAGGAGTTCACTCACCTCGGTGTCGAGCGGAGCCCGCCTGATTCCCGTCGTGTCCTCCACTCGTGCTCGAGCATCGCGTAAAGGAACTCGCTTCCCCAGGCGCCCTTGAAGAAGACGTTCTCCAGGAAGTGCGCTTCCCGCCGCATGCCCACCCGCTCCAGCAAGGCGGCTGCGGACGAGTTGAGTGCGTCGGTCACGGCGACCACCCGGTGCAGCCCGAGGGTGCCGAAGGCGACAGCGAGCAGCCCTCGCAACGCCTCCGTGCCGTAACCCTTGCCCCGATGAGCAGGTGCGAGCGTGATGCCCACCTCCATCTCCCGCGGCTCGCTCCCGCTGACCTTGGACGCGAGATCGCCCACGAGACCGCCGCCTGCGTGCTCCTCCAGCGCAAGTTGGTACCACTCTCCGGGTGTGCCCAGCCGGTGCCCTTCGAGCGAGGCCAGGAGCGCACGGCCGTCCTCCAGGGAGTAGTCACTCCAGCTCTGGAAGCGAGCGACCTCCGGGTCGGCTCGATAGGCCACGAAGGTCGCGAGATCCGCCTGGACCATCGGCCGCGCACGCAGCCGGGCTGTCTCGAAGATCGGCTCGGAGAGGGCCATGTGCGATGAGCCTACCGCCGCGCCGGCTCAGCGGACCCGCTTGACGGGCAGGATGGCGACAGCTCCGAAGAGGGCACAGACCCCGGCTACGGCGTACAGCAGGCTGTAGCTTCCGCCGCCGACAGCGAGAATCATCGGCGCGACCGCGGGTGCGAAAGAGAACGGGACAGCGCCGGCGAAGTTGAACACGCCGAGATCCTTGGCGGCCTTGTCCTTGTCGGGCAGGACGTCGACGACGAGGGCGAGCTCGACCGCGACGTACATGCCGAAGCCGAGGCCACCGATCGCCATGCCGACGAGGTACCCGTTGAAGTCGCCGGCCAGCGCGATCACGAACATCGACAGGCCGTAGACGCTCGACGCTGTGAGGACGAAGGCTTTCCGACGCCCTGTCCGGTCCGAGAGCCTGCCACCGGTCACGGACGCGGCGACCAGGAACACGCACTGGACCAGCGTGCCGAGGAAGATCTGCTGCGGTACGTCGGCCTCGGCGCTGCCGATCTTCTCCAGCAGGTAGTAGGCCTGGAACGTAACGAGGAACGCGTAGGCCGTGACGAACATGAAACGGCTGGCGAAGGCCCACGCGAAGTCCGGGTTCCTGCGCGGGTTCACGTAGAAGGTGCCGGCGAACTCCCGCACCGACCACTGAGGCTTGTCTGCCCTGGCAAGTCGGCGGTCCTTCAACGTGCCCGCGAAGAGCAGGACGAGGAACCCGCCGATCGCGCACGGCCCCAAGAACATGACGAGCTGGTTGCCGGCGAACACCTGGACCAGGAAGGTGCCTCCCACCGACGCGACCGGCAGACATACGCCAAGGATCCCGGCGACGAGGCCGCGTTGAGCGACGGGGACCTGGTCCGGGAGCACGGCCACCTGCACGGCGAGGATCGCGTTGAAGAAGAGCTGGGCCAGGCACCATCCGATCAGGACGACCCAGATGGTGGGTGCCAACGCGACGACCAGGATGCCGAGGCAACCGCCCGCTACGCCGACGACCATCCAGGGCCGACGCATGCCCCACGACGAGGAGGTGCGGTCGCTCATCCGCCCGAAGAACGGGTTGCTGAACACTGCCACCAGCGAGCCGACCCCGGCGACGAGCGCCAGGTTGTTCGGCGCCCGGTCGGTGCCCACCAGTGAGTTGACCTTCAACGCCAAGGTGACCAGCAGCGGAGCCAGGAAAAGCAGGGAGGTGCCCATGAACGCCGACGTGTAGAGCGAGATGAACCCCCACCCGACTCGGTGCATCTCCAACGGCTCGGGCTGGAGCGAATGACTGGCCGTCGTCGGGTACGTCGAATCGGACAATTGCGCGCTCCATGGATCATCGCCGCGTTCGACGACATCAGACGCAGCCCGCCACCTGAGAGTAGACCTGGATCTCGATCACTG
>DATHUJ010000068.1:0-13341 GCA_035462375.1 Jiangellales bacterium
CGGGCGATCTCGGCGTAGGTGCGGCCGGCGATGACGTGGGCCAGGACCTCCCGCTCGCGGTTCGTGAGCCCCGGCAACCCCGGCGTCGGTGGCGCCTCGACCACCGGTTCCGGCGCGGACCACCCGACCCTGGCAGCCGTCGCGAGCCGCTCGACCTCCCGCAGGAGAGGCAGCGCCTGGAGGTCTTCGGCGAGCCGGTGTGCCCGGCGCAGCGCCTCGGCTCCCTCCGTACGGGACGTGCGGTCGGCGAGAAGGGCTTCCGCGGCGCGCCAACGGGTGTAGGCCTCGTCCCACGGGAGGAGGGCGTCCTGGCAGGCATCCGCGGCCTCGGCCCACGAAGCGGCGGCATCCCCACCTCGATGGGCTCGCACCAGCTCGGCGTCGTACCACGCCTGCATGGCCCGGACCACCTTCCGGTAGTGGTCACCGGGACCGACGTCCACAGGGACGTGCGGGTGGCGGGCGCGCAGGTCGCGCAGCCGTTCGAGGGTAGGGGCCGGCTCCTCGTTCCGGCTGCGCGCGGCCTCCGCCTCGTCGACCAGTGCCTGCGCGGCCAGCGGCACGATCCGCTCGACGAGGTGCGTCGGCGCCTCGAGTGCATCGGGGTCGGGCACCACCGCGAGAGCACGGTCGGTGTCACCGGCGGCGACCGCGAGGGTGGCACGGACGGCGTCGGCTGGCAGGGCCCGGTAGTCCGAGAGCGGCGCGAAGAGCTCCTCGGCCCGGGCAAGGTGCCCCTCTGCCTCGTGGCGCCGGCCCTGCCGACAGGCGAGCTCGGCCGCGACCAGCCGGGCGTTCGTGTCGCCCATCGGGCCCGGCGACGACCCCAGGGCAAGGCGCAGCCGGTCGAGGCACTCGCGCCACCGGCCGAGGTGGAGCAGACCGAGCGCCTCGGTGGCGGCCAGCCAAGCCGTGTAACAGTGCGGAGCCCGCTGCGCGGCCAGGTACTCCCGCCCGCGCGCCGTCTGCGCCACGACGGCAGGACTCAGCGCCGAGTCCATGCTGTTGCCCATCCACATGACCACGGTCACGAAGGTCAGCCAGCTGCCGGACCGCACGGCGGCCTCCTGCGCCTCCGCACCGGCGGCCTCCAGCGTCCCGGAGCCGGCGACCTCGTTGCGACCGGTCTGCAACGACGCCATGAGACCGACGACGAGCGCGAACGCGAGCGCCTCCGGGTCGTCGCGGGCGCGGGCTCGCTGGACGGCCGAACGCGCGGTGGCGGGTCCTGAGCTCACGCCGTGCCACAGCTCGGCAAGGGCGAGCGCGGAAAGGGCCAGGGCGTGCTCCGCGGACGCGGGCGCGGCCGAGGAGATCCGAACGGCTTCGCGGGCGTCGGCGAGTCCGTGCAAGCGACGGCCGGTGACGTGCCGCAGCTGCATGCGGCGGACGAACAGGCGGGCTGCACGACCTGGTTCCGCAGCGGAGTCGACCACGGCGAGGAGGTCGTCGACCGCCTTGAGCTCCTCCTCCCAGTCACCGGCCCGCTCGGCAGCCATCCGGACCCGGTCGAGCAGCCCACCGGGCGCCTCGGTGTCGTCGACGCTGCTGGCCAGGGCCGACGCCCGCCGGAGCAGCCGGATGGTCTCGGTGGCGCCACCGACCCGCTCGGTCGCGGTGGCCGCCTGCAACGCCCACGCGTACGCCTGCTCGAGGTCGCCCGCGCCGAGGCAGTGGTCGGCCAGCTCGACCAGCTGATCTGCATCACCCCCGTCGCCGGATCCGGCCCGGGGACCCAGCACGGCCACGTACGCCGCGTGCGCCGACTGCCGCTCCTCGGGAAGCATGGCGGCGCTCAGCGCCTCGGCGACGAGCGGGTGGCCGAACCAGTAGCGCTCCTGGTCGTCGAGGACGAGCACTCCCGCATCGACCGCCTCGCGTTGCAGGGCCACGACATCCACCTCCAGCCCGGCGGCCGCCACCACCTCTGCCGTACGGCCGGCCGGCTGGGGTCGTCCGCCGACCGCCAGCAGCTGGGTGAGCCACCGAGCAGGGGTGGACAGGCCGCGCCACAGCCGAGCCACGGCGTCCCCCAGCTCGGCCGGCAACCCGGCGGGCAGGGCCCGGGCGCCGCCTGAGAGGCCGCGGACGAGCAGGGTGGTCAGGTAGGGGTTGCCTCCGGTCCTCGCGTGGACCTCGTCCACCAGCGACTCGAACGGCTGGTCGCCGAGCAACCCGGCGACCTGGTCCCGGGTACCGAGCCGGTCCAACCGCCCGAGCGGCATCTCCCCCACGCCGGGGAGCCGGCGCACGTCGGCCAGCCAGGTGCGTAGTGAGTCGGTGTCGGCCGCCTCGCCCGTACGGAGGGTCATCAGCACGGCCAGCCGTCGCTCGCCCGACCCGGCCAGACCGGCCAGAAGGTACTTGAGGACGTCCCAGGTGCTGTGGTCGGCCCACTGCAGGTCGTCGACCACGAGGACGACCGGCCGCTCGGCGGTGGCTCGGTCCAGCCAGGCGTCGAGGTCCATCGCCACGTCTCCGACCGCTGCGCCCTCCCCGAGCCCGAGCAGCGACGCCGCGCCGCCGCCGGCGGCTCGACCACTCCACGTACGGAGGGCGGACCGGAGTGGCAGGAACGGCGAGGCGAGCGAGGAGAGCGGCGGGCACGAAGCCCACAGCACGCCTACCGGGTGCTCCTCGCACACCGCGCGGACCAGCGAGGTCTTGCCGATCCCCGCCTCGCCGGAGACGAGCATCGCGCCCGCCCGGCCGGCCATGGCGGCGTTGACCAGCGCGGCCAGCCGGGCCCGCTCGACCTCGCGTCCGACCAGGCCGTCGGCGGCCCCGTCAAGTCCGCCGGTGGCTCCTCCCACGGCCCGAGTGTGCCAGCGTCCGGCTCGGACGTCGGCGTCCTGGGTGCTTGGATCTGAGGGTCCGCACCGCAAGTCTGAGGGTGGACGGCGGATGTGACTGAGGGACCCCCGGGAGCACGGTCGAGCTGTCGGACACTCACTCCCCGGAGGTCACCATGAACCGCTCCACCCGGGCGACGACCGCGATCCTGCGGCCGCTCGTCGCAGCCGCGCTCGCCGTCACCGCGCTCGTGCTCACCCTCCTGGCCACCGTGCCCGCCGGCGCCCGCCCCGTGGCGGACGACGGACGGGTCGGCGCGTACGGGGTCGGTACGGGAGACCGGATCGACCAGTGTCCCGTCCGTCGCCTCGACGACCACCTGGTCCGGTGCGATCACCTCACCGGTGGGGGCGCGGTCGCGCCGTCGTGGCTGTCGACGCCGTGACGAGCAGCCCGAGGCACTCAGGCGCCTGGCTGCACGAAGCGCTTCACGAAGGTCCGGCTCGCCGGAGATGACCAGCAGTGGCCGACGATACTCGTCGGCTACTGGTCTTCGTGGTGACCACCGAGATCGTGTTCGCCGGACCCCGGAGAACACCCGATCATGCGCCACCACCCGAGCCTCACCCCCGATCCGTACGTCGACGGCACCCTGCTGGCCATCCGAAACGTCGCGGACGTCGTCGGTGTCCGCCGAGGACTGGATTCGCTGCTGCTCGACGATTCCCCCGGAGGTCTGCCGCCCTGAGGATTCAGTGATCGACGAGGGCGCGTTCGGTGAGGAGCAGGAGCCCTATGATGATCATGGCAGCACCGGACACCTGGGAGACATGCCGTGCGGCGGCGGGCTTGGCACCGAGGATCGCGCGAGCACTGTGGCCGACGAGGGTGTAGAACACGCCACAGGTGACGAGGAAGACGAGCCCGAGGGTCGTGAGCTGGACAGTGGCGGGCCAGCGACCGCGAGGATCGGTGAACTGAGGCAGCAGCGCGATGAAGATGAGCAGCCCCTTCGGGTTGAGACCGCTCACGCCGACGCCGCGCGACACGATCGCCGCGGTTGACGCTGGTTGGGCGGACCCCGTCCCCGCCGTGAGCGGAGTGCCGGTGGTCTTCGGAGCGTCGCCGTCGTCGACGTGCAGCTCGCGGGGATGGCGGAGCACCGAGGTCCCGACGTAGACGAGATAGCAGGCGCCGACAGCGGTCAGGGTCGTCAGAACCAGGGGTGATCGGGCGACGAGGGCACCGACGCCGACGGCGACCAGGACCGTGAGCAGGGTGTAGCCGAGCACGAGGCCGGCAACAGCAGGCAGGACAACTCTGTCGCGCGCACCGGCAGCCAGCGTGAATGCCCAGTCCGGGCCGGGCACGACGATCAACAGGAACGTCACGCCCCAGAAGGCGAGCAGCAGTTTCGGGTCCAACGGTGGCCTTCGGGAAGGGGAGGCGCCTGGAAGACTGGGCGAGCTGACCCGGAAGCTGTTCCCAACTCTTCTTTGTTGATGGGTCGACTCTGGGAGAATCTTCGACTGTGGATGCCATCGACAGGCAGATTCTTGCGGAGATGCAAGCAGATGGTCGCCTCACGGTCACCGACCTGGCTGCGCGGATCGGGCTGAGCCTGTCCCCGACACACCGCCGGCTGCGGGCACTCGAGCAGAGGGGCGCGATCCGCGGGTACCGCGCCGTCGTCGACCCGGCGGTCGTGGGCCTCACCTTCGAAGCGCTGGTCTTCGTCACGATGAAGCAGGAGGACCGTGAGACCCTCCTCGGGTTCGAGGAGGCCATCGCTGCCATCCCCAACGTGCTGCAAGCGCAGCGCCTGTTCGGCGATCCCGACTACCTCCTTCGGGTCCGCACCACCGACCTGGCCGCCTACGCCGAGCTCGAGGACGACACCCTGTCCGCCATCCCGGGCGTGCAACGCCTCAACTCCACGCTCGTCATGAAGCAGGTCGTCGCCGACCGGGCCATCCCCACCTAGCTCCCGGTGGCAGGACAGGAAGTCCACCTGCATCGAGACGATGCCGGAGCGTCGCTTGGCTGCGGCAGCAGGGTCTCGATCTCTCCGTGTGGTCCACGCCGGTGTTCCTGGGCTGAGTTCGGATCGTTCGCGCCGCGACCGCAGGCAACCTGCTCGCCGCCACTGCTCTCATCGCATCCGGGCTCCACCTGGTGCGGCCGGACGGCGGGAGGAGCAAGCCGGCGTGACCGTGCACAAGAATAGGCTCCACGTGATCTTGGCGATGACGGACCTGGTCCCGTGCTCGTGTGATCGGCGGAAGGAGCGCTGCGGGACATCACCGGACGTCCCACCGAGTGTTTCTAGGGTTCGATTTCTCCAGCTCACGTGTAGTGGAAGCGGGCTTGCAGGATGACCAGGTCGTCGCCATCGACGAGGTAGACGAGTCGGTGTTCTTCGCCGATCCGCCGGGACCATGCGCCGGCCAGCATGTGGCGTAGCGGCTCGGGCTTTCCGATCCCGGTGGAGGGGTCGCGCAGCGCGTCGTCGATCAGCCGGTCGATCCGCTTCAGAGTGGCTCGGTCGGCCCGAGAGCCAGTAGGTGTGGTCCTCCCAACCGCGTGGGGTGAAGACCAGCGACGCACGGGGACCTGGACGAGGGCGGCGCAGCGCCAGCTCGTTGGGCGGATGGCAGCGTTAGGAGACGCACCGACCCCGGCAGGGTCACCTTGTGGGCGCGAACTGGCTCACCGTGAACACCGCTCCTTGCGGATCGCTCACCAGTGCGTCGCGCGTCCAGTCGGAGTCTGTCCGGGCCACGACCGTGCCGCCCAGGCGCTGCGCCAGGGCGGCGGTGGCGTCACAGTCGGCGACCGTGAAGGTAACGTGCCAGTGCGGCTGCTCGCCGGGCTGCAGCTCGGTGAGCCAGCCGATGGCGTCGGCGAAACCCGGCGGCGCCGACACGCCCTCCTGACGGACGCGGATGTCAGGGTCGACGGTGGCCTCGAGGTGGTCGCCGTAGCCCGGCAGCCTGATCATCCGGGCGAACCCGAGGTCCTCGAACGACCAGCCGAACACCGCCGAGTAGAACACCATCGACGCGGACGGGTCGGCCGCGTGCAGGTCGCTGAAGTTCCACGCGCCCGGGCTGTTGACCAGCTGCGCGCCCGGCAGGCCCCCGGGCTGCCGGACCCGGAACTGCGCACCGGCCAAGTCCGCGCATGCCGCCCAGCGCCCGTCGTCGCCCGCCCCTCCGCGCCCAGGCTCCGCACGGCCCCCGGCGGCCACCACCCGCCGGGCGGCGGCGGTGACGTCCTCGACGCCGACGTAGGTGTTCCACGACGGCGACACCGGCTCGGTCCCCTCAACCGGCAGGGCGACCCCCGCGACCGCCGCACCATCCAGCATCGCGACGACGTACCGACCCGGCCGGTCTCCCGGAGTGACATCGGAGAACGTCCACCCGAAGAGCCCGCCGTAGAAGGCCGTCGCGGCTTCGACATCGAGGGGTTCGACGTCCACCCAGGACGTGACGCCGGGGGGGTATGTGCGCGGCGCGACCATGGCTGCTCCCTCACTCTGCCGGCCGGGCCCGATCCCAGGTCCGACGCATCCACGCAGGTTCCCACTGATCGCTCGACATCCAAGGCCGCCCGAAGCACGGTGCCCGGGACCGATTTCGCCGGCGAGGTCAACATGGGGTCGGCCGTTGGGGGTTGGTGGCTGGCGACCGCGTCGCCGGGGTTTCCGTCAGCAGCGAACCCAGAGAAAAGGGGAGAGGGAACTCGCCCTCTCCGTCCTCAACGTATAGCGCAACGGGGGACTTGTGGCAAGGCCCTGGTCGTGCCTCAGAATCGCCGACCGAGGCCAGAACCCGGCACCGCAGCTGCTCGATCGGAACTGAACGCGTGAACCCTCCGTCCACCAGCGCCTCCGACCTTCCCCACCACCTCACCGCCAAGGCCGACCCAGCCCTGATCGCCTGCGACGAGCAGCACTTCGCGGCCATCGCGGAGAGTCTCGAGCGCTCGGTCGCCGACCTGTCGGCGCGTGTCGATGCCGCGCGCAGGGAACCCGGCGGCACCGGCCAGGAGGCCATGGACCGCGACATGGAGATTCACCGGCTGACAGCTCGTCTGCGCGCCCTGCGTCGCTATGGACTCGACTTGTGCCTCGGACACATCGTCAGCGCGGACGACCCCGAGCCCGTGTACATCGGCCGACTCGGCCTCACCGACGGCGCAGGTCGCCGGCTCCTGCTGGACTGGCGCTCTCCAGCGGCTGAGCCGTTCTTCGGAGCGACCCACGCCAACCCCATGGGCGTGGCCAGCCGTCGCAGGTATCGCTGGACCCGTGGCCGGATCAGCGACTACTGGGACGAGGTGTTCACTGCTGACGGGTTCGACGGACGCGCGGCCCTCGACGACCAGTCCGCCTTCATCGCCAGCCTGGGCGGCCACCGGTCGCCCCTGATGCGAGACGTGCTCGGCACCATCCAGTCCGACCAGGACGCGATCGTCCGCGCGGGATCCCGCGGCGCGCTCGTCGTCGACGGCGGGCCAGGCACGGGGAAGACCGTCGTCGCTCTGCACCGGACCGCCTACCTTCTGTACTCCGACCCGCGCCTCGGTCACCGCCGGGGCGGCGTGCTGTTCGTCGGTCCGCACCAGCCCTACCTGGCCTACGTCGCCGACGTCCTCCCCAGTCTCGGGGAGGAGGGCGTGCAGACCTGCACCCTGCGAGACCTCGTCACCGAGGGTGCTTGCTGCGGCGGTCGAGAACGACCCCGCTATCGCCTTCCTGAAGTCCTCCGCCAACATGGTGGTGGCGATCGAGCCGGCCGTCCGGTTCTACGAGGAGCCGCCCACCGAGGGGATGGTGGTCGACACCCACTGGTCCGACATCTGGCTCGGTGCCGACGAATGGGCGGAGGCGTTCGAGTCGGCGGACCCCAGTACTCCGCACAACGAGGCGCGCGACCAGGTCTGGGACGAGCTGCTCACGATCCTCGTCGAGAAGAACGACGACCACGTCTCGCCGGATCTGTTCCGCAGGTCGCTCCGGCAGAACCGGGAGCTGGTCACGGCGTTCAACCGGGCGTGGCCGCTGATCGAGGCGGCCGACCTCGTCGGGGACCTGTGGTCAGTGCCCGCCTACCTGCGCATGTGCGCTCCCTGGCTCGACCCCGACGAGGTACGCAGGCTGCAGCGCCGCGACCCCCACGCCTGGACCTTGTCCGACCTGCCGCTCCTGGACGCGGCACGGCAACGGCTCGGCGACCCCGAGGCGCCCCGACGTCGACGTCGCCACGAGGCCGCCCTCACGGCCGAGCGCGAGCACATGAGCAGGGTCGTCGACCACCTGATCGCGGCGGACGACTCCGACATGAGGGTGATGTCGATGCTGCGGGGGGAGGACCTGCAGAACGCCCTGGTCGACGAGAGCGCGCTGCCCTGCACCGAACCGGACCGGCTCGCCGGCCCGTTCGCACACATCGTCGTCGACGAGGCCCAGGAGCTGACCGACGCCGAGTGGCAGATGCTTCTGCGCCGCTGCCCGTCCCGGAGTCTCACCATCGTCGGGGACCGCGCCCAGGCCCGGCACGGGTTCACCGAGTCGTGGCAGGAACGGCTCGAACGCATCGGGCTCGACCAGATCAACATGGCCTCGCTGAGCATCAACTACCGAACACCGGTGGAAGTCATGGCGGAAGCGGAGCCAGTCATCCGGGCCGTGCTCCCGGACACCAACGTGCCGACCTCCGTCCGCGAGAGCGGCGTCCCGGTCGTCCACGGGTCCACCTCGGACCTGGACAGGGTCCTCGACACCTGGCTCACCACCCACTCCGAGGGACTCGCCTGCGTCGTCGGTGCCCCAGCGTTCCACGCGACGCCCCGTGTCCGGTCGCTCACCCCGGCGCTTTCCAAGGGGCTCGAGTTCGACCTGGTCGTGCTCATCGAGCCCGACACGTTCGACCCGGGCATCGAGGCCGCCGTCGACCGCTATGTCGCGATGACCCGAGCGACCCGACAGTTGGTCCTCCTCACCAGCTCCTGACGTCGTGCAGCGCTGCCCCAGAAGGCTGCCCTGTCATCCGGGTCGTCCGGGTCTCGACCGCAGGCCTCGAAGGTCCGTGGCCCGAGCAGGCCGAGTAACAAGCGGCATTCCGAGCGGCAACGTCCGTGCAGCCGTTTCGCATGTCACGGGGTGCCGGGCTGTCTCGTCTTGAAGGCGAGAGCCAGGACCGGATGAGGAGCGTGACGTTGTGCGAGTGTTCGTGGCGGGCGGGACCGGGGTCATCGGGCGTCGTCTGGTGCCGCAGCTGGTAGCCCGTGGCCATCAGGTGACGGCGACGACGACGAGCGCAGGCAAGCTGGGGCTGCTGGCGCCGCTGGGCGCCGAGGGCGTCGTGATGAACGGGCTGGACGCGGCGTCGGTGGGCGAGGCGGTGGCCGCGGCCCGGCCGGACGCGATCGTGAACCAGATGACGGCCCTTTCCGTGGCGCACGCCGGCAAGCCCAACCTGAGGAAGGCCGACCGCTTCTTCGCCACCACCAACCGGCTGCGCAGCGAGGGGACCGATCATCTGCTGGCCGCGGCCGAGGCGACCGGTGTCTCCCACGTCGTCGCGCAGGGCCACGCCAGCATGAACGGAACCCGCAAGGAGGGATGGGTCAAGACCGAGGAAGACCCGCTGGAGGAGCTGGAGGGGACCAAGGCGATCAACCACCTCGAGGACGTGGTGGTCAGGGCTGGAGGCGCGGTCCTGCGCTACGGCGGGTTCTACGGGCCGGGCGCCAACGACGACCAGGTCAAGCTAGTGATGAAGCGGATGTTCCCTCTCGTCGGCGGTGGCACCGGCTACTTCTCGTGGGTGCATGTCGACGACGCGGCCAGCGCAACCGTCCTGGCGGTGGAGCAGCAGGCAAAGGGCGTGTTCAACATCGTCGATGACGAGCCGGCGCCGGTCGCTGCGTGGCTGCCGTATCTCGCGGCGTGCGCCGGGGCCAAACCGCCACGGCGGGTCCCGGCGTGGCTGGTTCGGCTGCTGGCCGGTGAGATGGTGGTGGGCATGATGACCGAGGGGCGTGGCTTCGCCAACGCCAAGGCCAAGCGGGAGCTCGGCTGGGAGCTGCGCTACCCCTCGTGGCGGCAAGGTTTCAAGGAAGACCTCGCATGAACCGCGGCGAGGAATTCGAGGAGCTGCGACCGCTCCTGTTCGCGATCGCCTACCGGATCCTCGGCAGCGTGGCCGAGGCAGAAGACGCTGTCCAGGAGACCTGGCTGCGCTACGAGTCCTCCCCCACACAGCCCACGTCGACCAAGGCGTTTCTCTCGGCCGTGGTCACGCGGGTCTCGATCGACGTGCTGCGATCGGCGCGGGTGCGGCGGGAGGAGTACGTCGGGCAGTGGTTCCCCGAACCGCTGCTCACCGACCCCTATGAGGATCCGGCGCGGTCGGCGGAGCTGGCGGACTCGGTGTCGATGGCGGCCCTGTTGCTGCTCGAGCGGCTCAGCCCCCTCGAACGGGCGGTCTTCGTGCTGCGGGAGGTGTTCGGCTTCGGCTTTCCGGAGATCGCCGTTGCCGTTGGGCGTTCGGAGGCGGCGTGCCGCCAGCTCGCGGTCCGAGCGCGACGCCACATGGATGTCGGGCGCCCTCGGTTCGAGGCGGACCGCCGGGAACGCGAGGAGCTGGCGGAGCGCTTCTTCGATGCGCTCCGGGATGGCGACGTCGACGGACTGAGGGAGTTGCTCGCTGCCGACGTCCAGATGGTCGCAGATGGCGGAGGCAAGGCGCCTGCGCTCGCCCGGAGCGTGATCGGTGCCGACAACGTGGCCCGCGTGCTCGCTTCGATCTTCCCGTTGCTCGCCCGGATCGACGCGAGAGTGGAGCCACGGGAGCTGAACGGCCAGCCGGGCGCGATCCTTCGTGATCGGGACGGCAAGGTGGTCACCACGTTGACGCTCGACGTGCTCAGCGGGCGCATCCAGACGATCCGCTCGGTGGCCAACCCCGACAAGCTCGGCCACGTAGGCCCCGTGGCGGACGCGTGGGCAGTTGCACGCGAGGTCAAGCTGGCTCGCCGGCCAAACGACTGATCCAGGCTGTGGGGTACGCCTCCGCGATGAGTTCCGGCCGATGCGCAGTCCGTGCTCACATGAGCAAGGTCGCGGTGGAGGAGTTGGCCGACGTCGGCGCCGAGATCATGGGTCGGGGCAAGTTCGGCCCTCCGGGCGGCGGGCCCTGGGGAGCCGATCCGTGGCGCGGCTGGTGGGGTGAGGATCCCCCGTTCCACAAGCCGGTCTTTGTCCTGACCCATCACGAGCGTGACCCGCTGACCCTGTCGGACACGACATTCACCTTCGTCACCGACGGGATCGAATCGGCGCTCGAGCAAGCCCGGCAGGCCGCCGGCGGCAAGGACGTCCTCATCGGCGGCGGCGCCGAGGTGATCGGTCAGTACCTGGCCAAAGGCCTCGTCGACGAGATCGAGCTGCACATCGTCCCGATCCTGCTCGGCGGCGGCGCTCGCCTGTTCGACGACGTCGGCCCCGGCCTGAGACTGGAACAGCTCCGCGCCGTCGAGGCGCCCGGGGTTGCGCACCTCAAGTACCGCGTCGTGACCTAACCCGTCCAGGACCGCTGAGCGCTCGCGCGCCGTGGCCCAAGATCTCAGGAGGCCATGCGGCCCTGCCCTCAGGCCACGTCAACGGCGTGTTCCAGCTCCGCGACCTCGATCTTGCCGATCAACGTGTCGCCGATTTGGATGGTCAGGCCACGGCTGGTCACCGGGTCGGTGATCGCCTCCCATTCTTCGGGGGACGCGCCCAGCCGGTCGCCCTCGGTGGCACCGACGAAGACCGGGCAGCCGCGAACGCTGAATGGCAGCGGCGTCGTGATGAGACCCTGCAACAGCTCGACGGCCTGCCCGTGCTGCCTGCGGCGGGAGCCTGGTCACTTCTTTCGAAGTCGCCGCGTTCGGGCTCGGCTATGTGGAGGTCCCAGACCGCCTGCTCGAGCACCTCGGCTGGGCCCTCGATCCGATCAGGAATCGAGAAGCCCCCCGGTGTGGTCGGACTTAGCCTTTCGACGGAAGGCCGGCATGACGCCGAACACCTGAGCGTCAAGAAGAGAAGGGAAGCCAGAGAATGCCCGCGAAGAATGCCATGACCGAGTCCGACGGCTTCAGCGCCGCGGAGCGTGCCGCGATGAAGGAGCGCGCCGCCGAGCTGCGCGCCGAGGGCAAGAAGGGCGCCAAGCAGGCCGACGGCCTGCAAGCCGTCCTGGACAGGATCGCGGAGATGGCGCCGGAGGATCGTGCGCTCGCCGAGCGCGTGCATGTGGCGGTGACCGCGACCGCCCCCGAGTTGTCGCCGAAGACCTGGTACGGGATGCCCGCCTACACGAACGCGGACGGCAAGGTCGTCGTCTTCTTCCAGGACGCGAGCAAATTCAGCTACCGGTATTCGACCCTGGGCTTCCAGGACGCGGCGAACCTCGACGACGGCGACCTGTGGCCGGTGTCGTACGCGATCCGGCAGTGGAGCCCCGCGGTGGAGAAGAAGGTCGTCGCGCTGGTGAAGGCCGCGATCTCATGACCAGTGCTGCTAGCCCCGGGCGTCCTGGAGCCGGTCGGCGTGCCCAAGTTCGAAGGGGGTGCATGGTGAGCGAATCGATGCCGTCCGGCGCCCAGGACTCCAGGCCAGGGCGCGCTCATCGAAGCGGTCATCTTCGTCGGGCTCGCTTCGACGACCGTCGTGAGTGTCGTGCTGGTCAACCAGTTCGGCGGGCCGGGAGGGACGAGGTCACTGGACGGGCTCCGGCAGCGACTCCTCCGGCACAACGAAGTGAGTCGCAGTGGTGCTGATGCTCATCGGCGCCACCATCCTCGGCGACGGCCTGACAGGGCTTGGCTAGCCGAGGCACTGTGCGTGGCCTAGCTCGACGGGCGCGGCTGGGACCGCTGGTCGAGCGGGCCGGTGAGGCTGCGCTGCGGGCTGCACATCGATCTCCGTGTCGTACCGCGTCCTTCACGATCCTGACGGGACGGGGGGCCTCAGCTCGATGCCTTGCGGTGGGCCCTGACCACCACGTCGTGCATGGGCACCTCCGTCCCCCGGTGCCTGACCACACGCGTCCGGGTCTCCGCCACGTCCACGTCCCACAGGCGACTGCTGAGAGACGAGGTGACGGCCTCGGGTCCGATGGCTGCCTTCTCCGGAGAGTGCGCCGCCGAGTAGCCGTCGGCATGATCGTGGCCTGCGACGAACAGCGTGCCGTGGGGGCCCACGGCGTCCGCCAGACGCGCCACGAACTCTCCGAACGGCACGTCGGGATGGACGTACTGGCTGACCACCAGGTCGTACTGCCTCGGAGGCTGCCAAGCGGTCAGGTCGGCCACGACCCAGGAGATACGTCCTACGACGTCGGGCGCTTCGTCCGCCGCGAACCTCTGGGCCTGGCTGACCGCCGTCGGTGAGACGTCGATCGCCGTCACCTCCCAGCCCTGCCGGGCAAGCCAGACAGCGTCGGCCCCGGTCCCGCAGCCTGCGTCCAGGGCCGCCCCGACCGGCCGGCCCGCAAG
>DATHUJ010000069.1:0-17752 GCA_035462375.1 Jiangellales bacterium
GCCCGGGCCGCCTCCCCCAGGGCCGGCAGCCCGCCCAACCGGGCGGCGAAGCCCAACCGGTTGGCCGCCGACCGCTGCGAACAGCCCAGCGCGGCCATCACCTCGAACACCACCGCGGCCTGCTCCGGGTCCCGCCCACGCAGCCCACCCTCCGGGTAGCACGCCTCCAACCGGGCCAACGCGTCGGCCTCCACCGCCACCGCCGCCGCCTGCGCCCACCGCGCCGCCAACACCACCCCCATCGCGGCATCCGCATCGCAGCCGTCCGGGCGGGCCGCACCCAGCCCGGCGGCCGCCGCGGCCACCGCGCACGCCACCGGATCCCCGACGCCGGAGGCATCCGGGCCCGTGGGGGCGGCGACCACATCCATCCCCCTATCGTACACATGTACGAACACCACCGGAAGAGGCGCCTCCCGGCTGTGCACAGCACAGCACCCCGCACGCCCGCGCCACCCATGCCCACGCCCCACGGATGCCACGACTGCCGCCACCCGGCGAGAGGACCAAAGACTGACGATGCCTAGAAGAGCACCGAGGCGAACGTCCCCGTCTCCCGGAAGCCCACTCGGCGGTACGCGGCGCGGGCAGCCTGGTTGTAGTCGTTGACGTACAAGGTCACGACGGGGGCCACGTGCCGCCGGGCCAGCCGGACGACGGCTGCCATCCCGGCGACGGAGATGCCCTCGCCGCGGCGGTCCGGCCGCACCCAGACCCCCTGGACCTGACAGGCGAGCGGGGTCGCCGCGCCGATCTCGGCCTTGAACAGGACTTCACCGTCCTCGAACCGGGCGTAGGCGCGGCCCTCCCGCACGATCTCGGCGACCCGCGCCCGGTAGAGGGCGCCCCCGTCCTCCCCGAGCGGGGAGACACCGACCTCCTCGGTGAACATGGCGACCGAGGCCGGGAGGAGCGCGTCGACCTCGTCGGGCCGGACCTGCCGTACGGCGGGGTCGGGGGCGACCGCCGGTGGCGAACCGATCGTCATCAGCGGCTGGCTGCCGCGCACCTCGCGGGCCCGCCCCCAGTGGGGCCGGAGCAGGTCCCACAGCGGGAGGACCATCCCCGCCGGGCCGACGAGCGAGGAGCACCGGCGGCCCTGGCGGAGGGCCCGCTCGGCGAACCCGTCCACCGCGGCGCGAGAGGCGGCCACCGGCACCAGGTTGGCGCCGGAGTAGCAGAGGGACACCAACCGCCCGTCCTCGATGAATCCCCAGACCTCCCCGCCCGTCCGGACCGGGTCGAGCCCGGTGGAGCGCAGCCTGGACGCCACGAAGACGTTGGTCACCGGGTCGCGGTCGAGCAGCGCAGTGACCTCGGTCTCGTCCGCCGGCCCCAGCACCCGGACGGTGGCGCTGTCGAGCACGGCACCTCCTCCTGGCGGGGGTGGTCGGGCCGGTGGGCGCCGGCGGGGACGAGAGTACGCGCGTAGAGGCGTCGACCTCGTCCACCCGGCCGGGTGCGCCGGTGGTCCGGGTAGGTCAGGAGACGGACACGGTGGGCTCGCCGGACGGGATCTCCTCGGCACCCATCTCGTCGGCGATCCGCATCGCTTCCTCGATGAGGGTCTCCACGATCTTGGACTCCGGCACCGTCTTGATGACCTCGCCCTTGACGAAGATCTGACCCTTGCCGTTGCCGGAAGCCACTCCGAGGTCGGCCTCACGGGCCTCGCCGGGCCCGTTGACCACACAGCCCATCACGGCGACGCGCAGCGGGACCTCCATGCCCTCGAGACCGGCGGTGACCTCGTCGGCGAGCTTGTAGACGTCGACCTGGGCACGACCGCAGGAGGGACAGGAGACGATCTCGAGCCGGCGCGGCCGGAGGTTGAGCGACTCGAGGATCTGCAGGCCGACCTTGACCTCCTCGACCGGGGGCGCGGACAGCGAGACCCGGATGGTGTCCCCGATCCCCTTGCTCAGCAGCGCGCCGAACGCCACTGCAGACTTGATGGTGCCCTGGAACGCCGGCCCGGCCTCGGTCACCCCGAGGTGCAGCGGCCAGTCCCCGCGCTCGGCCAGCATCTCGTACGCGCGGACCATGACGACCGGGTCGTTGTGCTTCACCGAGATCTTGAAGTCGTGGAAGTCGTGCTCCTCGAACAGGCCGGCCTCCCAGACGGCCGACTCGACGAGGGCCTCAGCCGTGGGCTTGCCGTACTTGTCGAGCAGACGCTTGTCCAGTGAACCCGCGTTGACGCCGATCCGGATGGACGTGCCGTGGTCCTCCGCCGCCTGGGAGATCTCCTTGACCTGGTCGTCGAACCTCCGGATGTTGCCGGGGTTGACGCGGACGGCGGCGCAGCCGGCCTCGATGGCGGCGAAGACGTACTTGGGCTGGAAGTGGATGTCGGCGATGACCGGGATCTGGCTCTTGCGCGCGATCGCCGGCAACGCCTCGGCGTCGTCCTGGCTGGGGCAGGCCACCCGGACGATGTCGCATCCCGATGCAGTGAGCTCCGCGATCTGCTGCAACGTCGCGTTGATGTCGGTCGTCGGCGTCGTCGTCATCGACTGCACGCTGACCGGCGCGTCGCCGCCGACCAGCACCTTGCCCACCCTGATCTGCCGGCTCGTGCGCCGGGGAGCGAGGACCGGCGGTGGCAGGGCCGGCATTCCGAGGGCGACGTCCATGGGGTCCATTCTCAGGTACGGCGGGGAGTGGCGCGCCCGAGGGCAGGCCTCGGGGTCAGCCTGCGAGGCGGATCGGGTTCACGATGTCGGCGTAGAGGAGCAGCACGCTCATGCTGATGAGCACGGCGGCGATCCCGTACGCCAGGGGGAGCGCCCTGGCGACGTCGACGGGATAGGGCTCGGGGCGGTGCGCCACCCTGGCATAGCCCCGCTTGACGCCTTCCCAGATCGCCCCGGCGGCGTGTCCGCCGTCGAGGGGCAGGAGGGGGATGAGGTTGAACAGCGCGATGGCCATGTTGAAGCTGGCCAGGAGGAGGACGAAGAAGGCGATCCGGTCCACGGCGGGTACCGCATCGGCAGAGGCGATCTCGCCCCCGATCCGACCGGCGCCGACGATGCCGACCGGCCCCATCGGATCGCGCTCGGCGCCACCGAAGGCGGCCCGCCAGACCCCGACCATCTTCGCCGGGATGGCCAGCACGGCCTGTCCCGTACGCCACGTGAAGTCCCCGATCCAGGCCGCGACGGCCGCCGGCGGCTGGGGCTCCACGACCGGCGTGGGGGACACACCGAGGAAGCCGACCTCGGCGAGCAGGCCGTTGTCGGGGTCGAGGGGGTCGGCCGGGCGCTCGGTGACCACTAGATCGGGTGTGAGGACGACCTCCCGCCCGTCCCGGACGACGGTCACGTCCACGGGCCCCGCCCCGTGCTCGCGGATGTCCGTGGAGATCTCGTCCCAGGTCTGCACGGCGCCGCCGTCGAAGGCGACGATCTCGTCGCCCGCGCGGAAGCCGGCCGCCGCCGCCGGCGTCGCCGGGTCATCCGCGGTGCACTCCCGCGAGGCCTCGCTCAGCGGCACGACGCACTCGGAAACGGCACTCACGGTGGGCGTCAGCGTGGGATCGGCCGGGTTGCCGTACGTGGTGAGGACCGCGCCGGCCAGCACGACGGCGATGAGGACGTTCATCGCGGGACCGCCCAGCATGATGATCAGCTTCTTCCACCAGGGCTTGCGGTAGAAGACGCGGTCCTGCTCCCCCGGCCCGATCTCCTCCTTGGCCAGCCGGCGGGCGTCCTCGACCAGGGCCTGGAAAGGACCGGTGCTCGCCTGGCGGAGCCGGGTCGGGTCGCCACCCGGTTCGGGCGGGAACATGCCGATCATCCGCACGTATCCGCCGAACGGGATCGCCTTGACGCCGTACTCGGTCTCGCCACGCCGTGTCGACCACAGCGTGGAGCCGAATCCGACCATGTACTGCGTGACCTTGACGCCGAACGCCTTGGCAGGGACGAGGTGGCCGATCTCGTGCAGCGCGATCGAGAGCATGAGCCCCACGACGAAGGCGACGATGCCCAGCAGCGCCAGCCCGTCCATCTAGGACCCCACATCCCGTTCCGCGACCTCGCGGGCACGCCGGCGCGCCCACTCCTCCGCGGATAGGACGTCGTCGACCGCGCGGATGTTCCCGGTGAAGCTGTCGTCCAGGTGCTCGGCCAGGACGGCCTCGACCGTGTCCACGATCCCGAGGAAGGGTAGCCGGCCGGTGTGGAACGCCCCCACGCACTCCTCGTTCGCGGCGTTGTACACCGCCGGGGCGGTGCCGCCGCGGCGACCGGCCTCGCGCGCCAGCCGTACGGCGGGGAAGGCGTGGTCGTCCAGGGGGAGGAACTCCCAGGTGGTCGCACGAGTCCAGTCGCAGGGCGGCGCGGCGTCCGGCACTCGGTCGGGCCAGCCCAGACCCAGGGCGATGGGGATCCGCATGTCCGGCGGGCTGGCCTGCGCCAGGGTGGAGCCGTCGGTGAACTCCACCATCGAGTGCACGACCGACTGCGGGTGGACGACGACGTCGATCCGATCCAGGGGTACGCCGAAGAGCAGGTGTGCCTCGATCACCTCGAGGCCCTTGTTGACCAGGGTGGCGGAGTTGGTGGTGACCACGGGTCCCATGGCCCACGTGGGATGGGCGAGCGCCTGTTCCGGGGTGACGGTGGCGAGCTCCGAACGGGCCCGGCCGCGGAACGGCCCGCCGCTGGCCGTCAGGACCAGGCGCGCCACCTCGTCGCTGCGCCCCCCGCGCAGGCACTGGGCCAGGGCGGAGTGCTCGGAGTCGACCGGGACGATCTGGCCGGGCGCGGCGGCCGCGGTGACGAGCGGGCCCCCGACGATCAGCGATTCCTTGTTGGCCAGCGCCAGGGTGCGGCCGGCTTGGAGCGCGGCGAGCGTCGGGAGCAGCCCGATCGACCCGGTGATGCCGTTGAGCACGACGTCGCAGTCGTACGCCGCGAGCTCGGTGGCCGCGTCGGGCCCGGCGAGCACCTTGGGCACCCGGTACTCCCCCGTCGACCAACCCCGCCGCTGCGCCTCGGCGTAGCAGGCGAGCACCAGGTCCTCCGCGACCGACGCGCGGGCGACGGCGACCGCCTCGACGCCGAGCTCGAGCGCCTGGGCCGCGAGCGCCGCCGGGTCGGCCCCTCCGGCGGCCAGGCCCACGACCCGGAACCGGTCGGGGTTGCGCCGGACGACGTCGACCGCCTGGGTCCCGATCGAGCCGGTGGACCCGAGGACGACGACCTCGCGAGCGCTGACCACGCCACCCATTGTCCTCCCAGCCGTCGTCGGGTGGTCAGACGACGAGACCGACGTACTTCACCTCGAGGTACTCCTCGATCCCCTCGCGGCCGCCCTCGCGGCCGAAGCCGGAGGCCTTCACACCACCGAAGGGGGCCGCGGGGTTGGAGACGATCCCGGTGTTGATCCCCACCATGCCGGTCTCCAGGTCCTCGGCCACGTGGACCGCCCGGGCCAGGTCGCGGGTGTAGGCGTAGGCCACCAGCCCGAACTCCGTGGCGTTCGCCGCGGCCACCGCCTCCTCGTCGGTCCCGAAGGTGGTGATCGGGGCGACGGGGCCGAAGATCTCCTCCTCGAGGAGTCGGGCATCGTCCGGGACTCCGGCGAGCACGGTCGGCCGGTAGTACCAGCCCGGGCCGTCCAGGGCGGACCCGCCGGTGAGGAGGCGGGCCCCGCGGTCGGTGGCATCGGCCACCAGGGAGTCGACGGTCTCGCGGGCCTTCTGCGTGATGAGCGGACCCACCTGGACACCGTCCTCGGTGCCGCGCCCGACCCGCAGGTCACCCATCCGCGCGGCGAGCCGCTCACCGAACTCCTCGGC
Source organism: Jiangellales bacterium (assembly GCA_035462375.1). Taxonomy (GTDB): domain Bacteria; phylum Actinomycetota; class Actinomycetes; order Jiangellales; family Jiangellaceae; genus DASTQL01. The sequence continues at coordinate 5,807 of DATHUJ010000069.1, forward strand.
CACCGACTCGTGCACGAGGAAGCGGTTGGCCGCGGTGCAGGCCTCGCCGATGTTGCGCATCTTGGCCAGCAGGGCCCCCTCCACCGCGGCGTCGAGGTCGGCGTCCCCGAAGACCAGGAACGGCGCGTTGCCGCCCAGCTCCATGGAGACCCGCAGCAACCGGTCCGCCGACTGCTCGACCAGCCGCCGGCCCACCTCCGTGGAGCCGGTGAAGGACAGCTTGCGGGTCCGCGGGTCGCGGATCACCGGCTCCATGACCTTGCCGGACGTGGACGTGGTGATGACGTTGAGCACCCCGGCGGGCAGTCCCGCCTCCTCCAGGACCCGCGCGAGCGCGAGCATGGACAGGGGGGTCTCCGCGGCCGGCTTGATGACGATGGTGCACCCCGCCGCCACGGCAGGGCCGATCTTGCGCGTGCCCATGGCCATCGGGAAGTTCCAGGGCGTGATGAACACGCACGGCCCGACGGGCTGCCGCATCGTCAGCAGGCGGGACGCCCCGTTGGGGGCCACCTTGTACGAGCCCTCGATCCGGCAGGCCTCCTCGGAGAACCAGCGGAAGAACTCAGCGGCGTACGCGATCTCGCCCCTGGCCTCGGCGACGGGCTTGCCCATCTCCAGGGTCATGAGGAGCGCCAGGTCGTCCTGCCGGTCCAGCAGAGCCTCGAACGCCCGTCGCAGGATCTCGGCACGCTCCCGCGGCGGGTGGGCCCCCCAGGAGGGCTGGGCCTCGCTCGCCGCCCCCAGCGCGGCCAGGCCGTCCTCGGGGGTGGCGTCGGCCACCTCGCAGAGGACCTCCCCGGTGGAGGGGTCGTGGACAGGCAGCCTGCCGCCGGCGGACGCGTCCCGCCACTCCCCGCCGATCAGCAGCTGGGTGGGGACGGCATCGATCACACGACGCTCGGAGTCGGTCTGCAGGGACATCTCGATCTCACCTCACGGCGGTCGCGCGGAGGGCGTGCTCCAGGCCTACCCGGTTCCCGCAGCCGCACGCTAGTCGGTCGGAGGTCCGCCGGGGCCCGGCAGCCCTACGCTGGCGCCATGACCGCCACCACCCCCGCCGCACCGGCCTCGTCGGCAGTCCCGCAGGAGCGCCGGCTCAGCACCCCGTTCCCCGGTCCCGCCTCCCAGGCGCTGCTCGCCCGACGCGAGGGCGCGGTCGCCCGCGGGGTCGGCGTGATGCTGCCCGCCTTCGTCGCCCGGGCCGGTGGCGGCGTCCTCGAGGACGTGGACGGCAACCGGCTCATCGACTTCGGCTCGGGCATCGCGGTCACCAGCGTCGGCAACGCCGCGCCCGAGGTGGTCGCGGCCGTCCAGGAGCAGGTGGCCGCCTTCACCCACACCTGCTTCATGATCACTCCGTACGAGGGGTACGTCTCGGTCTGCGAGGAGCTCAACAGTCGGACACCGGGGGAGCACGAGAAGCGCTCGGCGCTGTTCAACTCCGGCGCCGAGGCGGTCGAGAACGCCGTGAAGATCGCGCGCTCGGCTACCGGTCGCGACTCGGTCGTCGTCTTCGACCACGCCTACCACGGCCGGACCAACCTGACGATGGCGATGACGGCCAAGAACATGCCGTACAAGCACGGCTTCGGCCCCTTCGCCGGCGAGGTCTACCGGGCACCGATGTCCTACCCGCTGCACGACGGGCTCCCCGGCGAAGAGGCCGCCGCGCGCGCCATCTCGGTGATCGACAAACAGGTCGGCGCCGACGAGGTCGCGGCGCTGGTCATCGAGCCGATCCAGGGCGAGGGCGGCTTCGTGGTGCCCGCCCCGGGGTTCCTCCCGGCCCTCGCCGCCTACGCCCGCGAGATCGGGGCGGTATTCGTCGCCGACGAGATCCAGACCGGCTTCTGCCGGACCGGTGACGTCTTCGCGTGCGACCACGAGGCTGTCGTCCCGGACCTCGTGACGACCGCCAAGGGCATCGCCGGGGGCCTGCCGCTCGCCGGGGTGACCGGGCGGGCGGAGATCATGGACGCCGCGCACAGCGGTGGGCTGGGCGGCACCTACGGCGGCAACCCGGTGGCCTGCGCGGCCGGCCTGGCGGCGATGCGCACGATGGATGCACTGAACCTGGCCGCGCGGGCCCGGGAGATCGAGGGGATCATGGTGCCGCGCCTGCGGTCGATGGCCGAGCGGTACCCGGCGATCCGCGAGGTGCGGGGACGCGGCGCGATGCTGGCGGTCGAGCTGGCCGACCCGTCGACCGGTGACCCGGCGGCCGGGCTGACCGCCGCCGTCAGCAAGCACTGCCACGGCGAGGGCCTGGTGACGCTGACCTGCGGGACCTACGGCAACGTGCTGCGCTTCCTGCCGCCGCTGGTCATGCCGCGCCACCTGCTGGACGAGGGGCTGGACATCCTCGAGGGAGCCTTCACCGCGTTCGCCTGACCGGGCTTCGCCGGCGGGTCAGCCGGTCGGCGTGCGCTCCTGCAGTCCCCACGGCGATCGGTACCCGTTCACCAGGTCGAGGAAGGGCTGGGGGTCGAAGGCTTCCGGGCCCAGGACGCCGGCCCCGCTCCACCGGCCGTCAGCCAGCAGCTCGAGCGCCACGACGGGGAAGAGCGCGGTCTGCCAGACGACGGCCTGCGACCCGTACTCGCGCATGGACCAGGCGTTGTCGACGACGTGGTAGAGGTAGACCTCGCGTGGACGGCCGTCCGGTCCGCGGCCGGTCACCCACAGCCCCGCGCACGTCTTGCCCGTCATCCGGTCGCCCAGCGTCGCCGGGTCCGGCAGGCAGGCGGCGACGACGTCGCGGGGGGACACCTCGACTCCCCCCACCCGGACCTTCTCCGTGCGGTCGAGCCCGAGCTTGTGCAGGGTCTCGAGGACGTCGATGAACTCCTCGCCGAGGCCGTACTTGAAGGTGACCCGCCGGGCGTCGACCCAACGGGGCATGAGGAGCACCTCCTCGTGCTCGACGTTGACGCACTCCACCGGGCCGATGCCCTCCGGGAAGTCGAAGACCTCGGGCTCGCTGAAGGGCTCGGTCGTGAACCACCCTCGCCCCCTCTCCCAGACCACCGGCGGGTTCAGGCACTCCTCGATCGTGGTCCAGATGGAGAACGACGGTGCGAAGTCGTGACCCTCGACGACGAGGTTCGCCCCGTCGCGAGTCCCGAGCTCCTCGATCTCGGCGAACAGGTGGTCCGCCGCGTACCGCGCGAAGACGTCGGAGAGCCCCGGCTCGACACCGATGCCGACGAGCGCCAGGCGCCCCGCCGCCTCCCACTCCCCCGCCTTGTCGAACTGCAAGTCGCCGAGCTTGACGCCGGTCAGCTCGTACGGCCGCTGCGGGTGAGGACGCGACAAGGACATCGCCATGTCCAGGTAGTCGGCGCCCGCGGCGAGCGCACCGTCGAAGACCGGCATGACGAACCGCGGGTCGACGGCGTTGAAGACGTGGGTCACCCGGTGGCGGCGGGCGGCGTCGGCGACCGCCTCGGCCGACGAGGCGTCGATCCGCTCGGCGCCGAACCGGTCGTCGCCGAGGGCCTCGACCACCCGCTCCGCCCGGGGGAGGTCGTAGTCGGTGACCACGAAGGAGTCGAAGAAGTCGCGTCGGGCGGCGATCCCGGCCGCCGCGGCGCCCACACCACCCGCTCCGATCATGAGGATGCGCATGGGCCGCAAGGCTACGGGGCAGCCTCGTCAGCCGGCGTCGTGGCCGAGGCTGCGGACGCCGAGGGCGGTCCCGAAGCCGACCAGCCCGACCCCGGCGAGGACCTCCAGCCCCCGCACCCACCGGTCGCCCCACCGGCGGACGAGCGCCGAGGCGCCGAGGGCCAGGCCGGTGCACCACAGCAGCGATCCGATGCCGACGCCCAGCACGAGCAGGGCGGCGCCGGTCGCGGTCGATGCCGCCCCGGCCACGGACGCCGCCGCGAAGAGGGCGGCCCAGGAGGCGATGGTCAGCGGGTTGGACGCGGTGGCGGCGAAGCCGGTCGCGAAGGCGCGGACCGGCGAGTCGACCTCGGCGGGCGTCTCCAGGCCCGCCCGGTAACGCCAGGCACTCCACAGGGTCCGACCCCCGATGACCAGGAGAACCCCGGCCCCCAGCAGACCCAGCCCCAGCCGCAGCGGCTCCGCCTGCAGCAGCGGCGCCACGCCTGCGGCACCGAGGCCGGCGTAGAGCAGGTCGACCACCGCGACCGCGCACCCGAGGGCGACTCCTGCCGCTCGGCGGCCCCTCGCAGCGGTCCGGACGAGCAGGAGGGTCACCGGCCCGGGTTGCGCCGCGACGACGAGACCGAGCCCGACACCGAGGAACAGGGCGAGCACGTCGTCAGTGTCGCGCCGACAACGGCCGTGAGGCCATCGGTTTCTCAGCCGCCGCGGCCGCCGAGCAGCGGCCGCGCCGCGTCCCACCGGTCCGCCGCCGTCGCCTCGTCCCGGCGGCGACGGGCCAGGGCAGACAGCGCCTCGAGGACAACCCGGTTGGCGAGGGCGGCCGTGATGTCGGCGTGGTCGTACGGCGGGGAGACCTCGACCACGTCCATGCCCACGACCGGCAATTCCAGACAGATCCGGCGCACCGCGTCGAGGAGCTGGCGAGCGCTGATGCCCCCGGGCTCGGGGGTCCCGGTGCCCGGCGCGTGCCCGGGGTCGCAGACGTCGATGTCCACGGACAGGAAGACGCCGTCGCAGTCGTCGGTGGCGATGGCGAAGGCCTCGGAGAGGCACTCGTCCAGCCCCCGGCGGCCGATCTCGGTCATCTCGTACGAGCGCATCCGCTGCGCAGCCATCCAGTCCAGCACCTCGGGCGGCGGCCAGTAACCCCGCAGGCCCAGCTGGAGGAACCGGTCCCCCCGGGCCGCGCCGCTCTCGATCAGCCGCCGCATGGGCTGCCCGTGCCCGATCAGCGACCCGAACTCGACGTCACCCGTGTCGGCGTGGGCGTCGAAGTGGACGACGCTCACCCTTCCCCAGCCGACAGCTCTCGCCACCCCGGTCACGTCGGGCCAGGTGATCGTGTGGTCGCCTCCCAGGACGACCGGGACGGCCCCGCTCCGGGCGACCTTCTCGACCGCCGCCTCGAGGTCACGGCAGGACCGGGCGGCGTCGCCCGAGAACATCTCCACGTCCCCCGCGTCGACGACCCGAAGGTCCCGCAGGCCGTCCGCCCGCAGCGCCAGCGAGGGGCGCGATCCGTCGTGAGCCAGGTAGTCGGTGGTGCGGATCGCGGACGGGCCGAAGCGGGCGCCCGGCCGGTGTGACGTCCCGCCGTCGAAGGGCGCCCCCACGATCACGACGTCCACCCCCGCGCAGGTCTCCGGCTCGTCGAGGTCGCACCGGTCCACGCCGAGGAAGGTCACATCGGGGCCGTACTGGGGTCCGTAACGGGCCATGCCCCGCATCCTGCCCTGACCGGGTCCAGGTCGTCAGGCCGGGGCCGCCGGACCGCCGCCCTGTCGTCAGGGAGCGGCCGGGTCGGCGACCTCGGGCTCCGGCTGGACCGGTGTCTGGGCGGGTTCGGGAGCGGGCGCCTCGCCGGCGCCGCCGGTCGGGGCCGGCGTCGGTGTCGGAATCGGCTCGCCGGTCGGGACCTGCCCAGGCGCCTCCTCCGGCGGCTGCTCGGTCCCGGATTCCGCGTCGCCGGGCGCGGTCCCCGTTCCCGTACCGTCGCCGGGGATGGTCTCGCCGGAGTCGGCCTCGGCCGCGGATCCGCCGAGGACGGAGCCGATCGTCGTCCGGCCGGTCGCCGTGTCGCCAGGGCTGCCCACGGGTTGCCCCGCGATCAGCTCGACGGCCGTCACGGTGCCGATCGCCAGGGCGAAGACCGCGAGGACCGACAGCACGAGCGCGCGGCGGTTCAGCCGGCGAGCCGGCTCCTCGGCCGGGGTGGAGCCGACGTCCTCCGTCGGGCCCGCCGGAGGGGCGGCGTCGTCGGTCACGTCGGTGGTGGAGACGCCCAGCGGGGTGCCGGACGGACTGCGCAGGACTACGGTCCGCACCGTCTGACCGGTGCGCCGGAAGAAGTGGATGTAGACGGCCGACCCGATCGTGGCCACGACACTGCCGACGGCCGCACCCCCCAGGGTGCCGGCCACGCCGAGGGTCGAGGCGGCGAACGCCGACGTCGTGGCGGCCAGGGCGCTGGCCGCCACCTGGGCACCGCTCAGCTGCAGGCGCGGGCGCTCGTCCTCGTCAGAGGGCGCGGGGGGCGCGGGGGGTTGGCGGGGGGTGGTGGTCGAGGTGAGGAGGGTGCGGGGGTCCTCGCGGATGTCGGGGGCCACGGCTCTCCAACAGTCGGTGCACGGACATGGACGCCTTTCCTCCAGTGAACGCCCGGCGCTCCCGGATCCACACCCCGATCGGGACGTGTGTGAGCGAAGACACGGCCGGGAAGGAGACCAACCGGGGCACGGTCAGTCCGGCGCCGCCGCCCGCCGGGCGACCCAGAGGTCCTCGACCGGCCAGCGCCCGGCCCAGTCCGCCGTGGCGATCTCGTAGTAGTCCGGGGTCGTCGCGCCCTCGGGCGCGTACAGCTCGTGGAGTGCCTCGACAGTGAAGCCTCGTTCGGTCAGCAGCCGGACCCAGTCGCCGTGGCCCGGGTGGAACTCGACCCCTCCGTCAGGCCAGTGCACGCGGTAGACGGAACGCTGCGGCCGGAGCAGACGGTCACCCGCGTGGCCGCTCGCCGCCGGGACGCACAACGTGCTCGTGACGCTGTTGGTCAGGAAGACCAGCCGGCCACCGGGTCGCAGCAGGCGCGCCGCCTCGCTCAACCACCGCGCGGGGTCACACCAGACGCTGGCGCCGTACTCGCTGACGGCGAGGTCGAAGCCGTCGGTGGAAAGCGGGACCGCGCCGGCGTCGGCCTCCACCAGCGGGAAGGCCGGGCCGAACCGGCGCTGGCACCGCGCAGCGGTCTCGAGCTGCGCGGGGGTGACGTCCACGCCGACCGGCCGGGCGCCCCGGCGGGCCAGCCACGCCGACAGGTAGGCCGACCCGCAGCCGAGCTCCACCACGTCGAGGTCCGACACGTCGCCGAGCGCGCCCAGGTCCGCCTCGCGGACCCGGAACAGGCCCCACGTGACCTCCTCGGCCGTCCAGGCACGCTCGGCGTCGGCGTCGGTGTGCTGCCGGTTCACCACCGTCCACAGCTCCCGGTTCACACGCGCGTCGGCGTCCGGGTCCGGTGCAGCCGTCACGGTCGCTCCCTCACGAGTCGAAGCCGAGCCCGAGCCGGTCCAACGTGCGCAGCCACAGGTCCCGCCGCCCCCCGGACCGGTCCGCCCGGGCGAGGGACCGACGGGTCAGCTCGATGCCGGCCCACCGGACCGGCTCGGGGGGGAACGGCACCGGCTTGCGCCGGACCATGCCCAACCGGCTGGCCTCGGAGTCACGGCCGTCGAGCAGGTCCAGCACGACCCCGGCCGCGAAGCGCGTGGCCCCCACCCCCAGGCCGGTGTACCCGGCTGCGTAGCCGACCCGGCCACGCAGCGCGGTGCCGACGAAGGCGCTGAACCGGCTGCAGGTGTCGATCATCCCGCCCCAGGCGTGCGTGAAGCGGACGCCGTCGAGCTGGGGGAAGGTAGTCGACAGGTGAGCGGCCAGCGCCGCGAAGGACTCCGGGCGCTGCTCCAGCCTCGGGTCCCGCCCGTTGCCGAAGCGGTAGACGGCGTCGAAACCGCCCCAGAGCACCCTGTCGTCGGCGGTGAGCCGGTAGTAGTGGAACTGGTTGCCGGCGTCACCGACACCTTGCCGGTGGCGCCATCCCAGCGCCGCCCGCCGGTCCGGGTCCAGCGGCTCGGTGACCAGCACGTAGTCCCACACCGGGACGGCGTACGAGGAGAGCCGGCGCAGCAACGGGGCGAAGGCGTTCGTCCCCAGGACGACCTTGGCGGCCCGCACACTCCCGTACGGCGTGGACAGCCGCACCCCGGGACCGTCCGCCGTCAGGGACAGCGCCGGCGTGCGCTCGTACAGGCGCACGCCCAGCTCGAGGCAGGCGCGGCGCAGTCCCCAGGCGAGCTTCGTGGGGTGGAGCAGTACGACCCCGTCCCGGTCCCACGTCCCGGCGAGGTAGAGCGGGGAGTCGACCTCCGCGCGGACGGCGGCCCGGTCCAGCCAGTCCGGCGGACGGCCCAGGCGTGCGGCCACGTCGCGGACCGCACGGAGGTGGTCGACCTGCCACGGCTCGACGGCCACGTCGAGCGCTCCCGTGCGCTCGACGTCGGCGTCGATGTCGTGGCGTTCGAGGGTCGCCAAGAGGTCGCGGAGGTTCTGCCGGCCGAGCCGTTCGAGCACGGACATCTCACCCGGCCACCGCTGCGACCCGTTGAGCACCCCGTGGGTCAGGCTCGCAGCGCAGAAGCCGCCGTTGCGGCCGCTCGCGGCCCAGCCGCAGGTGGCGGACTCGACCAGCGCCACGTCCCGCCCCGGGTCGTGCTCCTTGGCCTGCAGTGCGGCCCACAGCCCGGTGTACCCGCCGCCGACCACGAGCAGGTCGGCCTGCGTGCTCCCGACCAGCGCGGGCCGGGGATCCGGGACCGGTGCCGCCGGGTCGTCGAGCCAGAACGGGATCGGGGCGGCGTCGGCGAGCGCCGCCAGCGTCGTCGGGTCGGGCCTGGACTCCTCAGGTCGGTAGTACGGCACGCCGACCGCTCAGCGGGCACGGCGCCGGCTGTACACCTGACCACCGACAACCACGAGGAGCGCGAGCAGGAACATCGCCGCACCGACGACGTTGACCTGGGGCGGCACCCCGCGCTGTGCGGCACCCCAGACGAACATGGGGAAGGTGACCCGGGAGCCGGCGTTGAAGTTGGTGATGATGAAGTCGTCGAACGACAGCGCGAAGGCCAGCAGCGCGGCCGCGGCGATGCCCGGCAGCACCAGGGGGAAGGTGATCTTCCAGAAGGTCGTGCGCTCGTCGGCGTAGAGGTCCATGGCCGCCTGCTCCAGGCGCGGATCCAGGCTGGCGAGGCGGGCCTTGACCGTCACGACGACGAAGCTGAGCAGGAACATGATGTGCGCGATCAGGATGGTCCAGAACCCCAGCGGCAGGATCGTGGCGTTGACGAACAGCGCGAGCAGGGACGAGCCCATGACCACCTCGGGTGTGGCCATCGGGAAGAAGATCAGCAGGTTGGTGGGGCCGCGGCCGCGGAACCGGTAGCGCGAGAGTGCGAAGGCCACCAGCGTGCCCAGGACGACGGCCACGATGGTGGACAGGAGGCCGATCCGCAGGCTCAGTCCCAGGGCCTCGCACATGCCAGCCGACGCGCACGGATTGGTCCACGCGTCCAGGCTGAAGGTGTTCCACTCGTAGTTGAACCGGCCGACCGGCTTGTTGAACGAGAAGATCACGACCACGACGTTGGGCAGCATCAGGTAGACGAGGGCCGCGACGGCGGCGATCATCACCACGTTCTCCCGGACCCACGACACCGGCCCGCGGCGGGTCGGGCGGGCGGGCGGCTCGGGCCGGGCGACCCGTCCGGCGGTCTCGGCAGGGGTGACGGCCATCAGACGAGCTCCTCCGTGCCGGCCCGGCGCACGTACATCGCGACGAGGGCGACGACCGCGACCATGAGCGTGAACGACAGAGCGGCAGCCGTCGGGTAGTTGAGGACCCGCAGGAACTGCGTGTCGATGACGTTGCCGATCATCGCGGTCGCCGGGAGGCTGCCGAGCAGCTGCGAGTTGATGTAGTCACCGGAGGCCGGGATGAAGGTGAGCAGGGTCCCGGCGACGACCCCGGGGAGCGACAGCGGCCAGGTCACCTTGCGGAAGGCCGTGAAGGGCGAGGCGTAGAGGTCGCTCGCGGCCTCGACCAGACGCGGGTCGAGGCGGTCGAGCGCGGCATAGAGCGGCAGGGTCATGAACGGCAGGAAGTTGTACGTGAGCCCGGTGACCACCGCGAGCGGGGTGGCGAGGACCCGGTCGCCCTCGGTCAGCCCGATGAAGCTGAGCACATCTGTGATGTAGAGGGCGTTGAGGACCTCGACGACCACCCCGTTGTCCGCGAGGATCGTCCGCCACGCCAGCGTCCGGATGAGGAAGCTAGTGTAGAAGGGAGCGATCACCAGGATGAGCATGATGTAGCGCCAGCGCCCCGCCTTGAACGCGATGGCGTAGGCGAGCGGGTAGGCGATGATCAGCGCGAGGACGGTCGCCAGGCCCGCGTAGACGAAGGACCGCACCAGCTGCGGCCAGTACGCCGACCACGCGTCGAGGTAGTTGGAGACCTGGAAGGTCAGCGAGTAGCCGGTCTCGACGGTGCCGCTCTGCAGCGACGTGGAGAAGAGCGTGATCGACGGGACGATGAAGAAGACCGTGAGCCAGGCCAGCCCCGGGATCAGCAGCAGGTAGGGGGTCCACCGGGAGCGTCCGGCAGTCCCGCTCGGCGCAGTCGCCGGGCTCCCGGTGCCCCCGCCCATCCCGGCCCCGCCGGTGTGGGCGAGGGCGCTCACGGAAGGACCCCGGCGGGGTGGAGCTCGGTGACCTCGGGCTCCAGCCCAGCGACGACGGACTCGGAGGCATCGAGGGCGAAGGTGTTCGCCGGGTCCCACTCCAGGACGACGCGCGCGCCGGGGACCAGCCGCACGTCGCGGTCGACGTTCTGGGCGAAGACCGTCACGGCCTGCCCCCAGGGCAGCCGCACGAGGTACTCGGTGGACACCCCGATGAAGCTGGAGTCGGCGACCGTGCCCTCGAGACGATTGCGCGACCGGTCGGTCGTCGCCGCCGTTGCGGCGTCGTGGGCGGATCGGATGGCGATCTTCTCCGGCCGGACGCCGAGGTGCACGTCCGCCCCCGGGGCATGCACACGGGCGGTCGGCAGGGCCAGCCGGTGTCCCTGCACCGAGGCCACGGAGGTGTCGCCGTCCCGGCCTTCGATCCGGCCGTCCATGAGGTTGGACTGGCCGAGGAAGTTGGCAACGAACGTGGTCAGCGGGTTCTCGTAGAGCTCGGTGGGCGGACCCATCTGCTCGATCCGGCCGGCGTTCATCACCGCGATGGTGTCGGCCATCGTCATTGCTTCTTCCTGGTCGTGCGTGACGTGCACGAAGGTGATGCCGACCTCGGTCTGGATCCGCTTGAGCTCCAGCTGCATCTGCCGGCGCAGCTTGAGGTCGAGGGCGCCGAGCGGCTCGTCGAGGAGCAGCACGCCCGGGCGGTTGATCAACGCGCGGCCGACTGCGACCCGCTGCTGCTGGCCACCGGAGAGCTGTGCCGGCTTGCGCCGGGCCATCGGGCTCAGCTCGACCAGCTCGAGCATCCGCTCGACCTCTGCCTGGACGTCCTGGCGGCCGCGTCGGCGCAGCCCGAAGGCGACGTTCTCGAACACGTCGAGGTGCGGGAAGAGCGCGTAGCTCTGGAAGACCGTGTTGACCTGCCGCTTGTACGGCTTGGTGCTGGTGATGTCGTCGCCACCGACGAGGATCCGCCCCTGGGTGGGCTGCTCGAGGCCGGCGACCATCCGCAGGGTCGTGGTCTTGCCGCACCCGGAGGGGCCCAGCAGGGCGAAGAAGGACCCCTGGGGGACGGTGAGGGTGAGGTCGTCGACGGCGACGAAGTCGCCGAAGCGTTTGGCGACCTCGACGAGCTGGAGGTCCCCGCCCGCGCCGGGGGCGGCAGGCGAGGTCGCCCCCGGCGCGGTGTCTCGGTGGCTCATGGTCGTCAGGCTCCGATGACGGTGTTGAAGCTCTGGTTGAAGGACTGCTCCTCCTCCTCGCTCAGCCCGCGGAAGAGGTAGGTCTGGGCAAGGGTGTCCTCGGTCGGGAAGATCAGCTGGTTCTCGGCGAGCTCCGGGTCGATCTCGGTCATCGCCTCCTGGGTGCCCGCGACCGGGGAGATGAAGTTGACCCAGGCGGCGAGCTCGGCGGCGACGGCGGGGTCGTAGTAGTGGTCCATGAGCAGCTCGGCGTTCTTCTTGTGCTGCGCCAGGACCGGGATGAGCAGGTTGTCCGACCACAGCGTGCAGCCCGC
>DATHUJ010000070.1:0-19030 GCA_035462375.1 Jiangellales bacterium
GTCGTGCCCTCCTCGAACGAGGCCTCCTCCTGGACCTCGGGCTCGGTGGTCGTCTCGCCGTCGTCGTCGCCGCAGGCGGCCAGCGCGGCGGTGAGGACCAGCGCCCCGGCCGCGGCCGTCCAACGTCGTGCTCGCATGGTCGTTCCCTCCTGGTGGGTGGTCGGCGTCAGTGGGTGAGGATCTTGCTGAGGAAGTCCTTGGCGCGGTTGCTCCTGGCGTTGGTGAAGAACTCCTCTGGGGTGTTCTCCTCGACGATCGCTCCGTCGGACATGAACACCACGCGGTTGGCGGCCTTGCGCGCGAAGCCCATCTCGTGGGTGACCACGACCATGGTCATGCCCTCCTTGGCGAGGTTGGTCATGACGTCGAGGACCTCGTTGATCATCTCCGGGTCCAGGGCAGACGTCGGCTCGTCGAAGAGCATGACCTTCGGCTGCATGGCCAGCGCACGGGCGATCGCGACGCGTTGCTGCTGACCGCCGGAGAGCTGAGCAGGGTACTTCTCCGCCTGGTTGGCGACGCCGACCCGGTCGAGGAGGGTCATGGCGCGCTCCCTGGCCTCCTTCTTGGGCACCTTCTTGACCTTGATCGGGCCGAGCATGACGTTCTCGACCACCCTCTTGTGAGCGAACAGGTTGAACGACTGGAAGACCATGCCCACTTCGGAGCGCAGCCGCGCCAGGCCCTTGCCCTCGGCCGGGAGCGGCTCGCCGTCGATCGCGATCGTCCCGGAGTTGATGGGTTCGAGCCGGTTGATCGCTCGGCAGAGGGTGGACTTGCCGGAGCCGGACGGACCGATGACGACGACGACCTCGCCCTTGTGGATGGTGAGGTTGATGTCCTGCAGCACGTGCAGGTCGCCGAACCACTTGTCCACTTTGTCCAGGACGACCAGCGGCTCGCCGGTCGCCTGGCCGGCTGCCCCGGGGGTCTCGGTCATAGACCGAACCTATCGGCGCACATCTGCCGCGTCACGGACCGTTCGATCACGAACCGGATACATCCTGGGCGCGGCGACCCAGGGACAGGCCGGGCGGGACCGGGCGGCGAACCGCCTACCCTGGTGCTCGTCATGAGCCCACGCACGTACCAGGTCCGCACCTTCGGGTGCCAGATGAACGTCCACGACTCCGAGCGCCTCGCCGGCCTCCTGGAGGAGGCCGGCTACGCGCGGGCCGACGAGGGCCAGGAGCCGGACGTGGTCGTCCTCAACACCTGTGCCGTTCGCGAGAACGCCGACAACAAGCTGTACGGCAACCTCGGGCACCTGGCCCCCGTGAAGCAGCGCCGCCCCGGGATGCAGGTCGCCGTCGGCGGCTGCCTGGCGCAGAAGGACCGAGGGGACATCGTCCGTCGTGCACCGTGGGTCGACGTGGTCTTCGGCACCCACAACGTCGGGTCCCTGCCCGTCCTGCTCGAGCGTGCCCGGGTGGAGCAGGAGGCCCAGGTCGAGATCCTCGAGGCGCTCGAGGTCTTCCCGTCAACGCTGCCCACGCGCCGGGACAGTGCCTACGCGGCCTGGGTCGCCGTCAGCGTCGGGTGCAACAACACCTGCACGTTCTGCATCGTGCCCGCGCTCCGCGGGCGCGAGAAGGACCGGCGCCCGGGAGACGTGCTGGCCGAGGTGGAGGTCCTCGTGGCCGAGGGGGTCCTCGAAGTGACTCTGCTCGGCCAGAACGTCAACGCGTACGGGGTGGAGTTCGGCGACCGTTACGCCTTCGGCAAGCTGCTGCGCGCAGTCGGGGCGGTCGAGGGCTTGGAGCGGCTACGCTTCACCAGCCCGCACCCGAGGGACTTCACGCCCGACGTGATCGAGGCGATGGCAGAGACGCCCGCGGTGATGCCGCAGCTGCACATGCCGTTGCAGTCCGGGTCCGACGCGGTGCTGAGGGCCATGCGCCGCTCGTACCGGCAGGACCGCTACCTGCGCATCGTCGACGAGGTCCGCACGGCGATCCCCGACGCTGCGATCACGACCGACGTCATCGTGGGCTTCCCCGGCGAGACCGAGGAGGACTTCGAGCAGACCCTGCACGTCGTGCGGACGGCCAGCTTCGCCTCGGCCTTCACCTTCCAGTACTCCAGGCGACCCGGAACCCCGGCCGCCGACCTCCCCGGCCAGGTGCCCAAGGAGGTCGTGCAGGAACGGTACGAGCGGCTCGTGAGCACCGTCGAGGACGTGGCCTGGGCCGGGAACCGGGCGCTCGTCGGCATGGAGGTCGAGGTCCTCGTCGCCGAGGGAGAGGGCCGCAAGGACGTCGAGACCCACCGGGTCTCCGGTCGGGCCCGGGACAACCGCCTCGTGCACGTCGGCGTGCCCGAGGGGGTGGAGGTCCCGCGGCCGGGCGACGTCGTGACCGCCCGGGTCACCTACGCCGCTCCCCACCACCTCGTCGCCGACGCCGACGTCACCTCGTACGGGCTGCGGCGCACCCGGGCCGGTGACGCCTGGGAGGCACGCGACGCGCAGCCCTCCCGGCCGGCATCGACCGGCGGGGTGCTGCTGGGGATGCCGGGGGTGGGCACCCCAGCCTGAGCCGGGAGGCCGCACGGGTCAGCGTTCTGGCAGGTCGACGAAGCCCTCGAGGAACGTCCGGGCCTGCCGGGTGTCGGTGCGGTAGGTGTCGTTGGTGGCGTAGCACGGCACGTCGCCGGTCACCGTGATGCTGGCCAGCACCAGCTCGCCGTCCAGCTCGACGAAGTTCGGGCCGCCCGAGTCGCCGTAGCAGGCGCCGCCGAGCCCGCGGGCCTCGATCATGGACAGCCGCACCCAGGTCTTGGTGAGCGCGTTGAAGTCGAGCTCGGCCTGCCGGCGCTCGCCCCCGCCGGGGAAGGTGTGCCCGCCCGGGCCGCGCTGGGCCTCGTGGGTGCCGTAGCCGACGACGGTCCAGGTGGCGGCATCCAGGGCCCGCGACCCCAGCTCGGACAGCTGTCCCTCTGTCGGCAGGGTCGCCGGCTCGAACTCCTCCGACCGCGAGGCGAGGTCCGCCGCCTCCTCCGGGTCGAGCTCGAGAACGCCGATGTCCCTGGAGTCGGCTCCGGTCCCGGGGTAGCCGGGGGCCCAGTGGGGGGTGCCCTCCACCGCCACGGCGTCGAAGAGGGCGTCGCCCTCCAGCCCGTCGCTGCGCTCGACCTGCAGCGCACCCTCGACGTCCTCCTCGAGGGAGACGCCCAGCCGTACGCCCTCCGGCCAGTCGGTGACGCAGTGGGCGGCGGTGAGGAAGACGTCGACGCTGATCATCGTCCCGGAGCACACCCAGTCGACCCGGTCGGGCGTGGCCGGGTCGCGGTCGCTGTCCCACTGGGCCACCAGCGCGCCCACCTCCGTACGCTCGGGGGCGGGGAAGGAGTTGTCGGAGCTGATCGCCTGTGCGGGCGAAGCGGCGGCGACGAGCACGGTCGTCATGAGCGCGGCGGCTGCCGGTCGAGAGCGCATGAGGTGCCTTTCGTCAGGCTTCAGGCGAGATACGGTGATCCTGCGGCGGGGGCCACGGCTGGGTCAAGCGGGTGGGCTGTGGCGCAGCAGCGCCTCGCGGAGCCGGACCCGCTCCCGGTCGGCGATCGCCAGCGTGGCCAGCGCCCCCACGGCCGCCAGACCCAGCGCGACCCACACCCTCGCCACCTCGGGGACCGAGCCGAGCAGCCACCAGCCGCGGTCGACCGCGACGACGAGCAACCCGGTCACGACTGCGGCCGCGACGATGCCGGCGCGACCGGGTCGTGGCAGGTCGGGAGCGGGCCGGGCCTGCCAGCCGGCGACCACCCCGAGGGCGGCGAGGGCCAGCCCCAGAACGGTCCCCAGTCCGATGCCGTCGAGGACGGCGGCTGCCAGGCCGGCGAAGACGAGCACCCGCGGGAACATCGAGGTCCAGCCCTCGACGCGCACGACGGGCAGCCAGGCGATGCTCAGCCCGCCTCCGACCAGCAGGAGGGAGAGAGCGACCGCGACCCTGGTGACATCCAGCCCCTCGAGCACGGACGCCATCCCACCACGTCGAGGAGGACCGGCTCGGGGCCCCCTCGTCCCGGGCCGGTGCCGGGAGCTCGTCCGGACCGGGTGGCGCCTCAGCGACCGCCCGGCACCCGTACGTCGATCCAGACCAGCCGGTGGTCGCTCGACGGGAAGGGGAACACCCCGGTGAGGCGGGACAGCGGGTCGGCGAGCGTCGGCCAGAAGACGGCGGCGTCCAGGATGCGCAGGGACCGGCTGGGCAGGACGTAGTCGGCCCGCAGGTTGCCCGGCGCCGTGTCGCTGAAGTCGGCCGTGTCGAAGCGGGGATCGGACCGGTGGGTCAGGTTGGCCCCGCCCTGCAGCTCCGAAGCCTCTACGGCGCCCTCACTGTCCGGCGTCACCGACGTGTCGACCCGCGGGTGGTCGAGCAGCTGCTGGATGGCCCCGGGCACGCTGTCCCCGTCGAGCGGGTCGGAGTTCTGGTCCCCGGCGATGACGAATGCCGCGCCAGGCGTGAGGCCGCCGCTGACGCCGTCGTCGTCGTAGATGTAGGCCGACCGCGGCCCCGGGCTGACGTAGTCGGCCCAGAACCTGATCTCGTCGGCGTTGCGCAGGCCGTTGCGGTCCTCCGGTCCGTCGAAGACCGGCGGCGTCGGGTGCGACGCGAGGAGGTGCACGGTCCGCCCGCCGATCCGCACCGGCACGTCCCAGTGGCTCTTGCTGGACAGCCGGAAGACCTCCAGCTCCTCCGGGGAGTACCAGTCGGCGGGTTCCGGGGTGTTCGGGTCGTCGGGCAGCCGGGCGCCGGGCATGTCCTTCCAGCGGAAGTTCTGGAAGGTGCGCACGCCCGCCTCGTCGATCGGGTGCTGGGACAGGACCAGCATCCCGAACTGCCCGGGGAAGAAGCCGAAGCCGAAGGCGTCGTCGGGGCCGCCGATCACGCCGTCGTTGTTCAGGTCGAAGCCGGAGGGGATGCCGGTGTTGGAGGGAGCGATGAACAGGTGCGGGTACTCGATCGGCTCGGCGCCGTTCTGCGATTCCTCCAGGTAGTTCTCGCGGAACAGCTCGGCCGCGACCGGGTCGAAGTCGAACTCGTTGATCAGCAGGACCTGCGGCTGCGTCCGCTGGACGATCTCGGCCACGGCTTGTGCCTGCGCGTTGTCCGGCGTGGAGAGGTCGCTGCGGAGCTGGCCCTCGAAGTTCCGGTTGAGGGAGGCGTTGAAGGTCGCGAACCGAACCGTCGGTGCACCGGGCGGTCCCGAGGACGGCGGGGCCGCAGTGGCGGGCAGCAGGGCGGCGGTCAGCGCGGCACTCGCGGCGAGCACGCCGGCGGCGACGGCGGCGGGGACGGGACGGACGGGCACGATGCCTCCTCGGGCCTCCTGGACACGGGCCGACGCCGACGCTAGACCCGCGCCCCGACGCAATCCAGCCTCGGGACGGAACGCTGCGTGACAGGACGACAGCGGACGGGCTCCCGCCCGGTACGGTCGGCATGTGCTGGTCGCCGCCGCCGTCTGCCCACACCCGCCGGCCCTGGTGCCGGAGGTGGCGGCGGGGGCCGCACCTGAGCTCGACGACCTCCGGGCCGCTTGCGACCGTGCCGTCGAGTCTCTCGTGGCAACCGAGCCGCAGCTGCTCGTGGTGGTGGGCGGAGGCCAGGCCACGCGGCCGCACCCCTCCGGTTCGGTCGGCTCCTTCCGCTTGTACGGGGTGGATGTGACCGTGGTCCTGGGCCGGGACCCGATCGACGACGTCGGTGAGCCGGAGCTGCCCCTCTCGCTGTCGGTGGGCGCCTGGCTGTTGCGGCGCGTGCGACCCACGGGGACGGTCACCGGCTACGAGGTCGCGGACGACTCGAGTCCCGAGGCCTGCCGCGCGCTCGGCGAGGCCATCGCCGCATCGGCGGACCGGGTAGCCCTCCTGGTGATGGGGGACGGCTCGGCGCGGCGATCGCCCCAGGCGCCCGGCTACGAGGACGCGCGCGCTGCTCCGTTCGACGCCGCAGTCGTGCGGGCGCTGGCCGAAGGCGACGTCGCCGCCCTCCTCGCCATCGACCCGGCCGAGGCCTCGGAGCTGATGGTGGCCGGGCGTGTGGCCTGGCAGGTGCTCGCGGGCGCCGCCGGCGACGACCTGCCCGACACCGCGGTGCTCTACGACGCCGCGCCGTACGGGGTGGAGTACGTGGTGGCGCTGTGGGAGCACCACGGCTGAGCCGGGCGAGACTGGGAGAGTGGGGCCGTGCCCCCACGCCGCAGCCCCGAGAGCCGCGTGGTGGCGGTGGTCGGGCCGACCGCGGCAGGCAAGAGCGATCTGGCCGTCGACCTCGCCCTGAGGCTGAGCGGGGAGGTCGTCAACGCGGACTCCATGCAGGTCTACCGGGGCATGGACATCGGGACGGCCAAGCTCTCCCTGGAGGAGCGACGCGGGGTCCCTCACCACCTGCTGGACGTCCTGGACGTCACCGAACCCGCGACCGTCGCCGAGTTCCAGGCCATGGCCCGTGCGGCGGTCGACGACTGCCTGGTCCGGGGCATCGTCCCGGTGCTCGTCGGTGGGAGCGCGCTGTACGTGCGGGCCGTGCTCGACCGGTTCGACTTCCCCGGGACGGACTCGGCGGTCCGGGCTCGGCTGGAGGCCGAGCTCGCCGAGGTCGGGGCCGAGGGGATGCACAAGCGGCTGGCCGCGTCCGACCCCGAAGTCGCCGCTCGCATCCTCCCGAGCAACGCCCGCCGGGTCGTCCGGGCGCTCGAGGTCCGGCAGATCACCGGCGAGGCCTACCGGGCGTCCCTGCCGCCGCGCGCCTACGCGTACGAGGGGGCGGTGCAGGTCGGGGTCGACGTACCCGGCGAAACCCTGGACCGGCGGATCGAGGAGCGGGTCGACCGGATGTTCCGCGCCGGCCTCGTCGACGAGGTCCGCGGGCTCGTCGCGCGCGGGCTGCGTGAGGGGCGGACGGCCTCGAGGGCGCTCGGCTACGCCCAGGTGCTGCGGTATCTGGACGGGCAGATCACCGAGCAGGAGGCCCGGACCGAGACGGTGCGAGCCACCCGGCGGTTCGCGCGACGTCAGGACTCGTGGTTCCGCAAGGACCCGCGGATCCACTGGATCCCGTACGACGCGGCGGACCGGGTGGACCGGGCAGTGGAGGTCGCGGGCTAGCACGCGTGCCTTTTGTCACCTTCACCGATAGGTTGCGGAGAGTTCGACCCTCACCCCGGAGGTCCGTCATGCGCCGATCGTCGGTCGCTGTCCTCGCCGCCGCGATGCTGCCTGCCGCGCTCGCCGTGGCGTCCCTGCCCACCGCCCAGGCGGCGCCCCGGGCCACCGAGAAGGTCCCGGTCGCCAAGGGGACGGGGGGAGCCGTCGCGACGGTCGACCCCGAGGCCACTCGGGTCGGCCTGGAGGTGCTGCGCAAGGGCGGCAACGCGGTCGACGCCGCGGTAGCCGCGGCGGCGACGCTCGGCGTCACCGAGCCGTACTCCGCGGGCATCGGTGGCGGGGGCTTCTTCGTCTACTACGACGCCGCGAGCGGCGACGTGCACACGATCGACGGGCGGGAGACGGCACCGGCCGCGATGACGGAGACGTCGTTCCAGGACCCCGTCGGGACCCCGATCCCCTTCTTCGACGCGGTGAACAGCGGGCTGTCGGTCGGCGTCCCCGGCACGCCGCTCACCTGGCAGGAGGCCCTCGATCGCTGGGGGTCGGTCTCACTCGCCGAGGCGCTGCGACCGGCCACCCAGGTGGCCTCGCGCGGCTTCGTCGTCGACCAGACCTTCCACGACCAGACCGCTGCCAACGCCGACCGCTTCCGCCTCTTCACGCCGACCGCAGAGCTGTTCCTCCCCGGCGACGAGCCGCCACGGGTGGGGTCGATCTTCCGCAACCTCGACCTGGCCCATACCTACCGGCTGCTCTCTCGCCAAGGCGTCGACGTGCTGTACGGCGGTCGACTGGGCCGAGAGGTCGTGGCCACGGTCCAGGAGCCGCCGGTGGCCGACGGCGTCGACGTGCGATCCGGACTCATGGAGCTGTCCGACCTGCGGGCCTACACGGCACCGCTCCGGGAGCCCACCGAGTCCTCGTACCGGGGACTGGACCTGTACGGGATGAGCGTGCCCTCCTCGGGCGGGATCGCCGTCGGTGAGACGCTCAACATCCTCGAGGGCTATGACATGGGCTCTCTCGACCGCACCACGGCGCTGCACGCCTGGTTCGAGGCGAGCGCGCTGGCCTTCGCCGACCGCAACCGCTACGTGGGAGACGTGCCCGACGTCCCGGTCGACGAGCTGCTGTCCCAGGAGTTCGCGGACGAACGGCGCTGCGAGATCGACCTCGACGAGGCAGCGGTGAAGCCCGTACCCCCCGGCACCCCCGACGGCGACTACGCGGGGTGCGGCACGGCGGTGCCGGCCGAGGCAGCCGTCGCAGCCGGGGGCTCCACGACGCACCTGTCCACGGCTGACCGCTGGGGCAACGTCGTCTCGTACACGCTGACCATCGAGCAGACCGGCGGCAGCGGGATCGTGGTCCCGGACCGCGGGTTCCTGCTGAACAACGAGCTGACCGACTTCAACTTCGTGCCGACGCAGGGGACCGAGCGCGACCCCAACCTGCCGGGTCCCGGCAAGCGCCCGCGGTCGTCGATGAGCCCGACCATCGTGCTCGACGACGGGCGGCCGCTGCTCGCCGTGGGTTCGCCGGGCGGGGCGACGATCATCACCACCGTCGAGCAGGTGCTCCTCAACCGCATCGACTTCGGCATGTCGCTGCCGGACGCCGTGGCCGCACCGCGGGCGTCCCAGCGCAACCTGGCCAACACCAACGCCGAGCCGGCCTTCATCGACTTGCCCGAGGCAGATGGACTTGCCCAGCTCGGCCACGTGTTCGCGACTACTGCCGAGATCGGAGCGGTGGCGGCGATCGAGTTCCTGCCCGACGGTCGCCTGCTGGCCGCGGCGGAGCCCGTGCGCCGGGGTGGTGGTTCGGCAGGCGTGGTCCGGCCGCGCTGAGCGGGCGCCCGAGCGCTCCACGCGGGCCCTACGATCCCCGCGTGGAGCGCTCCTTCCCGTGGGTCAAGGGCCACGGCACCCGCAACGACTTCGTGCTGCTGCCCGACCCCGACGGGTCGGTGCACCACGATCTGGACCCGGCCGTGGTCCGGTGGCTGTGCGACCGGCGCGCCGGCATCGGTGGCGACGGCGTCATCCGGGTGGTCCGCAGCGCCTCGTACCCGCCGGCCAGCGCCCTGGCGGACGAGGCCGAGTGGTTCATGGACTACCGCAACGCGGACGGGTCGGTGTCGGAGATGTGCGGCAACGGGATCCGGGTGCTCGGTCGCTACCTCTGGGACGAGGGGCTCGCCACAGACGACCTCCTGAGGATCGCGACCCGGGGAGGGGTCCGCACCCTGCACCGCGGTCCCGGCGGCTCGTCCACGGTCGAGATGGGGGTCCCGGCAGGAGGCGGGCAGGCCACCGCGCAGGTCACCGTGGGCGACCGGACCTGGGCGGCCACCCCGGTGACGATCCCCAACCCGCACGCGGTTGCCGTCGTCGACGACCTGTCCGACGCCGGGCCGTTGCTCGAGGCGCCGCACCTCGCGCCGAGGCACGCCTTCCCCGCAGGGGCCAACATCGAGTTCGTCGTCCGGCGGGGACCGCGGCACGTCGCGCTGCGGGTGTGGGAGCGCGGCGTGGGGGAGACACCCTCCTGCGGGACCGGTGCCTGCGCAGCCGCCTGGGCGGTGATGCGTGCCGACGGGGCGCCCGCCGGGTGGACCTGCGCGGTGGAGGTGCCCGGAGGCACGCTCACCGTGGCCGAGCGTGCGGACGGCGAGGTGCTCCTGGGCGGACCCGCCGAGCTCGTGGTGCAGGGCGTCGTCGACCCCTGGGCTGCCGGGGTCCTGCCCCACTGACCCCGAGGACCACCCGCGGCTCCTCATCCGGACGGATGAGCCGAAGTGGAGACGAACGGGGGACGCGCGGTCCTCGCACGATCACTAACGTCACGACCACGGGAGCGGTGTGGGTCCAGGGCAGTCGTCCTGGGGGGGCCGCCTCGGGGGGCTGGTGGGGAGCGATGCACATGACCGGGACCGATCGGGCACGCCGCGAGGTGGTGCTGCACGAGGTCGCGCTGCGGGTGAGGAAGCAGGCCAGGCGCAGCGGTGCCCGGCGAGCCGCCGTCCTTCGCGTGGCCGCCAACCTGCGCATGGCCGCCTCGACCGGCCCCGGGGACGGTCCGTCGGCTTGAGCTGAGCGGACGACCTCGACCCACGCCTGGCGGTGGTGTTGCCCGTGGCCGGCTGCTTCCTGCGCGCCGGCCGGTTAACCAGGTGCTGACCGCCCTCGACGCATGTCACCCTTGGTCGGGATGATCCCGGTCCTCCGCGGCGTTGAGAGCAGGAGTATGACGAACGAATCCGCACTGCCCCGCGACCGCGACGACGCCGCCGCGGTGCGCCTGGACCTGGTGACCGGCCCCGACGCCCACGACCCGGACGCGGACGACGCGACGCCGGGCGACCTCGACCTCGAGCAGCGCCAGTCCCTGCGACGGGTCGTGGGGCTGTCCACCGAGCTCGAGGACGTCAGTGAGGTCGAGTACCGCCGGCTCCGCCTCGAGCGTGTCGTGCTGGTGGGCGTCTGGACCGAGGGGACGGCGACTGACGCCGAGAACTCGCTGGCCGAGCTCGCCGCTCTCGCCGAGACGGCGGGCTCGCAGGTCCTCGAGGGCCTCGTCCAGCGGCGATCCCGGCCGGACGCGGCGACCTTCGTCGGCTCCGGCAAGGTCACCGAGCTGCGTGACGTCGTGCTCGCCACCGGCGCCGACACGGTGATCTGCGACGGGGAGCTCTCACCCGCCCAGCTGCGCAACCTGGAGGATCGCGTCAAGGTCAAGGTCGTCGACCGGACCGCGCTGATCCTCGACATCTTCGCGCAGCACGCCAAGAGCAAGGAGGGCAAGGCCCAGGTCGAGCTCGCGCAGCTCCGATACCTCACCCAGCGCCTGCGCGGCTGGGGCGGCAACCTGTCCCGGCAGGTCGGCGGCCGGGCCGCCGGCGGGGTCGGGATCGGCGGCCGCGGACCGGGTGAGACCAAGATCGAGACCGACCGTAGGCGGATCCACCACCGCATCGCCAAGCTGCGTCGCGAGCTGGTCGAGATGCGGACGACGCGTGACACCAAGCGCGGCGAGCGGCGGCGCAACCACGTCCCGGCCGTGGCGATCGCCGGTTACACCAACGCCGGCAAGTCCTCGCTGCTCAACCGGCTGACCGGTGCAGGCGTCCTCGTCGAGGACGCACTCTTCGCGACCCTCGACCCCACGGTCCGGCGCGCCCGCACGTCCGACGGCCGCGTCTACACCCTCGCCGACACGGTGGGCTTCGTGCGCCACCTGCCGCACCAGCTGGTCGACGCCTTCCGCTCGACCCTGGAGGAGGTCGCCGACGCCGACCTCGTCCTCCACGTCGTCGACGGCTCACACGCCGACCCGGAGGGCCAGCTCACCGCCGTACGGGGGGTGCTCGCCGACATCGGTGCCGCGGAGGTACCCGAAGTCGTCGTCGTCAACAAGATCGACGCTGCCGACCCCCTCGTGGTGTCGCGCCTGCTCCGGCAGGAACCGCACGCGTTCGCGGTGTCGGCGCGGACGGGTGAGGGCGTCGACGCCCTTCTGACGGCCGTCGAGGCCGAGCTCCCTCGCCCGCCCGTGGAGGTCGACGTCGTGGTCCCCTACGACCGGGGCGACCTCGTGTCGCAGGTGCACGACACCGGCGAGGTGCTCCACGTCGACCACGGCGCGGGCGGCACGCATGTGCGGGCCCGCGTGTCCCGGGGCCTGGCTGCGGCGCTCGAGCCCTACGAATCGGCGGGTCCCTGACCCTGCGGGCGGATACGCTCGGCTGACGTCGACGGCCGGGGAGGGGACCGCATGGGCGCCGTGCACGCGATGGACAACCCTGTCCGCCAGTACGCGTGGGGGTCGCCGACCGCGTTGCCCGAGCTCACCGGGCGGCAGCCGACCGGGGCTCCGGAGGCCGAGCTCTGGATGGGGGCCCACCCTGGCGCACCCTCGCTGGTCGGCGGCCGTCCGCTGGGGGAGCTCGTGGCCGAGGACCCCGAGCGCGTGCTGGGCGCCGACCTGGTCGCCCGCGGCGGGCGTCACCTGCCCTTCCTGCTCAAGATCCTCGGCGTGGGCGGCCCGCTGTCCCTCCAGGTGCACCCGTCGGCCGAGCAGGCCCGTGCCGGGTTCGCGGCCGAGGAGGAGCTCGGGGTTCCCTGGAACGCGCCCAACCGCAGCTACCGGGATCCTTTCGCGAAGCCGGAGATGGTCGTCGCCCTCGGCGACTTCGACGCGTTGTGCGGCTTCCGCCGACCGTTCGAGGCGCGCGAGCTGGTCGCCCGGCTGGGGACACCGCGCCTGCGCGTGCTGCTCGACGACCTGGACGCGGCGGACCCGTCCGCCGGCCTGGGCGCCGCCTTCGCCCGTCTCGTCAGCTGGCCCGAGGCGGACCGGCCGGGCCTGGTGGCGGAGGCGGCGAGGGCCGCGCGCTCGGCCGGCCGCTGTGAGCCGTACACCTGGTTGGTGCACCTCGCCCGGCTCTACCCGGCCGACGCGGGGGCCCTGGCGCCGCTGCTGCTGTCCACCCTCGGGCTGGCCCGCGGCGAAGGTCTGCTCCTGGGGCCGGGTGTTCCACACGCCTACCTCCGGGGCACTGCCGTCGAGGTGATGGGTGCCTCGGACAACGTGCTGCGGGCCGGGCTCACGACCAAGCACGTGGACGTCGACGGACTACTCGACACGGTGCGCGTCAACGCCGAGCCGGTCCAGGTCATGAAGCCGCAGCCGGTCGGCCGTGAGGAGGTGTGGCCGTCCGACGACGTGCCGGACTTCCGCCTGTCGCAGGTCCGGGTGGAGCCGGGTGACCCCGTGCTCCTCGACCGTCGCGGTCCCCAGGTGCTGGTGTGCGTCGAAGGCGCCGTCGACGTGTCGGACGGCGAGACGACACTCCCCCTGCAGTCGGGCGCCTCCGCGTTCGTCGAGGCCGTCGCGCCGGAGATCGCCGTGCGCGGTTCCGGTGAGGTGTTCCGCGCGACCGCCGGCGTGCGGCCTTGACCGGTAGGTCGGGGCGGCGGGCTCAGCCCTCGGACCGCCCGCCCAGGTGGGCGGCGAGGAACCGCTCGGCTGCGGCGTAGAAGCGCTCCCGGTTCTCCGGACGGGCCAAGCCGTGGCCCTCGTCCTCGAAGAGCAGGTACTCGTGGTCGATGCCCTTGTCCTGCAGAGCTCCGACGATCTGCTCGGCCTCGGCCACCTTGACCCGTGGGTCGTTACGACCCTGCGCGACCAGGACGGGGATGCGGATGTCGTCGACCCGGGACAGCGGCGAGCGCTCCCACAGCATGTCGGTCTCGGTCTCCGGGTCGCCGACCTTGGTGTGCATGAAGGCGATCTGCGGCTTCCAGTACTCCGGGACCGAGGCGAGCAGCGTGAGCAGGTTGGAGGGGCCCACGATGTCGACCGCGCACCGGAAGACTTCGGGCGTGAACGCCGCACCGGCCAGCGCGGCGTAGCCGCCGTACGACCCGCCGTAGATCGCGACCCGTGAACGGTCCACCCAGCCTCGGTCCACGACGTGGTCGACGGCGTCGAGCAGGTCGGTGTGCATCGCCCGCCCCCACTGCTTGTCGCCGGCGTTGCCGAACGACTTGCCGTAGCCGGTGGACCCGCGGAAGTTGACCTGGACGCAGACGTAGCCACGGTTGGCCATCCACTGCGCCTCCGGGTCGTAGCCCCAGTCGTCGCGGGCCCATGGTCCGCCGTGCACGTTGAGCACCGCGGGCAGGTCGCGGCGCTCCGCGCCGGGCGGGAAGGTCACGTAGCCGTGGATCTCCAGGCCGTCGCGGGCCTGGTACGAGAAGGGCTCCATCGGGGCCAGGTCGTAGTCGTCGAGCGCCGGCTTGTGGGAGAAGAGGAAGGTCAGATCCCCGGTGTCACGGTCGAGCACGTGGTAGCGGACCGCCCCGTCGGAGGGCATGTCGGTGACCAGCCATCGCCGGTCGTCGCGGACGGACCGGCTGATCCCGACGTCGCCGCGCAGCCGCGACCGCAGCGCGTCGACCTCCTGCCCGAACTCCTGATCCAGGTGCCACCACTCATCGCGCTCCTTGGCGAAGACGACCGACTGCGGCTCCAGCGTCTCGGGGTGGCGGACGACACCGGACACGTCGTAGACGGGGTCCTCGGCGAGCACGGACTCGCTCCCGGACCCGAGGTCGAGCCGCACGAGTCGTGCAGTGTTGGCGTCCACCGACGACAGCATCAGCAGGGCCGAGCCGTCCCTCGTGTAGCCGAGCACGTCGGTCGTCGACACGTCCTCGGGTGCCACCATCAGCCAGGGGGAGTAAGAACCGTCGGGCTGCCGGAGCTGAACGACGGCCCCGCCGTCCTCGGTCATCGCCACGCCGCCGCGGATCCGCAGGTCGGAGTCGACGATCCAACCCGCGAAGCCGGGGTTGGACTCGACCTTGTCCAGCGAGCCGGACGCGAGGTCGAGGCTGTAGACGTCGTGCAGCTGGGGGTTGTCGGCGTTGAGACCGACGAGCACCGTGGTGGGGTTCCACCGGTTGTGGCCGAGCAGCACCGCGTGGACGCCCTCCCCGGGAGTGACGAGGCGGGGACCGTCACCGGCGTCGAGGTCGAGCGCGTAGAGCCGCCAGTCCTCGTCACCGTCGGTGTCCTGCAGGAAGAGCAGTGTGCGGTCGTCGTGGCAGAAGGCGAAGACCCGGATCCCTCGTCCGCGGTCGTTGGTGACCGGACGGGCGTCCCCGGGCGCGTGGGCGGGTCCGACCCAGACGTTGAGAACCCCGTTCACGGGAGCGATGAAGCCAAGTCGCCGTCCGTCCGGGCTCAACGCCGGCGATACCCGCTCAGGGTTGCCGAAGAGGACGTCACGAGGGATCAGGGGAACAGCGTCGTAGGTCACCCGTCGATCCCATCACAGGCTGCTCCCCAGGCCGCCGCAGGCCTGTGGACGCACGGCGGCCACGCGTCTCCGACGGCTTGTAGCCTCCCGGGGTGAATGGCCCGGATCCGGAGCGCGTGCGCGCGTGGCTCACCGCGGCGATCTCCGCGATCGGTGGCAGCGAGCGGCCCGGACAGGTGGCCATGGCCGAGGCGGTTGCCAAGACCCTGGAGTCCGGGGAGCACCTGATCGTCCAGGCCGGCACCGGGACCGGCAAGTCGCTCGCCTACCTGGTCCCGACGCTGCTCCACGCCGTGGACACCGGAGAACCCGTCGTCGTCGCGACGGCGACGCTCGCCCTGCAGGCTCAGCTGGTCGACCGCGACCTGCCGAGGCTGGCCGACGCGCTGGAGCCGTTGTCGGGTCGGCGACCTCGCTACGCCACGCTCAAGGGCCGGTCCAACTACGCGTGCCTCCACCGGGTGCGCGACGGCGTGCCCGACGACCAGGGCACCCTGGTCCCGATCGAGGACGCCTCGCTCGGACCGCTGGCCGCCGACGTGCTCCGGGCCCGGCAGTGGGCCGAGGAACAGGCGACGGAGGGTGCCACCGGCGACCGCGACCGGCTCGAGCCGGGGGTGTCCGACCGCGCCTGGGCCCAGGTATCGGTCTCAGCCAAGGAGTGCCTCGGCGCGACGAGGTGCCCGTACGGCGGGGAGTGCTTCGCCGAGAAGGCCCGCGCCCGGTCCACCGACGTCGACGTCGTGGTCACCAACCACGCGTTGCTCGCGATCGACGCCCTCGAGGGGGTCCCGGTGCTCCCCGAGCACGAGGTGGTGGTGGTCGACGAGGCCCACGAACTCGTCGCCCGGGTGACCGGCGTCGCGACGGCCGACCTCCTTCCCGCCGTTGTCGAGCGGGGTGCCCGGCGGTCACGTCCGCACGTGGGCGACGACGTCTCAGACGCCCTGATGGAGTCGGCCGGCTCCTTGCGGGCTGCGCTCGCGGGGATGCCTGCGGGCCGTCTCGACTCGTTGCCCGAGGGGCTGGCGGCCGCCGTCGTCCAGGTGCGTGATGCCGCCCGGTCCGTCCAGTCGGGGTTCTCCGGCGGCGAGGACCGCGAGCCCGGCGAGGAGGCGGCCCGCCGGCAGGCGAGGACCCTCGTGGACGAGGTGCACGCGACGGCGGCCCGGATCGCGGCGGGATCCGACCGGGACGTGGTGTGGGTGGAGGAGCGGGAGCGGGCCGGTCCGCTGCTGCGGGTGGCGCCGCTGTCCGTGGCCGGGCTGCTGAGGGAGCGCTTGTTCGGCTCGTCGACGGTCGTGGCGACCTCGGCCACCCTCGCGCTGGGCGGGACCTTCGACGCCATCACCCGCTCGTACGGGCTGGGAGGGGAGGAGGCACCTCCGTCGCGCGGGCTCGACGTCGGCTCGCCGTTCGACTACCCGAGGCAGGCGATCCTCTACGTCGCCCGCCACCTGCCGCCGCCCGGGCGCGATGGGCTGCGGTCGGCAGTGCTCGACGAGCTGGTGGTCCTGATGAGGGCGGCAGGAGGCCGGACGCTGGGGCTGTTCTCCTCACGACGGGCCGCCCTGGAGGCCGCCGGAGAGGTGCGGTCGCGCGTTCCCGAGCTCTCGGTGCTCTGCCAGGGCGACGACCAGGTCGCCACGCTCGTCCGGCGCTTCGGCGAGGAGCCACGGACGAGCCTGTTCGGCACCTTGTCGCTGTGGCAGGGGGTCGACGTCCCCGGTCCTTCGTGCCAGCTGGTCGTCGTGGACCGCTTGCCCTTCCCGCGCCCGGACGACCCGCTGATGTCGGCGCGCCAGCTGGCCGTCGAGCGAGCGGGCGGCAACGGGTTCATGACGGTCGCCGCGGCGCATGCGGCCCTGCTGCTGGCCCAGGGCACCGGACGCCTCGTGCGACGTCATGACGACCGCGGCGTCGTGGCCGTCCTGGACCCGCGCCTGGTGACCGCTCGCTACGGCGACTACCTGCGACGCTCGCTGCCACCGATGTGGTTCACCACCGACCGTGCGGTGGTCGTGGGGGCGCTCGCCCGGCTGGACGCTGCCGCCGGCTGAGCCCCCGGGTCGCGAGATCACCGTGCGGCCGGGGTCCCGGCGGCCGGCACGCCGAGCACACGGTGATCATGGCAGCGGCGGGGCGGGTGTCGGTCGGAGATCACCGTGGCGGGCATGTCCCGTGACGCGGCACCCGGAGCACACGGTGATCGTGGTGTGGTGTGCGGGACCCTGCCCGAGGTCACCCTGGGAGCGTCGGGCCCGCCGCGAGCTCCGACCTCCGGCTTGGCTCAGTGGTTGCGCAGGGCCGCGATGAGGTCGTTCTTGCTCATGCCGGAGCGTCCCTCGATGCCGAGCTCCTTCGCGCGCTCGTAGAGGTTGTCCTTGGACCATTCGTCGTACGAGGGCTGGGAGCCGCCGCGGCGCCCGACGGTGGACTTGCCCTCGGCGGCGGCCGCGTTGCTGATGCGTGCCGCCTTCTCCTTGCTGTTGCCCTGCTCGCGGAGCTTCTCGTACATGTGTTCGTTCTTGATGCTGGGGTTCGGCATGGTCGTCACCTCCGACAAGGGGAATTACCCGGCCGGCCTGGGCAGGAACCTCCGCACGCAGATCGGTCAGCCGAGGACCGCAGTCGACATCGCGAGGAGCGCCGTCACGGTCAGCATCACGAGGACGAGGCGACGGAACGCGACGGCGTCGAGCCGGCGGAACACGCGATCGCCCGCGAACCACCCGGCCACTACTGCCGGGATGCCTGTGGCTGCGGTCACCAACACCTGTGCAGTCATCTGTCCGGCGGCAGCCACCAGGGCCACCGCCGCAGCGCCGTGCACGACGAAGATCGTGGCCAGGGTGGCACGCATCTCCCGCGGCGGGAGGCACTGAGCTTGGAAGGCGACCACGAGCGGAGGGCCGTTCATGCTGGTGCTGGTGAGCAGGGTGCCGCTCAGGAGGCCCGCAGCGATCTCCGTCCGGGGTCCACGTGGCAGCCGGAGGCCCCGCCCGAGCAGGATAATCGAACCCAGCAACACGAGGGAGATCACCACGGTGAGAGTGCGTTCACTCGCCGTGGTGAGGGCGAGGAGCCCGAGGGGCATACCCACGAGCCCCGCGAACCCGACGGTGGCGGCGTCGCGTCGACGGACGTGGCCTCGCTCCCGCACCGCGACGCCGACGGACAGCACGAGCCCGACGACGAGCACCGTCACTACCGCCGGCCGCGGTCCCAGGACGAGGGTCAGGAGCGGAACCGCCGTCAGGGCGAAGCCGAAGCCGGTCGCGGCCTGCACCGCCGCCGCCAGGGCCAGGGCTCCGACGGCGAGGGCCACCGTCACGTCGGTTCCGGGGCCACCCGGGAGGGCGGCCCCGAGCGCAGCGCCGCCGTCAGTCGACCAGTACGGTCCCGGCGGAGCGGACCGTGAAGTCGGCGTCGGCGGTGTAGACCAGCGGCGCGATGTCGGTCACCGGGGGGTTGCCCGGGACCGTGAGGACGACGTCCCAGGTGACCTCCAGAGCGACGCTCCCCCCGCCCGAGCGGCTGTAGGTGCTGAGGACCCCGTAGTAATCGGGGTTCCCGGTCGGGCTCGTTCCGTCGTACGGGCGTCCGGGTCCGGACGACGTGTCGCCGTTGCTCCAGGTCCATGCGTACGTAGGGGCGGCCTCGACGGTCCCCGGCAGCGGGTTGACGATCGAGAAGCCCTGCGTCCCGGGGTCCTCGGTGGAGGCCAGTACAGGCAGGTTGACGATCGCGCTGCCGGACGGGTCGATCCTGATCTGCGGAGCCGAGATCTGGCGGTAGCGGTCCTCCACGATCGCCAGCAACTCGTCGCGGATCTGGTCCAAGGTGATCGGGTCGGTGCTGGCCAGGCACTCCCGTAGGTGGGTCATGCCGTTGGAGCCCGGCCACGGCGTCCAGGGGTCGCCGCTGCCTTCGAGTCTCCGATACAGCACCCTCCAGACGCCCCGGTCGCCGGTCGCCGTGGTGCAGTAGGAGTCGTTGCACAGGACGTCGCCAGGGTTCTCCGGCTGGTTGAAGCCGCACGCCCAGGTGACGTAGAGGACCTCCCACGAGGGCCCGTCGTCCTC
>DATHUJ010000071.1:0-6142 GCA_035462375.1 Jiangellales bacterium
AGTTTCCGAATGTCAGTGCGACAGCCCGTCGTGCTCGAGGTGGTCGCGGAAGTCGGCGAGGAAGCGGGCCAGCGGTGCACCGTCCACGATGTCGTGGTCGGCCTGCACCGAGATGGACAGGTACTGCCGCGGCCCCAAGGATCCGTCGCGGTCGAAACCGGCGCGGGTTTCCAGGCCGCCGGCCAGCACGTCGAGTGTGTGGACGAGGAACGGCAGGCCGAGCCCACCGCCACCGCCGTACATGCCGACGGAGGTGAGGCCGACGGTGCCCATGAGAGCCTTCTGCCGGTCCGGAAATCGGCGCACGCTGCCCAGTAGCCGGCTGCGCAGCGGCGGGGGGAGCGCCAGGTACGCGCGTAGCGGTGTAGCGAGCGCGGCCGTCGGGCTGCGGTGAGGGTTTGTCTTGACTGCCTGCACCTCGTCGTGGAGGTCATCCAAGGACCGCGACTGCACTGAACGCAGGACGTGGTTCATCGGGAAGGACTGTCCGCCGACGTCCACCTCAACGGACATGTTCATGTCCACGTCGTCGAAGATGACGACCCGGCCGCGCAGGTCGCGGGTGGCGTGCAGCCGCGGGTGCCGGGCGACCGCGCGAGCGAGCGTGCCTGCCACGTACACGGTCAGCGACGGTCGCCCGCGAGCCCGGAGCACCGGGAGCACCTCGGAGACGTCGGCGGCGAACCACGCCGGGATCGCGTGCCGCCGACTCGACGCTGCGCCGACGTCGACGATCACCTTCCGCAGAGCGGAATCTCGCTCATACCGTCGCGGCGCCGGCCCGTCCGGGTTTCCCACATCCCTAGCCTGAGCCTGGCCCCGGCTTACCGCAACGGACCGCCCCGATGTACCGGCCGAACGGCCCTCTGGGAAGGCGACCTCCGCCGCCTCCGTCGAACCGAGTTGTCCCGCCAACATCTTCGTCACCAACGCGGTGATGACGACATGACGTCTAGCTACTTCCCCTGAAGAAGGGGGTGCGGCCGGGGACGGCCTGATGCCCGGCCCCGGGTCGGGGGTTGTCGGGCTTGTGGGGAGGCGGGTCAGCCGGTCAGGGCGGCGATCTTGACCAGGTTGGCCTCGCCGGCCAGGGCCAGTGTGCACCCTCCCGATCGACTGTTGGCGGGGCCAAACAGGGGAGAAGGGGGATTGCAAAGTCGCGATAGCGAGCGTCGAGTGACCGAAGCCGCACACCTCTTGACGGTCATTCATTAGCGGCGAAAAGGAGGCGCCTCTACCGCGCTCGCTTCGCCGGGGGATCGCTGGTCGTGCCGTGCCGGTGGCGCCGCCTTACCGTTCGGCCTCGGCCAGCACAAGTGGCTGGTCCGCCGGACCACCGCTCGACCTTCGTCAGCTGGAAGAACTCTGCGATCGTGAGCCCGACTGGCGCAGAGACGCAGGACGGGTCGCTGCGTACGCGACCCGGCACGTGGGCTGGCAGGAAGCGCAAGAGGTCGTGGCACCCGGACCGCCGCCGCGGCGGGACGGCGGACGGAACCTCCGGCCTGTTGGGGGCCGCGCGGTATCGTGTCGAGCGATGACGACCGAAATCAAGAACTGGGAGATCGTAGACGGTCGGCTGGTGCCCGTTGACAGCCGACTCGCCGATTACGGCAGGAGAGAGGCACTCGATCTCGAATCGTGGCTGGAGAGCGATCCTTCCATCATTCGACCTGGCCTAAAGATCATCGGTCGGCAAGTTCTCACTCGGTCGGGTCCGCTGGATCTGTTGGCGATTGACCGCACAGGCAGTGTCGTGGTGATCGAGCTGAAGCGTGATCGGCTTCCTCGTGAAGCGCTCGCCCAGGCGATCGATTACGCGGCCGACGTTGCGACATGGAGCCTCGACAAGCTGGGTGAGGTGTGCGCGAGCTATCGCGGAGAGACCTTGGAGGACGTCCTCAGTAACGCCTTCCCAGATATCGACCTCGAGAGTCTCACCATCAACGGCGCTCAGCGCATCGCGTTGGTCGGATTCGCGCTTGAGCCAGCTCTTGAACGGATGATCGAATGGCTGTCGGAAGCATACGGCGTGGCCATCAACGCCGTCGTGCTCAAGTACATCCGAACGGCGAACGGCGCCGAGATACTGACTCGATCGGCCGTCATCTCAGAGGAGGAAGAGGAAGTCCGCACCGCGGGAAGGAAGTTCAAGATCCCCATGTCCGACGAGCCCGGTACGTACCCCAAGGATCAGCTACGTGGGCTCCTAGTCGAGTATCTCTCCCGCAATCTCGTCACGATTGGATGGATCAGGGATCTACTTCTCCCTGAGTGCCTGCAGCGACCGACGGTGACGA
The DNA here is from genome assembly GCA_035462375.1 of Jiangellales bacterium. Lineage (GTDB taxonomy): Bacteria > Actinomycetota > Actinomycetes > Jiangellales > Jiangellaceae > DASTQL01. The sequence continues at coordinate 2,301 of DATHUJ010000071.1, forward strand.
GGGACCAGCTAAAGGACCTCGTGGCTCAAACGGAGTCCGCGGAGGCCAGGAAGGTAGGGCTGGCGCTCGGCTCGCTCTCGGTCCAGCTGGGGAGAAAGGAGAACGACTTCCTCCGCCAGGTTCTTGGCTACGTTATCCCGACCATCCGTGGGAGAAGGATGATTTCTTCGTCCGACCAGAGCACCGTGAGCTAGTCGCCCAAGTCTTGGACGAGGTGCGCGCCGATAGGTCCGGACCGACGGGGCTCACGGACGTATCTGCCTCCCAACAGGATTGACAGTGAGGCTTGCGCTCGTCGGTCTGCAGTGGTCTGCAGTGGCCAACCGGTTCCCCGGCCAATCGCGATGCTCGCTCATCTCTCTACCTCTCGATCCGTGAGTCTTGCTGGTAGCCATGGCACGCATGCGGCAAGACAGCCGCTTCGCGGCGAAATGACGGCACTCCACGGAGCGATCGAAGGGTGGTCCGATCGCTGTCCTCTGCACGACTGACCGTCCGGCCTACGCCGTTCGAGCCACCTCGCCGGTCGTCGCGGTCGGGGTCAGCTCGGCGGTGCGTGCGATGCGCCGGCCCAGGATGCCGAACGCGAACATCACCGGCAGCGCGGCGCCGCCCATGGAGGTGACCTGGAGGAACCCGAGGGCCAGCGGGATGATCAGTGCCAGCAGGAGCGCCGCTGACGCCGGCCGGAACCGCTTGGCCAGCAGGGTGATGCCCAGCACCGTCGAACCGAGCAGGGTCAGCAGCAGGCCGGGCAAGGTCACCGCGAATGCGACCGTGAAGAGCATCGCCTCGATGCCGTCACCGTTGTAGTCGCCGGTCCACTGCGTCCAGTAGTCGAGGAAGACCCCCACGCATGCGATCACGTACCCGGTGATCGCGAACCGCCAGGCCCACGTCTCGAAACGCACCGGCTCGCGGCGCCGGTAGACGACGAAGGCGCAGAGCGTGAAGGCGAGGAACACCGGGAACCAGATCTTCCCGTAGGTGATGTAGACGATGTCCGGGTCCGCCCAGTCGAGCAGCGGCCGGAGTGCGTCCGCGGCCGGCTCGGCCCACGCAGCGGTCAGCGGCAGCTCGAGGTCCTCCCTGCCGTCGGCAGTCTCGAAGCGGGCGAGGGCGTGCAGCTGCCCCACCACCAGGCCCACCCAGGCCATCACCCATGCGAAGCGGCCGATCTCGCGGTCGTGTCCAGTCAGCATCTCTCCTCCTCGGTAGGACGGGTCGCGATCACCGCGAGCCTCGTCCCGGCACCGGCCTCGCGTCGTCAACCGCTGGGTCCCTTCCGTCTCCACCCTTGGTTGGACGCCCGGTACGCCCCGGGCGCCGTAGCCTCGGGTCGTGGAGGCTCGCATCGGCTGGCGAGACGCCTCGATCCCGGTGCTCGTGCTGGTGGTCGGGGTGGCGGAGCTGGCTTCGCTGGGTACGTCGGGCTGGCTCGCCGCGGCCGGGCTCGAGGCCGTCGCCGCCGCTCTGCTCGTGCTCCGGCGGACCGCCCCGTTGCTCGCCGTCCCCGCCTCGGCCATCGTCCTGATGGGGATCCCGCTGACGGGCACCGAGATGGAGGAGGCGGCGACCCCCATCGTCTTCTACGTGCTCGGGATCTACAGCCTGGGCCGGTATCCGTCACGGCGCGGCGGGCTGGTCGCGGCGGCCGTGACACTGCTGCTCGTCATGGTCGACACGTGGCAGGCCGAGGACAGCGGGGACGTGACCGACGTGATCTTTGTGCTCGCGCTGGCGATCCCGCCGTTCGTGTTCGGGCGGATCACCCGCAAGCTGGCCGAGCAGTCCGCTCAGATCGCCCAGCAAACCGAGCAGATCCGGGAGCAGGCGGTGCGCGCCGAGCGGGACCGGATCGCCCGCGAGCTGCACGACGAGATCGCGCACTCGGTCAGCGCCATGGTCGTCCAGACCGCCGCCGCACAGGACCTGGTGAGGACCTCGCCCGACCGGGCCCTGGCGCTGCTGGAGTCGGTGGCCGAGACCGGTCGCCGTACCCTCGCCGAGACCGGCCGGCTGCTGCGCCTGGTCCGCGACGAGTCCGACGAGCTCGGCATGCATCCCGCGCCCGGGCTGGCCGACCTGCCGGCGCTCCTTGATGAGATGCGTTCGGCGGGCCTGACCGTCGACGCGTCGGTCTCCCCGCCGGCGGGGCCGTTGCCCGGCGGCGTCGACTTGTCGACGTACCGGATCGTCCAGGAGGCCTTGACTAACGCCCTGCGGTACGGCGATGGCGCCGCGCGCCTTGTCGTCGACGCGCACCCTGATGAGCTCCGCATCGAGTGCTCGAACCGGATCGGCCACCCGTCGTCGACAGGATCCGGGCTCGGGCTCACCGGCATGGCCGAGCGGGTCTCGCTGCTCGGGGGCACGGTGCATCACGGCCCGACCGGCGGCAGGTACCAGGTGGATGTGCGGATCCCGCTTCCCACGGCGGTGGCGCCGTGACGACGGTGGTGATCGCCGACGACCAGGAGCTCGTGCGCACCGGACTGCAACTCGTGCTCGAGGCCCGTGGGTGCGCCGTGGTCGGTGCCGCCGCCAACGGCCGGGAGGCCGTGGATGTGGTCCGCCGGACCGTGCCCGACGTGGTGCTGATGGACATCCGGATGCCGGTGCTCGACGGGATCGCCGCCACCCACGAGCTCACCAAGGCGGGGCTGCCGAGCCGGGTCCTCGTGCTCACGACGTACGACCTGGACCGCTACGTCTACGACGCCCTTGCCGCGGGCGCTGCCGGCTTCTTGCTGAAGGCGACGCCTCCGGACCGGCTCGTCGAGGGCATCCGGACGGTTGCGGCCGGGGAGGCGCTGCTCGCGCCGACGCTCACCAAGCGCCTGATCGAGGAGTACCTCCGGCAACCGCCGCCGGTCGAGGGTGTGCCGGACCAACTGGCGACGCTCACCGAGCGTGAGCGGGAGGTGCTGGCGCTGATGGCACGTGGCCGCTCTAACGACGAGATCGCCGGCGACCTCGTCGTCGCGCCCGCAACCGTGAAGACCCACGTCAACCGGGTGCTCGCCAAGCTGGGCGCTGCAACGCGGGTGCAGGCGGTGGTGCGGGCCTACGAGTGCGGGCTGGTGCGGCCAGGCGGGTCCGTTGCCGAGCGGACCGCGGACGGAGGGCGCAGGTGACCCGCCGGACGGTAGGAATGGTCGGCGGCGGGATCCTCGGGCTTGCCGGTGGCCCGCGAGATAGCGCGCCGGGAGCCGGGAACCCGCGTGGTCGCCTTGAAGCGCCGTGGTTTGATGCCGCATCCTTCAGGGCGGTAGGACGCTGGTTGGACCGATCGGTCGGGGAGTGTTGCACGAGGAGCCCCCAGTCCACTTCGCTGGGCGGCACCGGCTGGTCGGGTCCGCCCTGTCGACCTCGAAGGACTGTCGCCGGCTCGCGCAGCTTCTCGCGTCGTCGCGGGCCGTGCCCGACGGGCGTCGGGGCCATCGCCGGCTAGTGGCTTGCGCGGCGTGATCGACAATTCGTTGTCTATGCGGCGGCGGCTCCTGCGGTGAGTCCGAGGTGGTCGAACAGGGTGTGCATGTGGATGCGCAGCTGTTCGTAGTCGCGGTCGACGGCGGTCCAGGCTGCCGGTTTGCGGCCCATGCGGGGGCTGCGCACGCCGGCCAGGATGGGGGCGATGACCTGGTCGCGCAGGGTGAGCAGGGCGGCGATGGTGCGGGCTGCCGGGGTGGGGACGTGGTGGCGGCGGGTCCGGCCGGGCTTGACGACCAGTTGTTTGCCGCGCAGCTTGCGCAGGTCGTAGGCGGCCTGCCGCACGGTGTAGCCGGTGTCCCCGGTGATCGCGTGCACCTTGGCGGTGAACTCGGAGACGGTGAACCCGT
>DATHUJ010000072.1:0-9518 GCA_035462375.1 Jiangellales bacterium
CGAGGTGGTCGGACACCTGGAGCGAGAGGGGTACGTGGGCTTCGGCGACGCCGTCGAGGTCGAGCACCTGACGACGCCGCTGGACTGGGAGCGCCGGGGCATGGAGATGGGGGCGCCCTTCGCCTCGGCCCACACCTTCAGTCAGACGGGGCCCTTCCGGCCGCGGAACCTGTGGGGCGACAACGTGGTCCTCGTCGGCTCGGGGACCCAGCCGGGGGTCGGGGTACCGATGGTGCTCGTATCGGGACGGCTGGCGGCCGAGCGAGTGCTGGGGGTCGACCGGTCGTACCGGTCGCGGGCCTGGCGGTGAGTGCCGGTGACCTCCTGACCGGTGCCCTCCCTGACCCGGTGAGTGGGGGCACCCGCAGACTCCGGGGAGCGGGGATCGCCGGCCCCTGACAAGATGCCCGGGTGAGCGCGAGGGAGCTGGACGCCGCGGGCATCCGCGACCCGGGCCTGCGTGAGTCCTACGAGCGGTGCCGCCGGCTCAACGCGGCGCACGGCAAGACCTACTACCTGGCCACCCTCCTCCTGCCGCCCGAGAAGCGACCGTACGTGCACGCGCTGTACGGCTTCGCCCGCTATGCCGACGAGATCGTCGACGACCTGGGCAGCAGCCTCGACGGCGCCCGGCGGGCCGAGTGGCTGAGCGCGTGGGGAGAACGGTTCCTGCGCGACCTGGGCGCCGGTACCAGCGACGACCCCATCTGCCGGGCCGTCGTCGACACGGCCCGGCGCTGGGACATCCCCCGCGAGCACTTCGAGGCGTTCCTGCGCTCGATGCGCATGGACCTCACGGTCACCGAGTACCCGACCTACGAGGACCTGCTCGAGTACGTCTACGGCTCGGCGGCCGTCATCGGGCTGCAGATGGTGCCGATCCTCGGCGTCCAGGACGGCGGGGCCTATGCCGCCGCCCAGGACCTGGGCATCGCGTTCCAGCTGGCCAACTTCATCCGCGACGTCGGAGAGGACCTCGACCGAGGCCGGGTCTACCTCCCCCTGGAGGACCTCGGGCGCGTCGGCCTCACCCGGGCCGACCTCGAGCGCCGCGTCGTCGACGACCGCGTGCGCCGCCTCCTCGCGTACGAGATCGCGCGCGTACGCCGGCTGTCGCGCAGCGCCTCTGCGGGAATCCCGCTGCTCGCGCCGGAGAGCCGGCCGTGCATCGAGGCGGCACAGGAGCTCTACGTCGGCATCGTCGACGAGGTCGAGCGCATCGACTACCAGGTCTTCACCCGGCGGGCGAGCACGTCGACGGTCCGCCGGATCCGGGTGGCCGGCCCCGCCTACCTACGTGCGCTCGCCGCCCGGCGCGGCCGCTCCCGGCCGGCCCCCGTCGCGTCCAGCTCCGGACGGTAGCGGCGGCTCCACGGACCGTCCGCCACCGGCTCCCGCTCGACCCCCCGTCGCCCCCACCACACCCACAGGTCGAGGGTCAGCAGGATCATCGCGAAGCCGAACATCAGGTCCTCGACCGGCGCGAACGCCAGCCGCCCGTCACCGACGAATGGGATGCTGCCCGACCCGATGATCGCCGCCGGGTCGTACGTCACGACCTCGCGACCGGTGAGCCAGCCGTTGGTCACGAGCTGGAAGAAGAAGACGATCCCGTACGCGGTCCAGAAGGCGCCCCGCCGCAGCAGGCGCACCCGGAGGACCGCGAGGTCCAGCAGGACGGCGACGCCCACGGCCGTCAGGGCCAGCTGGGTGTAGGTCACCGGGTCCCCGCCTCGTCGCCGACCGGCCAGCCCCGCACCACGCGGACGGCCTCCAGCGTCATGACGGCGGCCACCGGCACGACGAGGAAGAAGAGGACCTCCTCCAGCGGCAGCGCGCCGACCATCACCCCGGTGGTCTGCTCGGGGTGGAAGTCCCAGTGCCCCGCCGCCACCGCGTAGAGGTCCCAGAGCAGGAAGACCGTGGCCACCGGCAGCACCGTCAGCGCCAGCCGCCGCAGCCGCCGCCACACCCGGACCCCCAGGTAGAGCTCCAGCGGCAGGGTCGTCAGCAGGACGAAGGCGAGCATCACCAGGTAAGCCAGCCGCAGCACGCGCCCAGCCTGCCGCACGACGTCACGCGGCGCAGTCCCGGACCGGTACGGAGGGGTCGGCCAGCCTCGTAGGATCGACCGGGACCCCTCGCGTGGCGAGGCGGCGGCCCTGGACCAGGTCGCGCGGGAGGTCCACGGCCAGCAGGCCCTCGAGCCGGTCCCCCTCCCCCACCCAGGCCACCGACCAGCCGGCGCGCTCGCCCGGCTCCCCCCGCCACACGACCCGACCGGCCGCCCGGCCGCACCACTGCAGCATCCGCCCCCACTGCTCGCTCCACACGTACGGCACGGGGTCGTAGGCCTCCTCGCCGCCGAGCAGGTTCGCGGCGACGACGACCGGGGCGTGCAGCGCGTCGTCCCAGTGCTCGCCGCGGATCCGGGCGCCGTAGCGCGGCGACCAGCGGGCGGCCACGTCACCCACCGCCCAGGTGCCCCCGCGTCCTGCGGCGCGGAGTTGCTCGTCGACCAGTACGCCGGCCTCCACCTCGACCCCCGAGCCTGCCAGCCACCCGGTGACCGGCCGCACCCCGACGCCGACGACGACCACGTCAGCACCCAGCGGCTCCCCACCGGCCAGCACCACCCCGTCCGGCTCCACCCGCTCGACCGGCGACTCGCAGCGAAGGGTTGCGCCTCCCTTCCCGTACCAGGCGACCGTCAGCCGGCCGACCTCCGCGGGCAGGGCGGCCGCCAGCGGGGTGGGGGCAGCCTCCAGGACGGTGACCTCGCACCCCCGTACCGCTGCCGCCGTCGCCACCTCAGCGCCGATCCAGCCCGCGCCGACGACGACCACCCGGGCGCCCGGCGACAGGGCCGCCCGCAGCCGTATGGCGTCGTCCCTCGTCCGCAGGTGGACCGCCTCGCCGTCCCCCGGCAGCCGTACGGGCTCCGCCCCGCACGCGACCACGACGGCGTCGGCGTCCAGCGGGCCCGGGCCGCGGGCGGTCACCACACCGGTGTCCGTCAACGCCACGGCCGGCTCGGAGAGGCGCAGGTCGACGTCGAGCGCGGCCCAGTCGGCCTCGATGGTCGGGTCGGGCAGCTCGTCCCGCAGCAGCACGCCCTTGGACAGCGGCGGCCGGTCGTAGGGCGGGTACGGCTCCGCACCGAGCAAGGAGATGCGGCCGGCGTGGCCGCGCTCCCGGAGCGCTCGGACGACACCCAGGCCGGCCAGGCCGCCGCCGACGACGGCGACGTGCGCTGGCCCGACCACGGCGGCGACCTTAGCCCGGGCCGCGTCGCGGTTCCCCCACCCCGAGAACCGGGCTCACCCCACGGACGTATCAGCGAGCCTGCGGGCTGCTCACTCCCGTAGAGACCTGCACCAGCAGGGCAAACATGTGCAGCCCGGACAGGACGCGCCGACGTCCTCCAGGGGGTGACGTCGAGATGGCCGTGCACCGATCGACCGGACCACGCCTCACGGCGACGACAGCGCTGCTGCTCCTCGTGGTCGCCTGCGGGAGCGCCGGTACCAGCGGGCCGGAAGACCTGGCCGCCGGCTCCGGAACGCTCGCCGACCCCACGAGCACGGCAGCCCCCGGGGAAGGCCAGAGTGGTGAGGACACTGCCACCGGCGTCCCCTCGACCCCGAGGCCCGAGGGAACGGATCCCGAGGAGCCGCGGCCCCCGGCGCGACCCCAGGGCTCGGCCACCATCGCCGGGCCCGGCATAGGCAAGGGCGACGAGCCGACGCTCAGCGCGGACTCGCCGACCGGCTGCCTGCGGGTCATTCTCTCGGACGAGTTCGCCGAGGACGCTCGTGTCGAGGCCGTCTCGGTCGGCCCCGCGGGGGTCTTCGGGCTGGAGGACCGGGCCTGTGACGAGGAGGGCAAGGCACCGCTGTGCCCGGGATTCGTCTTCCGCGCAGCGGAGGAGGAGCCGGCCTGCAGCGTGGGCCTGCGGTGGTCGCCCGGGTCCGGGGAACCCGACGGCCTGCTGTCCATGTCGTTCAGCGCCACCTGCCAGACCCGCGAGGGCGCCTGTGCCGTGGTCGAGCCGGGTACGCCCGTGACCTTCACCAGCGGCCTCGCGCTACGTGCCCTGGTCTTCGACCAGGAGGAGGGAACCGGCGATGGCAACGGCGGAGAGGAGACGCCCGAGGGCGGCGGCGGCACCGGCGAGGGGCAACCCGACGACGAGCAGCCCGGCGACGGACAGCCTGAAAGCAGCGACGGACAGCCCGACGGCAGCCCCGGCGACGACCCCGGCGACGACCCCGGCGACGACGTTGACAGCACCTGACGGCTCGCGGTCCGACACCGCTGACGGATCGAGCGCCGACACCGCGTCGACGGGGCGGATCACCACGACTCCGCCGGAGGCCGGTGGAGGCTCGCTCGAGCGGTGGGTGAGCATGGGCACGACGGTCGTGGCACCGGTGACGGTGGTGTCGGCCCTGCTGCTGTACTTCGGCTACGCCTCGACCCGCGCGATGTACGAGTACTTCGGTGTCGACGTGGACGCCGTGGGTCTGAGCACGCAGGACTTCCTCATGCGCAGCCCCCGTCCGCTGTTCGTGCCCCTCGTCGGGCTCCTCCTGGTCGGCATGATGGGGCTGTGGCTGCACGCCCATGTCCTCGAGCTGGCGGCCGACCGGGACCGTGGGCGGGCGCGTCTTCGTCGCCCGGCCCGCTGGGTTGTGAGGGCAGGAGGGCTCGTGCTGTTGGCCGGTGTCGTCCTGATGGTCTCCTACCCGGTCCAAGCCGTCCGCGACTGGCACGTCTACGACCTCGTCGTGCCGCTGTGCCTCGCCGTCGGGACCGTCCTGCTGGCCTACGGTCGGCATGTCGTCACCATCTCCACGGACGCCGCCGGGAAGCGAACGCCGCGCTCGTCGCGCAGCCTGGCCACTGTCCTCGCCCTCGGCGTGGTGGCCGCCAGCGTCTTCTGGACCACGTCCACGCTCGCGCAGTGGTCCGGACGAGGGCAGGCGGAGGTCCTAGCAGCGCGCCTCCACGAGCTGCCGAGCGTCATCCTGGACACGAAGGAGAGGTTGTACGTCAAGAACCCGGTCATCGACGAGAGCGTGCTGGAGTTCGAGGACGGCCAGGCCTTCCGGTACCGCTACCGCCAGCTCCGGCTGCTGCTGGTCAAGGGCGGGGAGGCCATGTTCCTCGTCCCCGCACAGTGGTCGACGAGCGGCACGACCCTCGTCGTGCCCATGAACGACGAGGTCCGGGTGCAGTTCCAGTTCGAGAACCCGGGCTGACCGAGCGTGGTGGCGCACCGGGAGCGGGGTGGGCGGCGGACCCTACACTCGCCGGGTGGACCTGCACGTCTCCGACGCACCGGCGGGCCGTCTGCTCGACGGTCGCTACCGCATCGGCTCGCGCCTCGCGAAGGGCGGGATGGCGACCGTCTACGAGGCGCTGGACACCCGGCTGGAGCGGGAGGTCGCGCTCAAGGTGATGCACCAGGGCCTGGCCGAGGACCACGACTTCGTCACCCGGTTCATCGGCGAGGCGCGGTCGGCCGCCCGGCTTTCGCACCCGGACGTCGTGGCGGTCTACGACCAGGGCGAGGACGACGGCCTGGTCTACCTGGCGATGGAGCTCGTCCGTGGCCGGACCCTCCGCCACGTGCTGCGCTCGCAGGGCCGGCTGCCGGCGGTGACCGCGCTGGAGGTCTTGGAGCACGTCCTCGGGGCGTTGTCAGCCGCCCATGCCGCGGGCATCGTCCACCGGGACGTCAAGCCCGAGAACGTCCTCGTGGGCATGGACGGCCGCGTCAAGGTGGCCGATTTCGGGCTGGCCCGGGCGGTCGACGCCGGTTCCACGGCCACCCGCGGGGTGCTGCTCGGCACCGTGGCCTACATCTCACCCGAGCAGGCGCTCGGCGAGCCGGCCACACCCCGGTCGGACGTGTACTCGGCCGGCATCCTGCTGTGGGAGCTGCTCACCGGCCGCCCGCCGCACGACGGGCCGACCGACTACGTGATCGTGCACAAGCACATCGAGTCGGACGTGCCGCCGCCGTCCTGGACGGAGCCCTCCGTCCCGGCAGCCGTCGACGAGCTGGTGCTCCAGGCCGTCTCGCGCGATCCGCGGGAGCGCTTCGCCGACGCGGGTGCCTTCCTCGCCGCCCTGAGGCGCGTACGGCAGGCGGTCGCGGCGGGGACGGATCCCGAGGCGACGGCGCTCCTGGCCGAGCCGCTCGAGACGGCCGGCGTGTCGGCGGCCGCGGCCCTGGCAGTCTCCCCCGACGACACCGCGGTACGGGGTGACCAGGACCAGGACGGTCCGGACGCCCGTACGGCCGTCATCGGCCACACGACGAGTCGGCAGAAGACCCCGCCGGCCCCGAGGCGGCGGCGCCGGTCGCGTCAGGGCCCGGTCGCATTCCTGCTCGTCCTGCTGCTGGCGGTCGGTGTCGCCGCCGGCGCCTGGTGGCTGGGTGCAGGGAGGTGGACGTCGACGCCGTCCCTGCTCGGGCTCGAGGTCGCCGCCGCCGAGGCGCGGGCCGCCGAAGCGGGGCTGGGCATCGAGGTGTCCGACGAGCAGCAGTACTCGGAGACCGTGGCAGCCGGGGTCGTCCTCCAGACCGACCCGGGGCCGGGCGAGCAGGTGCGCCGCGGTGGCACGGTGGGTGTGGTGCTCTCGGCCGGTCCGCAGCGCTTCGAGGTGCCGGAGCTGGTCGGGCTCGACCGCGAGGCCGCGGAGGCCGCCCTCGCCGAGGCGTCCCTCGTCGCCGGGGAGGTCGAGGAGCGCTTCGACGAACAGGTCCCCGAGGGCATCGTCCTCGAGCAGGGTGTGGTGCCCGGCGAGCAGGTCCGGGAGGGGAGCCCTGTCTCCTTCGTGGTCAGCAGGGGACGCGAGACGATCGACATCCCCGCCGTCGTCGGTCGCCCGGCCGACAGTGCCGAGCAGACGCTGGAGGCGGCGGGCTTCACGGTCCGCATGTCCGAGGCCTACAGCGACGACGTCCCGGTGGGGATCGTGGTCAGCCAGGAGCCGTCCTCCGGCACCGGCTTCCGCGACGACGTGGTCGAGATCGTGGTGTCGCTGGGCGCCGAGTTCGTGGAGGCGCCGGGGGTCGAGGGCCGCAGCTTCGACGAGGCCGTCGAGGCGATCGAGGGAGCCGGCCTGGTCGCCCGCCGGGTGGAGCTGTTCCCCGCCGGACCCGGTCGCGTCGTGCGGCAGGAGCCGCGGCCCGGCACCGAGCTGGCCCGCGGCTCCGAGGTGACGGTGTACGTGCTCTGAGCCCGGATTGGCACCTCCGGTCATGAGTCTGAGAGCATGTCGGTCGTGACCACCGCGCCTCGGGCGGCGCTCGGCCTCCACCTGCCCGTGGCGGGAGGCCTTGCGCGCGCCCTACACGTACGTGAAGGGCTCATCGAGACGCCGACCAGTACGGACGCCTTCGCCGATGACCCGACCCGGCTCGAGGGGCTGCGGCCATGACCGGCGTCGCCGACCTCCGGGCCAGGGCTCCGGGCACCACTGCACTGGCCACCATCGCGCTTCTGTCGGTCACGGCCGCGTGGGGGTCCACGTTCGTGCTGATCAAGGACGCGCTCGACCGGATCCCCGTCGCCGACTTCCTGGCCGTACGCTTCGCCATCGCGGCGCTGGCGCTCTGGGCGGTCTCCCCAGGAGCCATCGGCAGGCTGTCACCTCGGGCTCGTCGCCACGGGGTCCTCCTTGGCCTCGTCTACGGCGCGGCGCAGCTGCTGCAGACCGCGGGCCTCGGACACACCGCCGCCTCCGTCTCCGGCTTCATCACCGGCATGTACGTCGTCTTCACCCCGCTCCTGGCCGCCGCGATCTTCCGGGAACGGGTGGGCCGTACGGCGTGGATCGCGGTCGCGGTCGCCACCGTCGGGCTGGCGGCCCTGTCGCTGCAGGGCTTCGCGGTGGGGCTCGGAGAGACCCTGACGCTGGCCTCGGCGGCCCTCTACGCGCTGCACATCGTGGGCCTCGGCGCCTGGACCACCGCCAGGGATGCGTACGGCCTCGCGGTGCTCCAGATGGTCGTCATCGCCGCGGTCTGCGGGCTGGGGGCGGTGCCGGGCGGTGTCGTCCTCCCTCCGACACCCGGCGACTGGGTGGCGATGGTCTACATGGCTCTCGTCGCCGGCGCCCTCGCGCTCGTCGCGCAGACCTGGGCCCAGGCCCACCTGACGGCCACACGGGCCGCCGTCGTCATGACCATGGAACCGGTCTTCGCCGCCGCCTTCGCCGTGCTCATCGGCGGCGAAGTGCTCACGACCCGGATGCTGGTGGGAGGGGCGCTCGTCCTCACCGCCATGTACGTCGTGGAGCTCGGGCCCCGCCGCGGTCGCGACGCCGAGGTGACCCATCTGGTCACCTAGCGCCCTCCCGGGCGGGCCAGGACACCTGCGGAATCGGCCGGGCGGGCCAGGAAGCCATCGGACCGTCCCGTATGACAGGACGCTCGTCCCATCACGTGGACGCCACGCGTACCATCCCGCCATGGTCGTCGTGATGCGCCCGGACGCCACGCCCGAGCAAGTGGAGGCCGTCGCCGACCGGGTCCACGCCGCCGGGGGCGAGACCTTCGTCAGCCGCGGCGTGACCAGGACGATCATCGGGCTGGTCGGCGACGTCGAGGTCTTCCACGCCCTGAACCTGCGCGGCCTGGACGGCGTCGCCGACGTCGTGCGGGTCTCCTCGCCGTACAAGCTCGTCGACCGCCACCACCACCCCGACCGCTCAGTCGTCTACGTGGGTGGACCCGGCCAACGGGTCCCGATCGGCCCCGGGACGTTCACCCTGGTCGCCGGCCCGTGCGCGGTCGAGACCCCCCAGCAGACGCTGGAGGCCGCCCAGATGGCCAAGGCCGCCGGGGCGGCGTTGCTGCGCGGCGGCGCCTACAAGCCGCGCACCTCCCCGTACGCCTTCCAGGGGCTCGGCGAGAAGGGCCTGCGCATCCTCGCCGAGGTGCGCGAGACGACCGGCCTGGCGGTCGTCACCGAGGTGGTCGACGCCCACGACGTGCCACTCGTCGCCGAGTACGCCGACATGCTCCAGGTGGGCACACGCAACATGGACAACTTCGCGCTGCTCCAGGCGGTCGGACGGGCCGGCAAGCCGGTCATGCTCAAGCGCGGCATGCAAGCCACCGTCGAGGAGTGGCTGATGGCGGCCGAGTACGTCGCCCAGCGCGGCAACCTCGACATCGTGCTGTGCGAGCGCGGCATCCGGACCTTCGAGACGTCGACCCGCAACACCCTGGACATCTCCGCCGTGCCGGTGGTGCAGCAGCTGTCGCACCTGCCGGTCGTGGTCGACCCGTCGCACAGCGGCGGCCGGCGTGACCTCGTGCTCCCCCTCTCCCGCGCAGCAGTCGCCGTCGGGGCCGACGGGCTGCTCGTCGACATCCATCCCGACCCCGACCAGGCCCTCTGCGACGGACCGCAGGCACTCGTGGGCGCCGACCTGCGTGAGCTGGCGGCTACCCTCCGCCGGCTCGTCCGCGCCGTCGACCGGGTTCCGGCCGAACC
>DATHUJ010000073.1:0-37027 GCA_035462375.1 Jiangellales bacterium
CCCCGGAGTCCTGGAGCACGAAGTCGTCGACCAGCCGCCCGTCGCGGCCGACCGCCTGGGCGCGTACGCCGGCGCCGGCGCGCCGGAGGTCGGCGGGTCGGAGACCGGGCAGGTACCGGCTCGCGGCCTCGGCGAAACGACGGCGCGACAGGGAGCTCGAGACCTCGCGGACCCCCGTGCGCCAGTGTTGGCGCGCCATCCGTACGGTCCCGGGCCAGGCGAGCACCCGCCGGATGTCGCCAACGCGGACGTCTCGCCAGCGGTAACCCTCGTAACCAAGCGCCAGCACGGCGTTGGGCCCGACCAGCACCTCGTCGTCGACGCCCCGGGTGAGGTGGATGCCGAGGAAGGGGTACCGCGGATCGGGCACCGGGTAGATCAGTCCTCGGACCCGGTCCCGCACCGCCGGCGCGAGGGCGTGGTACTCACCGCGGAACGGCACGATTCGCACGTCGCCGGACACCCCGAGCATCCCGGCCACGGCGTCGCTCCACAGCCCCGCGCAGGCAACCATCCGGTCGACCCGGTGGACCACTCCGCCGACGAGCAGCTCCACGCCGGCGGAGGTCTCCCGGACCGCCTGCACGGTGGACGACAGCCGGATCTCGCCGCCGGCAGCCGTGATCTCCTCGGCGAGGGCCCGGCAGACCGCGACGAAGTCGACCACCGCGGTGTGCGGCGAGTGGAGGGCGGCCACCCCTGCCACGTACGGCTCGACCTCCCGCATCCCGGTCGCGTCGAGCCTGGCGAGGTCGGGAACCCCGTTGGCACGGGCGCGCTTCTCGATCCCGTCCAGCCCGTCGAGCTCGGACTCGTCGGTGGCCACGACCAGCTTGCCGAGCTCGCGGTAGGGGATGCCGTGCTCCGTACAGAAGTCGTGGAGCAGACCCACGCCGCGGCGGCACAGGGTGGCCTTGAGCGAACCGGGCGGGTAGTAGAGCCCGGCGTGGACGACGCCGCTGTTGTGGCCGGTCTGGTGCGAGGCGAGGTGGTCCTCCTTCTCCAGCACCAGGACATGCACGCCGGGAAAGCGTCGTGTGAGCTCGCGCCCGACGGCCAGTCCGAGGATGCCGCCGCCGACGACGGCGACCGATCGCGGGGACGAATGAGGCACCGGCTCAGGATGCACGACGACGCAGCGTCCGGCTCCCGGAAGCCGGGTTTCCGCAGGTTCTCCTCAGGCGTCCGCGCGGCCGTAGACGACGAAGCCCGCGAGCAGGCCCACGTCCGCCGGCGGGTCGATCCTCCGGAGCTCCCGCCACCCGGGAGCGAGGTCGGCCACCAGCGGGGTCCACCGACGGTGCCGCTCATGCGCCCCGGCGGGCACGTCGTCGCGGTCGGTCGAGCACACGATGACGTACCGCCGCCCGAGCGCGAACAGGGTCCGCAGGTAGCGCTCGAGCACGTCGTCCTCGACGAGGTGGAAGATCACCTCCAAGGACACGGCGGCGTCGGCGGTGAACCATCCCGCGGCGTCCCACCACGCCGCAGGGTCGTAGCGGGCGAAGCTCTTCGAGTCGTCAGCGCCGAAGGCCTCCATGCAGCGCCGCACCGCTGCGCCACTCACGTCGAGTCCCAGGTAGCGAGGCCAGTCGCAGTAGCGTAGCTGGTTGCCGTCGCCGCACCCCAGCTCGACGGCCGAGGTGATGCCCAGCTCGTCGACGAGGTGGTTGACCACCTGGCCCTTCCAGCCGGCCTGGCGACCGTAGGAGCCGGGGCCGCTGGTGCCTCCCCGGGAGTAGCGCCGTTCCCAGTAGAGGCTCGTGCTGCCGAAGGTCAACCGCTCCTTGAGGCGGTACACGACTCGCCCCGGGCGGGTGCGCGAGACGCGTCGGCGCAGATCGTGCTCCACCGACACAGGGTAGGCCCGGGTCGGGCGAGGCCGGCAGTGATGCCCACGTGGCGGGCGGGCGGGCGGGCAGATGATCATCGGTCCGCGGATCGGGCAGGCGCGCGGGCCCGCCCGATCCGTCCGCCGATGATCATCCGTCCGCGCGAGCGCGTGGCCTGTGACGTCAGAGCTGCTGGACCGTGTAGACGACGGTCTGCACCCGGATCATGCCGTCCTGGAAGATGAACGTGTCGATGCCGTCCTGGACCCTGCGCCCGCCCCCGGTGGCCTTCCACTCGAGGTAGAGCACGTCGTCGGCGAACGTCGTGTCCAGCTCCCACTGCGCCTGTGGCACGTCGCGCAGGAGCTGGGTGAAGACCTGCCGCGCCCCGTCCTTGCCCCGGTAAACCCGCTTCTGGACGACCAGGACGGCGTCCTCGCGGTAGTCGGCGACGATGTCCTCGAGGTCCTCGGCACCCAGCGCCTGCCCGTGGTGGGCGAAGACCTCCTCGGGCGTCCGCGTGGTCATGGTCGTCTCCTCTCCCTCGGTGCCGGTCCGCGAATTCTCCGCCGACCAAATCGACCGCAACAAGCGTCCTGTGGCCCTGGCGTCGGCTGCTCCGTCCTGTTTGCCTGAGCCCGAGCGGAGGGCGACCACCGGGGCCGCCCCACCCCTCCGGGAGGCGTGATGAAGGCGGTCCGACTGCACCGGTACGACGAGCGACCCGTCGTCGAGGACGTCGCGCAGCCGCAGGCCCAGGGACCCTTCGACGTGGTCGTCCGGGTGGGCGGCGCCGGTCTGTGCCGGACGGACCTGCACATCGTCGAGGGCCAGTGGGCGGAGAAGAGCAACGTCGCGCTGCCCTACACGCTCGGCCACGAGAACGCGGGCTGGGTCCACTCCGTCGGCCCGGCTGTCGAGCACGTCGGGGTGGGCGACGCCGTCATCCTGCACCCGTTGGTGACGTGTGGCTTCTGCCGAGCCTGCCGGGCTGGCGACGACGTGCACTGCGAGGCCAGCGACTTCCCGGGCATCGACACCGACGGCGGGATGGCCGACTACCTCAAGACCTCCGCGCGGTCCGTGGTCAAGCTCGCGGCCGGTGTCGAACCGGCCGACGTCGCGGCACTGGCGGACGCCGGACTCACGGCCTACCACGCCGTGAAGAAGGCGGTCCCGTTGCTGCACCCCGGCAGCACCTGTGTCGTCATGGGAGCGGGGGGCCTCGGGCACATCGGCATCCAGTGCCTGCGGGCAATGAGCGCCACCCGCATCGTCGTCCTCGATCCCAACGCGGAGGCGCTCTCCCTGACCGGGGACTGGGGTGCCGACGAGACCGTCGTCGTCGACGGCCGCCACGTCGACCGGGTCCTCGACCTGACCGACGGTAAGGGCGCGGAGGTCGTCCTCGACTTCGTCGGTGAGCGCGGAGCCGAGCGGGACAGCTGGACGATGACCCGGCGGGCCGGCAGCGACTTCGTGATCGGGTACGGCGGGCGGGTCGACATCCCCGCCATCGACGTGATCTCGACCGAGCGCAACGTCATCGGGAACCTCGTGGGCAGCTACAACGACCTGGTCGAGCTCATGGCGCTGAACGCGGCTGGCAAGGTCACGATGCTGACCCACACCTACCCTCTGGACGCGGTCAACCAGGCGATGGACGACCTCGACGCCGGACGGTTGCGCGGCCGCGGGATCCTCGTGCCCTCGACGGACTGACCTAGGCGTCACCCTGTGGCGGCGGATGCCGTCCGGAGCCCACCACCCGATTCGTCCGCATGCGCCCGTGGGCCGTTGTCCTCTGCCGCCGGCTCGGCGCGAGGTGCAGCGTGAAGGTGAGGCCGAGACGCCTCCACCGACATCCGCCGTCCACGAGGAAGTGAGAACGATGGCGGTCACCACCACTGCCCCTCCCCCGCCCACCGCACCGCTCCAGCCGTACCCGGTGCACGTCGACGCCACCGACCGCCCGGCCGCCGTATCCCGGTGGCTGTGGCTCGTCAAGTGGCTGCTCGCCATCCCGCACTACATCGTGCTCGCCTTCCTCTGGGCGGCCTTCGTCGTGCTCAGCCTGGTGGCCTTCGTCGCCATCCTGGTGACCGGCCGCTACCCACGCGCGATCTTCGACTTCAACGTCGGGGTGCTGCGCTGGTCCTGGCGGGTGGCCTACTACTCGTACGGGGCGCTGGCCACGGACCAGTACCCCCCGTTCACCCTGTCCGAGGTCCCCGAGTACCCGGCCCACCTCCAAGTGGACTACCCGGAGCACCTGTCCCGCGGGCTGGTGCTCGTCAAGTGGTGGCTGCTGGCCATCCCCCACTACATCGTCGTCAGCCTCTTCCTGGGCAGCGGGACCTGGGTCGCCTGGCGGGGGGACGAGACCCAGCTGCTCTGGGGCAGCGGCCTCGTCGGCATCCTCGTCCTGGTCGCCGCGGTGGTGCTGGCCTTCACGGGCAGCTACCCCCGGTCCGTCTACGACCTGCTGCTCGGCCTCAACCGCTGGGTGCTGCGGGTGGCGGCCTACGTCGGGCTGATGACCGACCGCTACCCACCCTTCCGGCTCGACCAGGGACCGCACGAGCCCGAGGCCGGACTCCTGATGACCTGGGAAGGTCCACCTCCTCCGTCCGCAGCCGCTCCGCACGACGCCGTGCCGGCGGTGGAGCAGGCACCCGCACCGCCCCCGCCCACCGGCTGGACCGCCGGCCGCGTGATCGCCGTCGTCGTGGGCTCCGTCCTCGTCCTCACCTCCTTCGGCCTGTTCGCCGGCGGTACGGGGGTGCTCGTCGCCAACCAGGTCACGAGGGACGACGGGTACGTCACCACCGACGTCGAGACGCTCTCGACCGACGGCTACGCGTACGTGGTGGGGGACGTGCTCCTGGTGGCCCCGGGGCCCGACAGCGGGCTCGTCGCCGACGTGCTGGGTGACGGGCGCGTCCGCGTCACCCCGTCAGACGGCGACACACCGGTCTTCGTCGGGATCGCCCGGGACCGGGACGTGGACGCCTACCTGGCCGGTGTCGCCCGCACGATGGCGACCGAGGACTCGTGGACGGGTCGCGACATTCCCGGGACGGCCCCGACGACCGCGCCGGAGGACGCCGCGTTCTGGGAGACGACCTCCGTCGGGACCGGCGAGCAGGAGCTCGTCTGGACACCACGTGCCGGCCGGTGGTCGCTCGTCGTGATGAACCCCGACGCCGCCCCGGGAGTCACGGTGACCGGCGACGTGGGTGTCACGCTGCCGTGGCTCCCCTGGGCCGGTGTCGGCCTGCTCGTGCTCGGCGCGGCCTTCCTGCTGGGCGGCGCGGTCCTCTTGACCATCGGCCTCCGGCGGGCTGCTCGCTCGGGGACCTGAGCCGTGCTGCGTCGGTCGCCTCCACCGCCGCGCAGCCCCGTGGTCCCGCGCGGCTGGGAGGCGGTGGTCGTCCTGCTCCTCGGGGTGCTGCTCACCGCCCTCGGGGTGGGCGTCGGTCTCCCGTACACGGTCAAGGCCGGGTGGTCCCTTCTCGCCGTCGCCGGGCTGGTGGCCCTCGGCCTCGGGCTCGTGCTGCTGGCGCTCGCCGTGGTCGGTCTGGCCCGCTCCGTACGGGGTTGGTGGCGGCTCCTCGTCCTCCCGCTGGCCGCCTCGGTGGCGCTCGTGCTGGTCTACGTGCTGGCCGTGCCTCTCGCGGTGACCACGGTCCCGCCCACCGAGGCCGGCCGGACACCAGCCTCGGTGGGGCTGGACCACCGCGAGGTGCGACTGCCGACGCCGGACGGCGTGGAGCTCGCCGCCTCGTACGTACCGTCGGGGAACGGTGCCGCCGTCGTGCTGCTGCACGGTTCGGGCTCGACGAGCGCGTCGGTCGTCGACCACGCGGCGGTCCTCGCGGCGCACGGGTACGGAGTGCTCCTGCTGGACGCGCGCGGGCACGGTGACAGCGGCGGGCGGGCGATGGACTGGGGCTGGTACGGGGAGGAGGACGTCGCCGGGGCGGTGACGTTCCTGGCGGCGCAGCCGGACGTGGAACCCGACCGGATCGCTGCGGTGGGGCTATCCATGGGCGGCGAGGAGGCACTCGGGGCAGCGGGGACCGACTCGCGGGTCCGCGCGGTGGTGGCCGAGGGAGCGACCGGCCGCGGCGCCTTCGACCTGGGCTGGCTGTCGGAGGCGTACGGGTGGCGCGGGACGGTCACGCAGGACGTGCACCGGGTGCAGACCTGGCTGGTCGGGTTGCTGAGCGGCGCCGAGCCGCCGACCGCCCTGCGGGACGCCGTCGCGGCGGCCGGCCCGGTGCTGCTGATCGCGGCCGGTGAGGTGCCCGACGAGCAGCACGCGGCCGAGGCGCTCCGGCAGGCCGCCCCTGACCACCTCGAGGTGTGGGTGGTGCGGGGGAGCTCGCACACCGGGGGCCTGCGGACCGCACCCGAGGAGTGGGCGGCGACCGTCGTCGGGTTCCTCGACGCGGCCCTCTCCTGACGTGGGCGGCTGTCGGGTTCGGGCCGGCTCCGGTCGGCGCGCCTGCCGGGGGACCGTGGGCTCCCGACGTACCGTGAAGATCACACGGGGCCCCGACGGGGGCGACTCTCGACCTCCAACGAGGTGCTCATGGCAGGACGGTCGTGGACCGGCGCGGTGCTGGCCGGGCTGGTGATCGGAGGGATCCTCGGCGTCGCCGACCGCACGCTCGAGACCGGTCCGACGCCGTCGCCGGCCGGCACCGGGACGACCGTCACGGAGACCGAGGTCGAGGTGGAGACGGAGACGACGGTGGTGACGCCCACGAACGGGCCGACCGTCGAGGCGACTTCGGAGCAGTTCGTGGAGGAGACGGAGAGCGGCACGATCGTCCGGGAGAACACCGCGACGGCCTCGGCAGGGGACGACTAGCGCTGCCGCCCGCCCCGATGCGGCTCACCCGGCGCGGGGGATGCCGAGAGTGTTTCGCCGGGGGTTCTATCCGACCATGGAGGACAGGCCGTTGCCGACGCACCTGCCCAGGTGGGGGGACGCCGCTGTCGGGGCGACGGCCCGGGTGGCGACGACGGTGCTCGGCGGCGCTGCGGGGGCGGCCCGGGGAACCGTCCGGTTGGGGCTCGGGCCGCTGCGCGCGGCCGGCCGGACGGCTGCGCTGGCGCGCACGGCCGCGGAGGTGGTGGCGCCCGAGGTCGTGCGCCGGGGGCGGGACTCGGTGGGCCGACTGGCCGAGGACGGCCGTCGGCGTCGCGAGGGGCTGGCCTCCTCGGCGGAGGTCCGGATTCGGTCGACGGTCGGGAGCCTGGTCGCGTACGTCCTCGATCAGGTGGACCTGGACGCCGTCGCCGAGCGGCTGGACGTCGACGCGGTGGCTCGAAGGCTGGACGTGGACGCGGTGGCCGAGCGGCTCGACCTGGACCGCGTGGCCGCCCGACTCGACGTGGACGCCGTCGTCGCCCGAGCCGACCTCGACGGCGCGGTCGCCCGGGTCGACGTGGAGGCGATCCTCGACCGGGTCGACCTGGTGGGCATCGCCCAGGAGGTCGTGGACGGCATCGGCCTGCCGGACATCGTGCGCGAGTCGACGGGATCGCTCGCCACCGAGACCGTCGAGGAGGTCCGCCTCCAGGGGATGGCTGCCGACGACGCCGTCGCACGGCTGGTCGACCGGATCCGGTTGCGACGCCGACCGGCCCTGCCTTCGGCGCCGTGAGCCGACGTGCCCGTCCCCGTCCCCCCACCGCACCAGGGCGAGGTCGCCGGCATCGTCACCCGCGGGCTCGCCGCGCTGGTCGACGTCGCGGTCGTGGGTCTCGGGGTGGCCGGGATCTACCTCGCCTGGGCGGGACTGGTCTTCGCCTGGTCGCCGCTGACCTTCCAGTGGCCGAGGCCCGGCTTCGGCCCGCTGCTGCTCCTGGGAGCCGGGCTGGCCGTCGCCTACCAGACGTCCGGCTGGGCCACCACCGGCCGCACGTACGGCACCGCCCTGCTCGGGCTCCGGGTGGTGGCCCGGTCCAGCCGGCACCTGCGCTGGTCCGGGGCCCTGGTGCGCGCCGTGCTCTGCACTTTGGTGCCGATCGGCCTGGCCTGGGTCGTCGTGAGCCCCCGGCGGCGATCGCTCCAGGACGTGCTACTCGGGACCGCTGTGGTCTACGACTGGACCCGGGCGCGGGTGCACGAGGCGGCGGGAGCCGCACCGCCCTCGAGCTGACCGGACAGCCGTCGCGCCCTCGTCGCCCGGTGGCCGGGGCACCCGGACCAGCGCGACGCAGGGGACACGCCGTACCGACGTGTGGACGAAGATTGGCCCTCGTCCGGTGGGAGGCTCTACGATCTGTACCGCAGTTGCATCGCAGTCTTGGTTCGACCGAGGCCGCCTGTGCCGGATCCGGTGCCAGGCAGCTCCCGGGAGCAGGGACCGTCGATTGACCGCACCTCAGCAAGTCCCGCACAGGGCGGGACTTGACGGCCTCTCCTGGAGGAGCAAGCAGTGGCACAGGGCACCGTGAAGTGGTTCAACGCCGAGAAGGGCTTCGGGTTCATCGCGCAGGACGGCGGTGGTCCCGATGTCTTCGTGCACTACTCGGCCATCCAGTCGAGCGGCTTCCGCTCGCTGGACGAGAACCAGCGCGTCGAGTTCGAGGTGACGCAGGGCCAGAAGGGCCCGCAGGCGGACAACGTCCGTCCCCTCTGACGCACGACTGACAGCGGCCGAGGCCGCCGGACACCCTGGGTGTTCCGGCGGCCTCGTCGTCTGTCGTGGCCCGGGAGTCGTCAGGGCTGTCGGGCTCGGGCTCGGGGTCGACGGGCTCGGGTCGCATGAAGGCCCCGCCCCCGCGCGATCACGATGCGCTGCCGCTCCGGTGAGCGCACCGACGTCAGCAGGTCGCCAGGAAATCGTGATGCGTTGTCGCGCCGATGAGTGGACCAACGTCAGCCAGTCACCACGTCGCCCGGCAATCTTGGGACACCTCAGGCGCCGAAGAACACCCGGTCCACCACGCCCCGCGCCCGCCGCGTCACCCTGCGGTAGTGGTCCAGGAAGGCCGCCGTCTCCCCCGGCTCGTAGCCGAGCACCCGGGCCACCTTGGCAAGCTCCCGGGTGTCCCGCGGCAGCTCGTCCGAGCTGCGGGTGCGGACCAGCAGCACGGCGTTGCGCACCCGGCTGACCGTCCGCCACGACGTCGCCAGGGCGTCGCGGTCCCCGGGGGCGAGCAGGTCCGCGCCGACGGCTGCGTCCAGCGCCTCGAGCGTGCGGGTGGTCTGCAGCGCCGGGGCCTCGTGCGCATGGCGGAGCTGCAGGAGCTGGGCCGTCCACTCGACGTCGGACAGCCCGCCCGGACCGAGCTTCGTGTGCCGCGACGGGTCCGCGCCGCGGGGCAGGCGCTCGGACTCCACCCGGGCCTTGATCCGCCGGACCTCCCGAACCTGCTCGGGACCGAGCCCGCCGTCGGGCCACCGCAGCGGGTCCACGACGGCCATAAAGCGATCGGCCAGGTCCCGGTCACCGCAGAGCGGCTCGGCCCTCAGCAGGGCCTGGCGTTCCCAGACCTCGCCCCAGCGCGCGTAGTAGGCCTCGTACGAGGCGAGGCTGCGCACCAGCGGGCCGTTGCGGCCCTCGGGGCGGAGGTCGGCGTCGACCGGCAGGGGCGGGTCGGCCATCGGCACCGCGAGCATCCGGCGCAGCTCGTTGATCACTTCGAGCGCGGCCCGGGCCGCCTCGTCCTCGGCCACACCCGGGAGCGGCTCGTGGACGAACACGACGTCGGCGTCCGAGGCGTAGGACATCTCGTGGCCGCCCAACCGGCCCATGGCGATGACGGCCAGGCGGGTGGGCAGCTCTTCGCGGCGCTCGGCCTGCACCGTCCGTACGGCAGCGGCCAGCCCTGCTTCGAGCGTGGCGGCGGCAACCGCGGTCAGCCCCTCCCCGACCTGCTCGACGCTGGCGAGTCCGAGCAGGTCGGCGACCGCCGTACGGAAGAGCTCGCGACGGCGTACGGCGCGGACAGCGGCGATGGCGTTGACGGGGTCGGTGTGGCGCTCGGCCGAACGGAGGGCCTCCGGTTCCACGGCCTCCCGGCTCCGGGGGGCGAGGTCGTCGGTGTCGCCGAGCATGGCGACGGCTTCGGGGGCCCGCATCAGCAGGTCGGTGGCGTACCTGCTGGAGGCGAGAACGGTGGCGAGCCGCTCGGCGGCGGCTCCCTCGTCGCGCAGGAACCGGAGGTACCAGTGCGTCGAGCCGAGCGCCTCGCTGACCTGGCGGAAGCCGAGCAGCCCGGCGTCCGGGTCGGGCCCGTCGGCGAACCAGCCCAGCATCACCGGCAGCAGGGTGCGTTGGATCGCCGCCCGTCGGGACAGCCCGCTCGTCAGGGCCTCGATGTGGCGGAGGGCCCCGGCGGGGTCGACGTAGCCGAGGGCGACCAGGCGTTCCTTGGCCGCCTCGGGGGTGAGCCGCGCCTCCTCACCGGGCAGCCGGGCGACGGCTGCCAACAGGGGTCGGTAGAAGAGCTTCTCGTGGAGGCGGCGCACCTCCCGGGCGTGCCGGCGCCAGGTCTCGGTGAGCTCGGCGACCGGGTCCGTGCGCAGGCCGAGCGAGCGGCCGAGCCGGCGGAGGTCGGCCTCGCTCTCCGGGACCATCTGCGTCCGGCGCAGGCGGTGCAGCTGGATCCGGTGCTCCAGGGTGCGCAGGAAGCGGTAGGCGCGGTCCAGCTCACCGGCGTCGGTGCGCCCCACGTAGCCGCGGGTGGACAGCTGCTCGAGGGCGTGCAGGGTGGTGGGGCTGCGGAGGAAGACGTCCGAGCGGCCGTGCACGAGCTGCAGGAGCTGGACGGCGAACTCGACGTCGCGCAGCCCACCGGGGCCGAGCTTGAGCTGCCGGTCCGCCTCACCGGGCTTGATGTGCGCCTCCACCCGGCGGCGCATGGCCTGCACGTCCTCGACGAAGTTGTCCCGGTCGGCCGCGCGCCAGATCAAGGGGCCCACGGCGTCGACGTAGGCCTGCCCGAGCTCGACGTCCCCGGCGACGGGGCGGGCCTTGAGCAGGGCCTGGAACTCCCAGGTCTTGGCCCAGCGCTCGTAGTAGGAGACGTGGCTGGCGAGGGTGCGGACGAGAGGGCCGTTCTTGCCCTCGGGCCGGAGAGCGGTGTCGACGGCCCAGAGCGAGCCCTCGGCCGTGGCGGCGGAGCAGGCGTGCACCATCCGCCGAGCCAGGTCGGTGGCGGTGGCCAGCGCAGCCCGCTCGTCCCCGCCACCCACCGGTTCGGCGACCAGGATGACGTCGACGTCGCTGATGTAGTTGAGCTCGCGACCGCCGCACTTGCCCATCCCGATGACGGCGAGGCGGCAGGGTTCGGCGTCGGGAGCCAGTCCGGCCCGGGCGATCGCCAGGCCGGCCTCGAGCGCCGCTGCGGCGAGGTCGGCCAGCTCGGCGGCGACGGCCGAGACGGCTTCGCCGTCGGCCAGGTCACGGGCGGCGAGCCCGACCAGGTGGCGGCGGTAGGCGATCCGGAGGGCCTCCATCGCGGGTCGGCCGTCGTCGGCGGACGTGGGGGCCGGGCTCTCGGGATCCGCGCCGACGGATCGCAGCAGGTCCGCCCGCAGGCCCTCAGCCGTGGCAGGCCCCGGGGAGTCGAGGAGGTCCCGCCAGTGCCGGGGGTGGCGGGCCAGGTGCTCGCCCAGCGCCAAGGAGAGGCCCAGCACCGCGAGCAGGCGGGTCCGCAGGCCCTCGTCGGTCCGGACGGCCTTGAGCAGCTCGTCCCGGTCCGGGGCGGCCTCGGCGAGCCGGGTCAGGCCGAGCAGGGCGAGGTCGGGGTCGGCGGCATCACCGAGGCCGGTCAGGACGTCGTCGGTCTCGGCGAGATCGCCCAGCGCGGGGTCGCCGAGGCGGCGGGCGGCTCTGGTCGGGTCCTGGAACCCGAGGCGCGCGAGCCTCCCGGTGTCCGAGATGCGCACCCCGTCCGCCACGTGGTCAACCTATCCGGCGGGCCGGTTGGGGCCACGGGGATCGGGCTGGGGGTGGCCCGGATGCCCGGTGGGCGGCGTGTTCAGCGTGAAAGCCGCGTGCCGGTGGGCGGAGTGATCAGCGTGGGGGCCGCGTGCCGGTGGGCGGGACGGTGGACCCACGGTGATCTTGTAGCGGCGGATGCGATGATCACCGTGCGGCTCGGGTCCCGCACCCCGGGACCGGCGGCACACGGCGATCTCCGCCCCACGCACCCAGCCCGACGCCACCCAGGCCCCACAAGATCACCGTGCGGCCCGGGTCTCGGCCGGGCCCCCACCCGTACCCCAGGTGTCAGCGGATCCGGAGGTCGTACGGGAGGAGGAGCGGGCCTCCGGCGGAGAGCCCGAGCCGCGTGGCCAGCGCGGCGACGGGGCCCCAGGCGCCGAGCACGACCGAGGCGGCGGCCGCGTCCTCGCTGGACTCCGGCGGTCGGAGTCGCTCCAGCGGCGAGACACGCGGAAACGGGACGAGGGGCGCGTCGTCCGGCAAGCCCCCGCGGCGGCGGGCCAGCTCCACGGCCCGCGACAGGCCACCGAGCTCGTCGACGAGGCCCCGGTCGCGGGCATCGGCGCCCGTCCAGACCCGGCCGCGGGCGACCTCGTGCACCTGGTCCCGGGTCATCCCGCGGCCGGCAGCGGCCTTGCCGACGAAGTCCTCGTAGACCCGGTCGAGCCAGCCGTCGAGCATCGCCCACTCGGCGTCGTCGAAGCCGTGGGTGCTCGAGAACATCCGGGCCCGCTCGCCCACGGCGACGTCGTCGTACCCGATGCCGGCGCGGCCGAGCAGCCCGTCGACGACCGCCTTGCCGGCGAGCACGCCGATCGAGCCGGTGATCGTGCCCGGCTGGGCGACGACCGCGTCGGCGCCCATGGCGACGAAGTAGCCCCCGGACGCCGCGACGTCCCCCATGGACGCGACCACCGGTGTGCCGTGCCGCCGCAGCTGGGCGACCTCGCGCCAGATCGCATCGGAGGCGACGTACGAGCCGCCGGGGCTGTCCACGCGGAGGACGACCGCCCGCACGTGCTCGTCGCGGCCGGCCGCGCGCAGCGCCGCGGTGACGGTGTCGGACCCGATGGACTGGCCAGCGAGCGGCCCGCGCCCGGAGCGCCCACTCCGTACGGGACCCACGGCGTGCACCAGCGCGACCCGCCCGCGTTCTCGCGGCAGGCGCACGGCACGGGCGAGCTTGGTGGCGGCACCCGCACGGTAGCGGGCGAGGTAGCGGAGCCGCGTGTCGCCCGGCACGCGTGCGCGGAGGCTGGCGTAGGCCTCGTCGCGGTAGCCGACGTGGTCCACGAGCCCGGCCTCCAGTGCCTCGGCGGCCGACAGCGGGGCGCGGTCGAGGAGTTCGCGGACCCGGTCGCCCGTGAGCCGGCGCGCGTCCGCGATCCCCGCGACCATCTGGTCGGCCACGGAGGTGGCGATGCCGGACAGTGCCTCGCGGTGCGCGTCGGTGAGGGCGGTCTCCTGGAAAGTGTTGGCGGCGTTCTTGTACTCGTGGCGCTGGCCGAACTGCGGGGTGACGCCGAGCTTGTCGAGCGTGCCACGGAGGAAGCGCGCCTCGACGACGACACCGGTCAGGCCCACGTCGCCCGAGGGCTGGAGCCAGATCTGGTCGAACGCCGTTGCCAGGTAGTAGGGGACGGACCCGGGGCCGAACTCCCCGAAGCTCTCCGCCCAGGCCACTGTGGGCCGGCCCGAGGAGGCGAAGTCGCGGACCGCCTCCCTGACCTCCTGCACCCGCGCGAACCCGGTCGACGCCGGGCCGACCTTGGCCACGAGCCCGACCACCTGGTCGTCGTCAAGTGCGCGGCGGAGCCCCTCGACGAGGTCGCGGAGAGCGGTACGTCGGCGGGCCGCGATCCGGCCCACGGGGTCGTGCGGGACGGCCTCGAGGACCTCGGCGGTCAGGTCGAGCTCGAGGACGATCGGATGCTGGGGCAGCGGAGCGGTCACTCCCTCACCCTACGAGCCGGTGCGCGGGAGGGCCGCTCCGGCGGCGACCACACCGGCGAAGCATTCGGCCAGCGGTCGCCAGGCCTCGGGGTGCGTACGGGCCTCCCGCTCGACCTCCTCGTACGGCGTGGCCATGTCCACCCCGGCGGCGGCCAGGTCGACCGACTCCTCGTCGCGCCACCTGGCGACGATCGGCGGCGTCGCCTCCGGGTGGAACTGGACCCCCCAGGCGGCCGGGCCGACGCGGAATCCCTGGTAGGGGTAGGCGTCGCTCTCGGCGAGCCAGACCACGTCGGGCGGCGGCGTGACGACCGCGTCGCTGTGCCACTGGACGGCCGGGACGCCAGTGGGCGGGAGCCAGCCGAGCAGCTCGTCGGCTCCGGCCCCGGGTCGGGGGCGGACGCGGGGGGCCCCGAGCTCCGGCCCGTACGGGGCCTTGGTGACCTCGCCGCCGAGGGCGAGGGCGAGCAGTTGGATGCCCAGGCAGATGCCGAGCGTGGGGGTGCCGTCGGCCACCGCGCGGCGCAGGAGGTCACGGACCGCCGGGAGCCACGGGGCGACGTCGTCCTCCCAGGCGGCCATCGGTCCCCCGAGGACCAGCAGCCCGTCGGCGGGGACGTGGTCCGGGACCGAGTCGCCCTGGTACGGACGGAGGAGCTCCAGGTGCAGCCCCGCTTCGGCCAGCCAGCCCTCGAAGGCCCCCGGGCCGCAGGTCTCGGCGTGCTCG
Source organism: Jiangellales bacterium (assembly GCA_035462375.1). Lineage (GTDB taxonomy): Bacteria > Actinomycetota > Actinomycetes > Jiangellales > Jiangellaceae > DASTQL01. The sequence continues at coordinate 14,487 of DATHUJ010000073.1, forward strand.
ACGACCAGGAGGGTGGGGCGGGTCACCAGGGCAGCGTACGTGGCCCCAATGATCACGGCAGCCGCGCAATTGGGTGCCGAGCCAGGTGAATGCACCCCGCCGCCCGCTCACTTGCCGCGGCACGGCGGGTCGGGACCGGCGCCGGGAGACCTGGCGCCCGGGGCGTCACCGCGGGGCGCAGCGGGTAGTGGGGATGCATGACCCCTACGCCAGGCACACCGCCGCGAGCCCAGCGATCGGAGGGGCTGGTCCTTTCCGAGGGGATGGACTTCGGGTCGACCCGATTCCTGGACGATGACACCCCGCCGGCCGGCGACGTCCGGGCGGGCGGGCGTCCCGAGGCAGCACCCGACCGATTCGACCACCCGGCCGAGGACCTGCTCGGCCCACCCGAGCAGGACGGGGACGGCCCGGGCCAGACCCAGTCGGTGGACTGACCCCGGTCGGGCGACCCGGCCGCCCACGGACCAGGGGGCCGCCCCAGGCCGAGCGGCAGGGCATCCGGTCGCACATGCCTCGGCAAACAGGCACGTGCCGTGGTGAATTCGCCTGGCTCGGCACCCACTTACGCGGCTGCCGTGATCATTGCAGGGCCGCCGGCGGGTCACAGGACGGGGAGCATGTGGTCCAGCTCGTACTGCGTGACCTGCCGCCGGTAGGCGTCCCACTCGGCCCGCTTGTTGCGCAGGAAGAACTCGAAGACGTGCTCCCCCAGGGTCTCCGCGACCAGCTCGGACCCCTCCATCACCCTCACGGCCTCCTCGAGCGACGAGGGCAACGGGTCGATCCCGACGGCCCGGCGCTCCCGTTCGGTGAGCGCCCACACGTCGTCCTCCGCCCCGGGTGGGAGCTCGTAGGACTCCTCGATCCCCTTGAGGCCGGCCGACAGCAGGACGGCATAGGCCAGGTAGGGGTTGCACGCCGAGTCCAGGGCCCGGAACTCCACCCGCGTGGACTGGCCCTTGCCGGGCTTGTACATCGGCACCCGGACCAGGGCGGACCGGTTGTTGTGCCCCCAGCACACATACGCCGGGGCCTCGCCGCCGCCGAACAGCCGCTTGTAGGAGTTGACCCACTGGTTGGTGACGGCGGTGATCTCCGGCGCGTGCCGCAGCAGACCGGCGATGAACGAGCGCGCGACCTTGGACAGCTGGTACTGCGACCCCGCCTCGTGAAAGGCGTTGGTGTCTCCCTCGAACAGAGACAGGTGCGTGTGCATCCCGGAGCCCGGCCACTGCGTGAAGGGCTTGGGCATGAACGACGCGTAGAGGTCCTGCGCGAGCGCGACCTCCTTGACCACCACGCGGAAGGTCATGATGTTGTCGGCGGTCGTCAACGCATCGGCGTAGCGGAGGTCGATCTCCTGCTGGCCGGGCGCGCCCTCGTGGTGGCTGAACTCCACCGAGATGCCCATCGCCTCCAGCATCGTGATCGCCTGCCGCCGGAAGTCGTGCGCCAACCCGTGCGGGGTGTGGTCGAAGTAGCCGCTGGCGTCGACCGGCTCGGGGATCTCCCCTGTCCGCGGCCGGTCCTTGAAGATGAAGAACTCGATCTCCGGATGCGTGTAGAAGCTGAACCCCAGGTCCGCCGCCCGCGCCAGCGCTCGCTTGAGGACGTGCCGCGGGTCGGCGTACGAGGCGGAGCCGTCGGGCATGAGGATGTCGCAGAACATCCGCGCCGTCCCGTTCGCGTCGCTGCGCCAGGGCAGCACCTGGAAGGTCGACGGGTCGGGCTTGGCCAGCATGTCGGCCTCGTACACCCGGGCGAAGCCCTCGATCGCCGAGCCGTCGAAGCCGATCCCCTCCGCGAAGGCGCCCTCGAGCTCGGCAGGGGCGATGGCCACCGACTTCAGTGTCCCCGTGACGTCGGTGAACCACAGCCGGACGAACCGGATGTCGCGTTCCTCGAGCGTGCGGAGGACGAACTCCTGCTGCTTGTCCACGGGGGCAGTCTGCCCTGTCGCGCTCCTCCGCGCCGGTGCGGCTCGGCTGTCGGTACGGGTGGCACAGTGGCCCCTCATGGATCGCAAGCAGGTCATGCGGTGGGTGGCGGGCTACGAGCACGCCTGGCGGACGGGCGATCTCGAGGCCCTCGCCACACTGTTCACCGCCGACGCGCACTACCGCCGTTCCCCGTACGAGGAGAGCGAGGTCGGCCTGGACGCCATCCGGGCCTTCTGGCTGGAGGACGACGACGAGGTCTTCACCGCCTCGGCCGAGCCGGTGGCTGTCGAGGGCCGCGACGCCGTCGTCCGAGTGGACGTGCGCTACGGGGATCCCGTACGGCAGGAGTACCGCGACCTCTGGGTGCTGCGCTTCGCGGACGACGGGCGGGTGGAGGACTTCGAGGAGTGGCCCTACTGGCCCGGCAGGGACCACACTGCCGAGACGGGCGACGGCTGAGCGAGCGCGCGCCCCCAACGAACTGGGCGCCCGGACCTGGACGGGCCCGGAACCCACAGGTCCGGGCCGTCCGGTGCCGACCTCGTCAGGCGCAGGCAGCTATCGCGTCCGGGAACGCCGCCTCGATGCCATCGAAGTCGAGATGCGAGATCCCCGGCGTGCCGCCGCCGCCCGACTTCTTCAGCGTCCCGCTGGCCATGACGGTCTTGGCGTGGATCAGCGTGTCCGAGCTGACCCCACCGGCTGCAGCGAGGACCTCGATCCCCGCGTCGCAGAGCCCGGTGAACTCGAACGCGAGGTCGTGGAACGACACCCATGCCGGCGACCCACTCGACGCCTGCGTCGCGCGGTCAGCGAGCTGCGTCCTGAAACAGAAGTGCGCGCTCGCTGGCGGCACCGCCAGCGCGAACGCCGCGACCGTCGCCACTCCCCCGACGACCAACCTGCGGACAGCCTTCTTCCCACCCATGCTCGTGCCCTCCCCTGGTGAAATCCCCGAGCACCGCTCACTGTGGCACGGCAATCCCAAACGTCAATGGGCAATCTCCGCGGAGCCGCTCCACGCGGGACGCGCCCGGCCCCTCCGCGCGGGACGGTCCTAGGCTCCCCCCATGCCCCAGCTGCGCCTCGCGCTCGCCCAGATCAACCCGACGGTCGGCGCCCTGGACGGCAACAGCGACCTGGTCGCGCGCTGGAGCAGGCACGCGGCGGACCGGGGGGCCCACCTTGTGGCGTTCCCCGAGATGGTGCTCACGGGCTACCCGGTCGAGGACCTCGCCCTGCGCCGCTCCTTCGTCGAGGCGTCGCGGGCCGCGCTCGAGACCCTGGCGGCCCGGCTGGCGGCGGAGGGCCTCGGGGACCTCGCGGTGGTCGTCGGCTACCTCGGCCGCGACGACGACGCCGCCCACGCCGAGGCGCTGGGCCGACCCAAGGGCTCACCGCAGAACTGCGTCGCCCTCCTCCACGGCGGCAGCGTGGTCGCGCGGCAGGCCAAGCACCACCTGCCCAACTACGGCGTGTTCGACGAGTTCCGCTACTTCGTCCAGGGCGACCGGATGGCGGTCGTCCAGGTCCGGGGCGTCGACGTCGCCCTGGCCATCTGCGAGGACCTCTGGCAGGAGGGCGGACCGGTCGCCGCCACCCGCTCCGCCGGAGCCGCCCTGCTCGTCGTCGTCAACGGCTCCCCGTACGAGCGCAACAAGGACGACGTCCGCCTCGACCTCTGCCGTCGCCGCGCCGCGCAGGCCGGCTGCACCCTCGCGTACGTGAACATGGTCGGCGGCCAGGACGAGCTGGTCTTCGACGGCGACTCCCTCGTCGTCTCCGCGTCCGGCGACGTGCTGGGCCGGGCCCCGCAGTTCGCCGAGGGCTGCCTCGTCGTCGACCTCGACGTACCCGCTGCCGAGACCGGACCCGCCGCACTACGCGTCGAGGGCGACCCCCACCCGTACGAGGTGGAGCGCGTCGTCGTCTCGGAGGAGCCGGTCCCGCCGTACGAGGGGGAGCCGGCCGGCATCGCACCGCGCGTCGTCGACGAGGCGGAGGTCTACGCGGCGCTGGTGACGGGCGTACGCGATTACGTGGCCAAGAACGGCTTCCGGTCCGTCGCCCTGGGCCTGTCGGGAGGCATCGACTCGGCGTTGTGCGCTGCGGTCGCCTGCGACGCCATCGGGGCGGCGAACGTCCACGGTGTGTCGATGCCGTCCTCGTACTCCAGCGAGCACTCCCGCTCCGACGCAGCCGATCTCGCCGAGCGGACCGGGCTGGCCTACCGCGTGGTGCCGATCGTGCCGATGGTCGAGGCGTTCCTCGGCGGCCTGCCCCTCACCGGCTTGGCCGAGGAGAACCTGCAGGCGCGGGTGCGCGGCGTGGTGCTCATGGGGCTGTCCAACCAGGATGGCCACCTCGTCCTCGCGACCGGCAACAAGAGCGAGGTCGCCGTGGGCTACTCGACGATCTACGGCGACGCGGTGGGCGGATTCGCACCGCTCAAGGACGTACCCAAGACGTGGGTGTGGAGGCTCTCGCGGTGGCGCAACGCGGTCGCTCCAGAGCGGGACGAGCGGCCGCCCATCCCCGAGTCGTCCATCGACAAGCCGCCGTCCGCCGAGCTCCGGCCGGGGCAGCTCGACTCGGACTCGCTGCCCGACTACGAGGTGCTGGACGCGCTGCTGGACGCCTACGTCGAGCAGGACCGTGGTTCGGCCGAGCTGGTGGCGGCGGGCTTCGACCGCGACCTCGTGGAGCGGGTGCTCCGGATGGTCGACGCGGCCGAGTACAAGCGCCGCCAGTACCCGCCGGGGCCCAAGGTGAGCGAGCGGAACTTCGGCCGCGACCGGCGGCTGCCGATCACCAGTGCGTGGCGGGAGCCGGCGGGCGCGCCCCGCCCGGCATAGCCCTGCCCCGCTCGCGGTGATCATGGAAGACCCGGGGCGGGCAGGGGTGGCACGATGCCCACGTCCGGGGACCCGGCCGCCCGTGCCGGGCCTCGAGGCGGAGGAGGCACACCATGAGCGAGCCCGCGACCAGCTCTACACCGGCTGGCCCGACCACCACCGACACCGCCCCGACCTCCGGCGCCACCGCGACCGAGACAGCCCCGCTGTACGGTCAGCAGCTCTCGCGCCGGGTCACCATCCGGGACCTCCAGCAGGCCAAGGAGCGCGGCGATCGCTGGCCGATGCTCACGTCGTACGACATGTACTCAGCGGAGGTGTTCGACCAGGCGGGGGTGCCGGTCCTGCTGGTCGGGGACTCCGCGGCCAACAACGTCTACGGCTACGAGGACACGATCCCGGTGACCGTCGACGAGCTGCTCCCGCTGGCACGGGCCGTGGTCCGGGCGACCCGGCGGGCGCTCGTGGTGGGCGACCTGCCCTTCGGGTCGTACCAGCTGGGCGCGGACCAGGCGCTGGCGACGTCGATCCGCTTCATGAAGGAGGCCGGCGTCCAGGCGGTCAAGCTCGAGGGCGGCCACCGCGTCGTCCCCGCCGTGCGTCAGATCGTCGAGGCCGGCATCCCGGTGATGGCACACGTGGGCTTCACCCCGCAGAGCGTCAACGCCTTCGGCGGCTACCGCGTCCAGGGGCGCGGTGAGTCCGCGGAGCGCGTCCGCGAAGAGGCGCTCGCCCTGGAGGAGGCGGGGGCGTTCGCGGTGGTGCTGGAGATGGTTCCGGCCTCGGTGGCCCACAGCGTGACGCAGGCGTTGACGATCCCGACCATCGGCATCGGGGCCGGCCCGGACTGCGACGCCCAGGTGCTGGTCTGGCAGGACATGGCCGGCCTGCGGGCCGGACGGCTGCCGAGGTTCGTCAAGACCTACGCCGACCTCCGTGGCGAGCTCGACCGGGCGGCGCGGGACTTCGCCGAGGACGTGGGGCTGGGCCGCTACCCCGGCCCGGAGCACTCGTACGAGTGAGGGCACCGGTCAGGCCGACCAGCCGAGGTAGACCTCCCCGAGCGTCACCGTCAGCGCCCACACCCCCACCGCGGCGACGGGGACGGCCAGCGCCCAGGCGGGCCGCTCGCGCCAGAGCAGGACGGCGACGGCGAGCAGGCCGAGCCAGAGCACGAGCAGCACCGCGGTGCCCGACGGTGGAGCGACCAGGCCCGAGGCCAGGTAGAGCCACGCGACCACCGTCAGGTGGAGCGCGATGCCGATCCCGCCGGCCGTCCTGGCGTAGGGCACACGGCTATGGTGCCGTGCCCAGGCCACCAGCGGCACCCCCATGACCGGCCGCGGATGTTCACGACAGGCCGAGGCCACCCCCGGCGCCCGCGTTCGTGACATCCCCGGGGGTCGGGTCAGTCCTCGACGTCCTCGTCCCAGGCCCGGTCCTCGGCATCCCACGCCTCCGTACGGGCGCGGGCTCGGCCCAGCGCGCCTTCGGCCTCGTCCCGGGTGGCGTAGGGGCCCATCCGCTCCATGTTGGCGTCTCCGCCACCCTGCTCGGCCCTGCCGCGGGTGAGGTTCCACCACCACTGCCGGTCCTCGGGCAGGTCGTGTGCACTGGGGGTCACTGGCGCCTCCGGTGTCGATCGGCTCCCGCATCCACAGCGGGGTCCGCCCGTACGGTCCGGGATCCTAGACTCGCGGCATGACTGTCGTACCCGGCCGGGTGTCCCCGATGCGCAGCGTCCCGCCGCACATCCCGCGCCCCGAGTACGTCGGGCGCGACCGTCCCGCGCCGTACACCGGGCCGGAGGTCAAGGACGCCGAGACGATCGACGCGATGCGGCGGGCGGGCAAGCTGGCCGCGCAGGCGCTGGTCGAGGTCTCCCGACACGTCGGGCCGGGCGTGACCACCGACGAGCTCGACCGGGTCGGGCACGAGTTCCTGCTCGACCACGGCGCCTACCCCTCCACGCTCGGCTACCCCGGGTCCGGCCGCGGCCCGGTCTTCACCAAGTCTCTCTGCACGAGCGTCAACGACGTGATCTGCCACGGCATCCCGGACAGCACCGTCCTCCGTGACGGCGACATCGTCAACGTGGACATCACGGCCCACCTCGACGGCGTGCACGGCGACACCGACGCCACCTACCTCGTGGGCGACGTCGACGAGGAGTCGCGGCTGCTCGTGGAGCGCACCGAGCAGGCGCTCCTGCGCGGGATCAAGGCGGTCGTCCCTGGGCGGCGGCTCAACGTCATCGGCCGGGTGATCGAGTCCTACGCCCGCCGCTTCGGCTACGGCGTGGTGCGCGAGTTCACCGGCCACGGGATCGGCACGTCGTTCCACTCCGGGCTGGTGGTGCCGCACTTCGACGACCCGTCGGCCACCACGGTGATCGAGGCGGGGATGACCTTCACCATCGAGCCGATGCTCAACCTCGGCGGCCCCGAGTGGGAGATGTGGGACGACGGCTGGACCGTGGTGACGCGCGACGGCAGCCGGTCAGCGCAGTTCGAGCACACGGTGCTCGTCACGGACACCGGGGCGGAGATCCTGACCCTGCCCTGAGGTCCACTCCCGCCGATAGCGTGGCGGTGACCGCGACGAGAGGGGATGGCATGGCCACGAGGGGCCGGGAGGGCACGGCAAAGACCGGCTTCGGCGTCGACGTCGGCGGCAGCGGGATCAAGGGCGCCCCGGTCGACCTGCTGGACGGCTCCCTGGCGGACGAGCGGCACCGGATCGAGACGCCTCCGGGTGCGCGGCCGGACGAGGTCGTGGAGGTCATCGTGGCCGTCCTCCGCTCCTTCGGCTGGACCGGGCCGTTCGGCTGTACCTTCCCGGGCATCGTCCGCCACGGCGTGATCGGCTCGGCCGCCAACGTCGATGACTCCTGGATCGGCGTGGACCTCGCCACCCGCCTGTCGCAGGCGACCGGCCAGCCCGCGGTCGTCGTCAACGACGCCGACGCGGCCGGGCTGGCCGAGTCCCACTGGGGTGCGGCGCGCCACCGGGAGGGGGTCGTCCTCGTCACGACCCTGGGCACCGGCATCGGCACCGCCCTACTCGTCGACGGCCACCTGGTCCCCAACACAGAGCTCGGCCACCTCGAGCTCGACGGCAAGGCGGCTGAGCGCCGGGCCGCCTCAGCCGTACGGGAGCGCAAGGGACTGAGCTGGGAGGAGTGGGCGGCTCGGTTGCAGCGCTACTACGAGCACCTGGAGTTCCTGTTCTCCCCAGACCTCTTCGTGGTCGGGGGAGGCGTGAGCAAGAAGGCCGAGAAGTTCCTGCCGCTGCTGGACCTCCGGACCGAGATCGTCCCGGCCGGCCTGCTCAACGAGGCCGGCATCGTCGGGGCGGCCGCGCTGGCCGCCGATACCCTGTCCGCGCCGCACCGGCGCCGTACGACGGAGGTGCCCGCATGAGCCGTCCGGCCGGAACTCACGTAGCCATCATCGGCGCGGGGGCGGTGGGGGCGACCATCGCGTACGCCTGCCAGATCCGCGGTGTGGCCAAGAAGCTGTCGCTCTACGACATCTCAGGTGACAAGGCACGGGCCGAGGTGCTCGACCTCAACCACGGTGCCGCCTTCGTCCCCGTCACCTCGATCACGGGCAGCGACGACATCGGTGTCTGCGAGGGCGCCGACATCGTGGTCGTCACTGCTGGGGCCAAGCAGAAGCCCGGGCAGACCAGGTTGGACCTGGCCGCCGCCAACGTCGACATGTGCCGGGACTTGCTGCCCAAGCTGCTGGACGTGGCCCCGGACGCGCTGCTCCTGGTCGTGACCAACCCGGTAGACGTGATCACCTACGCCGCGCTACGGATCAGCGGCCTGTCCTCGCATCGGGTCTTCGGCTCGGGGACGGTGCTGGACTCGGCGCGGTTCCGCTTCCTCATCGCCGAGCACCTCGGCGTGGCCGTTCCCAACGTGCACGCCGCGATCGCCGGCGAGCACGGCGACTCGGAGATCCCGCTGTGGTCCAGCGCCTCGGTCGGGACGATCGGCATCGACGCCTGGGACGTCCCTGGCCGCCGGCTCAGCGCCGAGGACCGCGACCAGATCGCGTCGCGGGTGGTCTCCGCCGCGTACGAGATCATCCAGGGCAAAGGGGCGACCAACTACGCCATCGGGCTGGCGGTGGCGCAGATCCTCGAGGCGATCCTCGGCGACGAGAACCGCGTGCTGTCGGTGAGCTCGCTGCTCCAGGACTACCAGGGGATCGACGACGTGTGCCTGTCCGTGCCGTCGCTGGTCAACCGCCGGGGGGTCGAGGAGCCGCTCGACGTGCCGCTGAGCGAGGAAGAGCTCGCCGGGCTGCGCGCCTCCGGCGACGCCGTCCGCGCGGTGTGCCGCGACCTCGGGCTGTAGGGCACTGCCGGGCCGTGCCGGCCAGGCGTCGGCAGGCACCGTGCCGGTCAGGCGTGGCGTGCACCGTGCCGGTCAGGCGTGGCGTGCGCCGTGCCAGGAGAGGTGGAGGTGCGCTCCGAGCCAGGCGAACACGATGTACCACGCGTGCTGGCGGGGGTCGGCAGGACGGGGGGCGGCGGGCGTGCCGCGCTCGGCGTGACGCGCGAGACCGGCCACCATCGAGGAGCCGATCGCGGCGGCGGGGTGCGGCAGGTGCTTGGCGCTCATGCCGGTAAGAGTGCGGGGCGCGGTCGCTGATACGTCGTGGCAGGCGCGGGTCAGGGCAGGACCGGCAGGCCGTCCGGCCCGAGCGGCCAACCGGGGTTGTGCGCGACCTCCCACAGGTGCCCGTCGGGGTCGGCGGCATAACCGGAGTACCCGCCCCACGGGGTGGCCACGCCCGGCTTCACGACGCTTCCCCCCGCAGCCACCATCTGCGCCAGGGCCTGGTCGACCTCGGCCCGCGTGGCCAGGTTGAGGGCGAGCGCCACGCCGCGGAACGCAGGCCTCCCGAGGCTCCCCGATGCGCCCGTGTCGGCGGCCAGCTCGTCCTCCCCCCACAGGGCGAGCACGGCTCCGGCCGTACGGACGAAGGTGACCTCACCTTCCACCGACGCCGGGGAGACCGGCCACCCCAGCGCCCGGTAGAACTCCGTCGACCGGCGGACGTCGGCGACCCCGAGGGTCACCAGGCTCACCCGAGCGGGGACCACCATCACTGCCTCCTCCCGTACGTGCGGGGGTCGTCGTCATGGGCGCGCCACGCCTGGCCACCGCCGGCCGGACCGCAGCACCCTGGCCAGCTCGTCCACGCTGGTGACGGCCTCGTCGACGTAGGTGGCGCGGCGCGCGACCTCGGCGCTCTCGACCGCGCTGGCCTCGTGCAAGCGGCCGATCAGCCCTCCGTCGGACTCGGACGCCCCCGTGCTGCTGCGCAGGTAGAGCTGGATCTCGAAGTGACTACGCACGGCGTCGGCCCCCGGCCGCGCCGCGCCGAGCGTGGCGGCGGCCTCCGCCCAGCCGGGTCCGACGAGCCGGGCCACCAGCTCCCGTACGCGACGGGCCTGCCAGCCAGGCAGGTCGTCGACGTCCGCCAGCACGCCCTCGGCGAAGCGGAGCCGGACGGCGGGACCGGTGAGGGCGGCCTGCTCGGTGGAGTACTGGGCGCTGCGGAGCAGGCGGAGCCGCTGGTCGGCCACGGCCTGCAGCGCCCTGCGACGGGTCTCGTCGGAGCGCTGGGCCTGGAGCATCGACGTGGTCACGTAGCGTGTCGCCAGCAACCCGCCGACGGCGCCCGCGAGGACGGCCAGCACGGTCTCGAACGCCACGGAGGCGAGATCCACGCCCGGGATCATGGCACTAGGAGCGTCGAGGTCCTACACCCATGTCCCATTGACGCGGCAACATTTCGGTCACGGGGCGTGGTGGCGGCCCCTCTGGGGCGGATCCCGTGCGCCGAATGCGGAGTTGCGCAAGGTTGGGGTCGGCCCGGAGCTGCGGGATCCCGCACCCGGTTGTCCGGGGCGGGGCGGTCGCTCAGGCGCCCTCGTGCACGTGCGTGAAGTAGTCGGTGCGCGCGAGTGCCGCGCGCTGGGCGACGACCTCGGGCGGCGGGTCGCCGCGGTGGGCGTGCCGGGTGTGGTGGATCGTCGATCGGACGAGCTGGACCAAGCGGGACATCATCATTCCTCCTGGTTCCAGGCTTGCGGAGTCCGACGTCCGCCGGCAGGGCCCTCCGACCCCTGCCTCGGGCCCGAAGCACCGGCCCCACCCCGACTGACCGTGGAGACGGGGTGGTCAGGCCACCGCCGGTGGGAGATCGGGCGGGTGTGAGGGCGGGGGCGGACGAGTCGGCCTGTAAGCCGGATTCTGTGGCCCCGGCGGACCGGGACCGGCGACCATCCATCTGCGACCGCCGTCACCGACGGCCTCGTGCGGCCTACCCGGGAGCTCGGGCGGGCAGCCCTCGAGCGCTCCCTGTCTGACCTTGCTCCGGGTGGGGTTTACCGAGCCACTCCCGTCACCGGGAGCGCTGGTGGTCTCTTACACCACCGTTTCACCCTTACCGCGGCGCCGTGGCGCCGTGGCGGTCTGCTCTCTGTGGCACTGTCCCGCGGGTCACCCCGGGTGGGAGTTACCCACCACCCTGCCCTGTGGAGTCCGGACTTTCCTCAGCGGGTCCGAGGACCCACCGCGGTCGCCCGGCCGGCTCGTCCGCCACGACCATGGTACGCCAGGGGGCCCGGTCTGCCGGGCTCCCGGGCACGCCCTGTCGATCGTCGGCGGACGAATCGGGCGGCTGGGCGGCGCGTGCCCGATCCGCCCACCGATGATCAATTGCTGCCGGGGCGTCGGGCGGGATGAGGGATCGCTGCGGGCGGGTCAGGCCGGGTGGACGAAGCGCAGCCGCCGCTCGGCGACGGAGGCCTCGGCCAGCCGCACCTCCACCCGCTCCCCCAGCGGCAGCGCCTCGCCGTCGACCCGGGCCCGGACGGCGGGCTCGTGGAGGTGCACCTCACCACGCCCCCGTTCACCGTCCACATCGACCACCACGCCACCGAAGCTCTCGCCCACCCGTGGCTCGAGCAGGGCCGCCTCGACCAGGTCCAGGCAGGCGCGCTCGTAGCCACCCGCCCGCCGGACCGCCGCACCCATCTCGTCCGGGAGCGCGGGCAGCGCTGCCAGCACCCAGTCGGGCACGTCGGCACCGGCGACCAGTGACACGCAGGCCTCCCCCACAAAGCGGTCGACCAGACGCCGCAGCGGAGCCGTCGCGTGCGCGTAGGGAGCGGCGATGGCGGCGTGTCGCACCCGTCCACCGGCGAAACCCGCCTCCGGCGCGGAACCGTCGAAGGCCTCGTACCCCGCCCCCCGCAACAGCGTCGTCGCCGCGTCGATGACCGCGGCGTGCGCGGGTGTGGCGGCGTCCAGGCCACGGACGAAGTCGGGGTACGCGACCTCCTCGGGCCACTCGACCCCGAGCGCACGCGCTACTCGACGCAGTCGGGCGAGGTCGCGGGGGTCGGCCTCCGGCAACGTCCGGAGCACCCCGATCCCGCCGTCCAGCATGATCCGGGCCGCCGCCATGCCGGTGAGCAGGGAGATCTGGGCGTTCCAGGCCTCGACGGGCTGCGGCGCGCGGTACTCCAGCCGCCACCCGTCGTCCCCATGGACGGCCACCTGCTCCGGTACGGGGAGCGAGACGCCACCCCGGTCGCGCTCCCGCTCCAGCCGGAGCGTCCCGACCTCCTGCAGCAGCTCGCCCGAGCTCCCGCGCCCAGCGTCGAGGTCCGCCTGCACCGCCGGGTAGTCCAGCTGGGCGCGGCTGCGGACCACCGCGCGGCGCAGGCCCACCGAGACCGGCTCGGCGTCGGAGTCCAGGTCGAACCGCCACACCAGGGCGGGGCGGTCCTCCCCGGGCAACAGGCTCGCCGCCCCCTCCGACAGCACCGTCGGGTGCAGAGGCGTGCGCGTGTCGGGGCCGTAGAGCGTCAGCCCCCGGCCGTGCACCTCTGCGTCCAGCGCACCCCCGGGACGCACGAAGGCCGCCACGTCGGCGATCGCGTAGTGCACCCGCCAGCCAGCCCCCCGGCGCTCGATGTGCACGGCCTGGTCGAGGTCCCGGGACCCGGGCGGGTCGAGGGTCACGAAGTCCAGGCCGGTCAGGTCCGTCGTGGGCAGGCGGGGCTCCCGCGAACCCTCTCCCGCCTCCTCCAGAACCTGCACTGGGAAGCCCGCCGGCACCTCGAGCTCTTCGCGCAGGTCCCGCAGGTGGTCGGCGATGCCGTCCGGTCCGGCCAACCGCAGCTGTCGTCGTGGCACGGCGCCACCCTAGGTCTCGACCTCACCGGCCTCTCAGGGCGGACCGGTCGCCGACCGGCCGACAGGACCACGTCGAGGTACCGCCAGCTGCTCCGACATCCCGCCTGAAGCGTCCCGACGACGGAGAGAGGCAGGACCATGAGCCACCCGGTCGCCCACCCCACCGCTACGACCGCCCGGCGGAACCCGCCACCGCAACCGACCACCACGACGACCCGTCTGCTGGACTGCGGCATCGTCGCCGGCCCTCTGTTCGTCATCACGGCACTGGCCCAGGCGCTGACCAGGGAGGGCTACGACATGGCCCGTCACCCGATCAGCCTGCTCGGCCTGGGCGAGCTGGGCTGGGTCCAGATCGCCGACTTCGTGACCACGGGCGTGCTCGTCCTGGCCTTCGCGGTCGGCGTGCGCCGGGCCCTGCGCCCTGGTCCGGCGTCCCAGTGGGGACCACTGCTCCTCCGTGCACTCGGGCTCGGACTGGTCCTCGGCGGCGTCTTCGTCACCGACCCCGCGCTGGGCTACCCCCCGGGCGAACCAACGCCCGCGAGCAGGAGCTGGCATGCCGACGCCCACAACCTGGCACCCGTTCTCGCCGTGGACGGCATCGTCATCGGGATGCTGGTCTTCGCGCGTCGCTTCGCGAAGCTGCGCCGACGCGGCTGGCAGGTGGTCAGCCTGGGCACCGCGCTCGCCGTCCTCGCACTGACCGCATGGCCGAGCCTCGACGGCATCAGCGTCCGCCTCGCCCTCGCCATGCTGCTCCTCCTCGGCTGGACGACGGCCCTGGCCGTCGACCTGCGCCGCTCGGTCAGCGCGGCAGCACGTTGAAGCCGCGCAGGACGGCGACACCGTCGGACCAGTGCGCGATCTGCGTGTACGAGGCTGGGGCGAGGTCCAGCCGCGCCATGGCGGGAAGGGGCGCGCCCAGCACCCCGCGCACCAGCGACCTGATCGGCGTCATGTGCGTCACCACCAGCACCGTGCGACCGGGGTGGCGCGCGATCGCCGCGTCGCGGGCGGCCGCCACCCGCCGCTCGAGCGCCGCCAGCGGCTCGCCACCCGGTGGGGCGATGTCGGGTGAGGACAGCCAGGCGTCGAGCTCGTCCGGCCAGCGCTCCCGTACCTCGGCGAAGGTCAGGCCGTCCCATGCGCCGAAGGCCAGCTCGGACCAGGCGTCGTCCTCCCGTACGGGCAGGTCCAGGCGCTCGGCGACGACCTCGGCGGTCTCGCGGCAGCGCCGCAACGGCGAGGTCAGGACGCCGATCAGGTCGGTGTGCGTCGCGGCGTAGTCGGCGGCGCGCCCGGCCTGCTCGACCCCCGCGTCGGAGAGCCCCGGGTCAGCGCCTCCGCTCCCGCTGAACCGCCGCCCGGTCGTGTGGTCGGTCGCACCGTGGCGCAGGAGGAGCAGCGTGCTCGGCGGGCCGAGGTCGGCCCGCGCGGCGATGGCCGCAGCGGTCACCGACAGGTGGGGCGACGGAGGGGCGTCGGCGTCGGGCGGGACCGCCGCGGGCGGCTCGGTGGCGGTGGCCCGGGCCCGGCCCCTCGAGCGCCCGCCCTCGAGGTCCAGCACCTCGTTGAGCAGCCGGTCGGCGTGGGCGTTGAGCTCCCGGGGGATCCACCGGTAGGTCGTGCCGAAGGGCGCCAGCCGGACGGCCTGAGAGGCGAGCGGGCGCATGTCCGGGTGCCGCACCTTCCATCGACCGGACATCTGCTCGACCACCAGCTTGGAGTCCATCCGGACCTCGACCTCGGCGTCCGGGTCGATCTCGTGAGCCGCCTCGAGGCCTGCGATCAGCCCGCGGTACTCGGCCACGTTGTTGGTGGCCACGCCGATCGTCTGGGCCCGCTCGGCGAGCACCTCGCCCGTGTCCGCGTCCTTGACCAGGGCGCCGTAGGCGGCGGGCCCGGGGTTGCCGCGCGACCCGCCGTCGGCCTCGACGACCAGCCGCCGGGTCACAGCCCGGACTCGTCGGTGCGGACGAGGATCCGCCGGCACTCCTCGCACCGCAGGACCGTGTCGGGCGACGCCGCCCGCATCCGGTTGAGGTCGGCCGGGTCGAGCTCGAGGTGGCAGCCCTCGCACCGGCGCCCCCGGAGCGCCGCCGCCCCGATGCCGTCGTGCTGCACGCGCAGCTTGTCGTAGAGGGCGAGCAGCGCCTCCGGGACGTCACCGACGACCGTCGCCCGGCGCCGGCGCAGGCCGTCGGCCTCGAGGTCGAGCTCCGCGAAGGCCGCGTCGCGCGCCTGCTGGACCTCGGCCGCCTTCTCGGCGACCTGCTCGCGCTCGGCGGCGTGGGAGGCGTGCCGCTGCTGCGCCTCCTCCAGCCGCTCCATGATGTCGAGCTCGACGTCCTCGAGGTCGCCCTGGCGACGCTCCAGGGAGGCGATCTCGCTCTGCAGCTGCTCGAGCTCTCGCGGGGAGGAGACCTGGCCCGCGTCGAGCCGCTGCCGGTCGCGCGCCTTGCGCGCCCGGACCTGGGCGACGTCGGCCTCGGCGCGGCTGCGGTCACGTTCCAGGTCGGTCGCGTCGGTGTGGGCTTCGACCTCGAGGTCGCGCAGGCGGGTGTGCTCGGCGGCGAGCCGCTCCAGCTCTGCGACCTCGGGCAGCGACCGGCGGCGGTGCGCGATCTGGTCCAGCCGCAGGTCGAGAGCTTGCACCTCGAGCAGTCGCACCTGGGCGGCGGGGTCGACGTTCAGCGGGCGCTCCCCTCGTGCACGGTCCACGGGTCGGTGGGCGTCTCGGAGACGCGGGTCACCACCGTAGCCCCTTGCTGCGCCAGGCGATCCGAGAGGCGGCGGGCGGCGTCGGCGAGCCACGGCCACTCGCTGGCCCAGTGCGCAACGTCCACGAGTGCCGGGCCGACCGGGTGCTCCCGGGCCTCGCTCGCGGGGTGGTGCCGCAGGTCCGCGGTGACGTAGGCGTCGACCCCCTCGGCTCGCACGGTGTCGAGCAGGGAGTCTCCGGCCCCGCCGCACACGGCGACCCGGCGCACCGCCGCCGCCGGGTCGCCTGCCGCCCGGACGCCCCCCACCGTGCGCGGGAGCGCCGCCGCCACCCGTCGTACGAAGTCCGCCAGGGGTTCGGCCGCGGGCAGCTCGCCGACCCGTCCGATCCCGTACGGGCTGTCGCCGGCGGCGAGCTGGTAGACGTCGTAGGCGGGTTCCTCGTACGGGTGGGAGAGGCGCAGCGCCTTGACGACGCGGCGGCGGAGGTGCCGAGGGACGGCCACCTCCAGGCGGGTCTCCGGCACCTCCTCGACCGCCCCGACGCTGCCGATCGAGGGGTTGGCCCCGGCCGTCGGGCGGAAGGTGCCGGTGCCGGGCGTGGTCCAGGCACACCGCTCGTACGCGCCGATGTCGCCCGCGCCGGCGGCGGCCAGGGCGTCGAGCACGCTGTTGGCGGCCGCGTGCGGGACGAAGGTGACGAGCTTGTCGGTCGGCTCGTCCGGCTGCGGTGTGAGCGGTAGCAGGTCGGTCAGGCCGAGGGCGGTGGCCAGCGCGTCGGACACTCCGGGGTCGGCGCTGTCGGCGTTGGTGTGGGCCACGTGCAGGCCGCAGCCGCCCCGGACGAGATCGTGGACGAGCCGGCCCTTGGGGGTCGTGGCCGCGACCCCGTGGACCGGGCGGAGCAGCAGCGGGTGGTGCGTGACGAGCAGGTCAGCGCCCCAGTCCAACGCCTCGCCGACGACGACGGCGACCGGGTCGACCGCGAGCAGCACCCGCCCGACCTCGGCGTCCGGATCGCCGCAGACCAGGCCGACGGCGTCCCAGGACTCGGCGCGCCGCGGGTCGTAGAGGGACTCCAGCGCGGCGGTGACCTCACGCAGCGTCGGCACGTCCGGGAGGCTAGTGGATGCGACGATCGGCCCCGGCCGCCGTGCCCGGAGCGGCGACCACCCCGTCCCGTCGATCATGGAAGGATCGCCGACCAGGGGAGCATCGGAGGGCGATCCGTCCATGATCAACCCCGCCGCCGGTCAGTGGTGGAGGCCGCCGGTGAGTGGTGGAGGCCGCCGGTCGGTGGTGGAGGCCGCCGGTCAGTGGTGGAGGCCGCCGGCGGCCTGGTGGATGAAGACCGCCCGGACCTCGTCGGCTGTGGTGAGCGCCTCGACGTATCCCTCGACCGGCTCCAGCGCCGCTTCCAGTGCGGCGGTGTCAGGCTCGGGACCGAAGGTGATCACCGTGAAGAGGACCGGCCGCTCCGGGTCCTGCGCCTTCGTCAGTGCTGCGGCGAGCTCCTCGGCGGTGATCGACCCGGGATCGTCCTCATTGGTGCCGTCGGTGAACAGCACGACATGGTTCGGCGTGCCCGGGCGGTTGCCGTCTCGAGCCGACGTGTAAGCGGCGAGGATGGTGTCGTAGAGCCCCGTGCCGGTGTCGGTCGCCGCTAGCGCTCCCGTGGCGGCGCCGAGAGCCTCTCGGTGACCGCTGGACAGCGCCGCACGTGGCAGCAGGATGCGGTGATCTCGTGGCGGGTCGAGCAATGAGCCGAACTCCCACAGCGAGAGCTCGGACTCGTCCGGCAGCAGCTGCCCGAGGCGGTCGACGCCCTCGCGTACGAGGTCGATGAGGGCCTCGTCCGAGCCCGGAGCAACTTCCCGCATCGACCCGGACACATCCACCACGACGAGGACGTCGGAGCGCCGGTCCGCCGCGTACCACGTCGCGAAGACATGGTCGACGTGGTGCGCTCCGAGCACGTCGAACAGCGGGGCGGACACGGTCGGCAGACCGTCGGCGCGCACGCCGTCGGGCGGATCCCCCTGGGGCCCGCGCAGCCCGGCGGCGGCGAGCGCTTCCCGGCCGGGCGGGGCGGCCAGGGCCTCGAGCACCGTCTCCATGGCGCGACGCAGCACAGGGTCCCGTGCCGCCACGGCCGTGGGCAGCCAGGTGAAGCGTAGGCCGGCCGTGTGGTCGGTGCCGGTGAGGACGGTGAAGGGCTGCCCTGCGTCGCCCTGTCCGTCGCCGAGAGTGGGCAGCAGGGCGTACTCGGGGACGAGCCCCACCTCGCCCTCTCCGTCGGGTAGCGCCGGGGCGACGCCCGCCACCGTCCGGGTCGCGGGAAGTGCGGTAGCCAGCGCTTCGGCCGACGCGTCCATGCCCGCGTCCAGCCAGACCGCCTCGCCGACGGCACCGGCCGCGACCAGACCGTCACCGGAGCCTGCCGGGTCACGGACCGCCAGCCGTACTCCGGAACGGCTGGTGGCCAAGCCGGCGAGGCCGAGCCACGAGCCGCCTGCCGCTTCGACGCGCTCCGCCGTGGCGGCGTCGGTCACCATGAAGACCGGACTGGTGGCGACCACAGTCCCGGAGCCGCCGACCTCAGGCTCCGCAATCTCCAGGGAGCCGGCCGTAGCCTCCCAGGCGGTGTCGTCGGGGATCCACACATGGGCACCGAGGACGGCCGCGCGGCCCGCAGCGGCACGGCCGTCCGCGACAGTCACCTGGAGCCGGACACAGTCCGGGCCCGTGGCCAGCGCAGGGGCAAGGCTGGCCAGCGCCGGCGCGAAGGACGCGGCCGTGACGACCTGCAAGGTGGTGGTGCAAGGTGACGGCGCGGCGGCTGGGCGGACTGTCTCGTCGGGGGGTCTGCCGACCACAAACCCGATGGTCACCAGCGCGGCGGTGAGCAGCACAGCCGACGTCAACGCGAGCCACATCACCCAGCGGCGCCGACGGCGTCGCCCCATCCGGGACTGACTGTGTCGCCCCATGAACTACCGTCCCGTCCCGTTCGACGGTCTACGTCGAGCGTGGTCCGCTCGTAGGTCCCGCACCTGTGCACGTGCGGTCGACGTGCGGAGGAAGTGTGGCACCCGCCACACCACGACGAAGCGCCTGGGGTGGACAGGTCAGCCGCTCGGGATCAAACGCTACTCACGGTGACCGCGACACGTGCGCGGAACTCACGACTCGGTGGCCAGCGTGTCGTCCGCGAAGCCGAACCATCGGCCCGACCTCAGCCGGCCTACCCAGGCTGACGACGCCCCGGCCGTCCCCCCCACGCGGTCGGGGCGTCGCCTCCCCCGTTCACCCTCGAGACGGGCCGGGTTGGCGCCCGTACGGGGGAACCGGGCGCCACCCGACCCTGCATGTGTATCGGGCGGGCCGCCCGGGCCGTTACAGGGGTCGGCCCCACCTGAGTAAGTTCCTCATCCGCCTGCGCCGTGTCCGCCGCGCCCCTAGTCTCCTCGCCGTGCGGGGTCGCCTGGGATCCCAGGCCCGCTTCACCCCCCGGAGTGGGTGCCCTGTGCGGCCGGCCACCAGCTCCGTCGGTCTGAGCCGGGGCCGGCCCCGTCACGCGCTGTTCCACGAGCGGCTGTCGGAACCTGACCGCAGGAGGCCACGGCGTCGCGCCAGCGAGCGTGTTGCCTGCTGTGAACGCACGGAGCGGCCGGAGCGACCGCAAGCCTCGCTGAATCGACCTCGGCTCGCGGCCCGGGTGAGGACGAAGCCGCAGGTCAGGACGGTGGGCGCAGCCGGATTCGAACCGACGACCGCCTGTGTGTAAGACAGGAGCTCTACCGCTGAGCTATGCGCCCCGAGGGAGGACGTCACAGGCTACCGACGTCGGCGATGGCCGCACGCACGACCGACAGATCCCGGGCCCGGCCCATGGGCGTCACGTCCGACCACCGCAGCACCCCCTCCCCGTCGACGACGAAGGTCCCGCGCTGCGCGCAGCCCCGCTGCAGGTCGAGCACCCCGTAGGCCTGGGCCACCGCCCCGTGCGGCCAGTAGTCCGAGAGCAACGGCAAGCCCAGCGCCGCGCCGTCGTCATAGGCGCGCAGGGCGTAGGGGCTGTCGCAGGAGACGGCCAGGGTCTGCACCCCGTCGTTCTGGAAGTGGTCCAGGTCTGCGGCGACCCCACCGAGCTCACTGGCGCACACGTCGGTGAAAGCCCAGGGAAAGAAGAGCACGACCACCGTGATGCCGCGCAGGTCGACGAGCCGCCAGGGGACGCCGTGCTGGTCGCCCAGCGCGAAGTCGGGGGCAGGTCGCCCGACCGGGGGCAGTCCCGCCGGGGTCGTCACGTCCGGCCTCAGCGACGTCCGGCTCGCGCGGCCTTGGGGGCGACGAGCTTGGTGCCCGACCAGTCGGCGGCGGCCGACAGGCTGGTGGTCGTGCTCAGCCCCGCGGTGGGGGCGGCGTCGGCGATGTCGCTGGGGTCGACGTGCCCCGGACGGCCCACCTTGGGGGTGAGCAACCAGATCGCCCCTCCGTCGGCGAGGTCGGTGAGCGCGTCCACGAGCGCGTCGACCAGGTCACCGTCTCCGTCGCGCCACCACAGCAGCACCACGTCGGCCACGTCGGAGAGGTCCTCGTCGATGAGCTCGGTGCCGGTGACGTCCTCGATCGCGGCGCGCAGGGTGTCGTCGCAGTCCTCGTCCCAGCCGAGCTCCTGCACGACCTGCCCGCGGCGCAGGTGCAGCCGCTGAGCCGGCCCGCCCTGCTCGTCGCGGTCGTCGGTCTGACCCACCGGTCGCCCTCCCTCGTCCTGGCCGCTCCCCCGTGGAACGGTCCGTGTGCGGCGTAGTCCACCCAAGCCCCGCCCCCGAGCGCAAGTGGACTCCCCGTGGCCACCTGCGCGCCCTTGCCCGGCCGCTCGCTAGTCCGCCAGGAACGACAGCCTGACCTGCCGTACCGGGTTGTCCACGTTGGTGTCGACCAGGCACACACTCTGCCAGGTCCCCAACTCGATCCGGCCGCCGACGACGGGCAGGGTCGCGTACGGGGCGACGAGCGCCGGCAGCAGGTGGTCGCGGCCGTGGCCCGGCGAACCGTGCCGGTGCACCCACCGGTCGTCGCCCGGGAGCAGCGCCCGCAGCGCACCGAGCAGGTCGACGTCGGAGCCGTCCCCGCTCTCCATCACCGCGACGCCGGCGGTGGCGTGCGGGACGAAGACGTGGAGCAGGCCGTCGCCTCCCCCGGAGGCCTCGGCCACGAACCGGGCACAGGCCGACGTCAGGTCGTGGACGACCTCCCGCGACCCGGTGCGAACCTCGAGCACGGTGGTCTGCACCGGGTCAGGTTGTCACGCGTCCCTCAGCCGCCCGAGGGGGACCCGGGGTTCTCGACCGTCGCGTCGGGTCCGGGGTAGACCAGTCCCTCGTGCCCGTCCTCGTACCTGACGAGGTACGGCGGTCCGCCGCCTTCGCCGCGGACCTCAACGATCTCGCCGACCCGATCGGACTCGCCCACGGTCCTCCCGTGGACGTGCAGCCGGTCACCGACCTTGGCGTGCACCGTGACTCCACCTCCTGTGCTCCTGAAGACTCGGGACCCAGCCTGCCAAGCGAGCCGCGCCCGGGGAAGGCCTGGAGGTCCCTGGACGCGGACCGCCACCGCGTACGGGAGCCGGTCGGGGCCCGCCGGAGGAACGGACGGGTACCCGCAGGTGACGCGACGCCGTCACAAGGGCGAGGATGGGACCAGGCAGTGACAGCGACGTCGACGCCGACGAGGCGTCCCGACCGAAGGACCGCCGTGGCCGCAGACCGCACCTCGATCATCAGCAACGGCCTGCCGACCCAGCTGCCGGACATCGACGCCGAGGAGACCCAGGAGTGGCTGGACTCCCTGGACGCCGTCGTCGACCAGCGGGGTCGCAACCGGGCGCGATACCTGATGCTGGCCCTGCTGCAGCGGGCCCGCGAGCGCCAGGTTGGCGTGCCCAGCCTGCGCAGCACCGACTACATCAACACCATCCCGCCCGAGGCAGAGCCGTGGTTCCCCGGTGACGAGCACGTCGAGCGACGGCTGCGCCGGATCATCCGGTGGAACGCCGCAATGCTGGTGCACCGCGCCCAGCGCCCCGGCATCGGCGTGGGCGGCCACATCTCGACCTACGCCTCCAGCGCCTCCCTGTACGAGGTGGGCTTCAACCACTTCTTCCGAGGCAAGGAGCACCCGGGGGGCGGCGACCAGATCTACTACCAGGGGCACGCCTCCCCCGGGATGTACGCCCGGGCCTACCTCGAGGGCCGGCTGAGCGAGCAGCAGCTCGACGGCTTCCGGCAGGAGCTGAGCCACGCGGGCCCCGGTGGCGGCCTGCCGTCCTACCCGCACCCCCGGCTGATGCCTGACTTCTGGGAGTTCCCGACAGTCTCGATGGGGCTCGGTCCCCTCAACGCCATCTACCAGGCCCGGTTCAACCGCTACCTGCACCACCGCGGAATCGCGGACACCAGCGACCAGCGCGTCTGGGCCTTCCTCGGCGACGGCGAGATGGACGAGCCGGAGACCATCGGCGCGATCGGCCTCGCCGCCCGCGAGGAGCTCGACAACCTCACCTTCGTCGTCAACTGCAACCTGCAGCGCCTCGACGGCCCGGTTCGCGGCAACGGCAAGATCATCCAGGAGCTGGAGGGGCTCTTCCGCGGCGCAGGCTGGAGCGTCATCAAGGTGATCTGGGGGCGGGAGTGGGACCCGCTGCTCGCCGCCGACACCGACGGCGCGCTGGTCAACCTGATGAACGTCACACCGGACGGCGACTACCAGACGTACAAGGCG
>DATHUJ010000074.1:0-6774 GCA_035462375.1 Jiangellales bacterium
ACAGTGGCCGCGGTGGCGGTCGTCTCGAGGGTCCACCGGGTGCCGGCGGTAGGTAGCGTGTCGCTCACGGTGCTGACCTCCAGTCAGGTCGGTTCCGAGGAGCCGTCGGCGGGTGCGACCGCGGGCGGCTCCGCTGCCAACTAGATGTGTCCCTCTGTTGTGTTCGTGCTGAGGATCCCGCTGCCCGACGTCGTGTCGATGCAGACCCGGCAGCCGAGCCTCGAGGGGACCGGTGAGATCACCCTGCGCCACCTGGTCATGGAGGCGCTGCGGATGCGGCCTCAGCGCATCGTCGTCGGCGAGGTGCGCCAGCAGGAGTGCCTCGACCTGCTCATCGCCCTGAACTCCGGCTTACCGGGCATGTGCACGATCCACGCCAACTCCGCCCGCGAGGCGGTGACAAAGATGTGCACGCTGCCGCTCCTGGCCGGCGAGAACATCGGGTCGCGCTTCGTCGTGCCGACCGTGGCCGGAAGCGTCGACCTCGTGGTCCATATCGGGACCGACCACGACGGCGCCCGCCGGGTACGGGAGGTGGTGGCGGTCCCGGGCCGGGTCGAGGGTGACGTCGTCGAGCTCGAGCCGGTCTTCGTCCGCCGCGGGGACCGCCTGGTCCGGGCCGACGGCTACCCACCGCACGCCGAGCGCTTCGACCAGGCGGGCTACGACCTCGGCCGGCTGCTCGGCGACGGCTACGGGCGGGAGGAGGGCGTGGCCTGATGGGTGCCCTCCTGGGCCTCGCCCTCGGTACCGGCTTGCTGCTGGTGTGGCAGTCCGTCGCCGGGCCGGGCCGCCCGCGTGAGCCGCGTCCGGGTCGCCAGGGCGCCCGTCAGCGGCTGGCCGACCTCATCGCCGAGGCGGGCCTGGAGTCGGTCTCGCCGGTCCAGCTGATGTGGTCCTGCGGTGCCCTGGGTGGCTTCATGACGCTCACGTTCCTGGTCGTGTCGCGTACGTGGTCGGTCGCCCTGGCCTTCGGGCTGCTCAGCTCGTACCTCCCCGTGGCGCTCGTCCGCTACCGCGTCCGCCAACGCCGGGCGGAGCTCCGCGACCTATGGCCCGACGCCGTGGACAACCTCGCCTCCGCCGTACGGGCCGGGCTCTCCCTCCCGGAGGCGCTGACGCAGCTCGGCGTCCGCGGGCCCGAGCCGCTGCGCCGGCCGTTCCTGCGCTTCGGCGAGGACTACCGGGCGACCGGCCGGTTCGGCGACTGCCTCGACCGCCTCAAGGCGCGGCTCGCCGATCCCACGGGCGACCGGATCGTCGAGTCGTTGCGCATCGCTCGCGAGGTCGGTGGGTCCGACCTCGGCCGGCTGTTGCGCACGTTGTCGGCCTTCCTCCGCGACGACTCCCGGACGCGCGCCGAGCTGGAGACCCGACAGGGGTGGACCGTCAACGCCGCCCGCCTGGCCGTGGCGGCTCCGTGGGTCCTCCTTGCGCTGCTGTCCTTCCGGACGAGCGCGATCCGGGCCTACGACCAGCCGGGCGGCTGGCTGGTGCTCGCAATCGGGGCGGGGCTGTGCCTGGTCGCCTACCGGCTCATGCTCCGGCTGGGCAGGCTGCCCGAGGAGCAGCGGGTGCTCCGGTGACCGCGACCCCCGCACTCGGCGCCCTGCTGGGCCTCATCACCGGGCTGGGCGTGCTCCTGGCCCTATCGCGCCTCCCGGCGCGCCGGAGGCCGCGGCTGGCCGACCGGGTGGGGCCCTATCTGGGTGACCGGTCGGACTCCGGCCGGCGCTGGGTGCTGCTCGGCGACCGAACGGTGACTCCCTTCCCCACGCTGGAGCGGATCCTCCGCCCGTACCTGGCCGAGGGCGCCGATCTGCTGGAGCGTGTCCTCGGCGGCACCGCTTCCGTACGGCGGCGGCTGGAGCAGTCGGGGAGCCCGCTGACGACCCAGGAGTTCAGGGTCGAGCAGGTCCTGTGGGGAGCAGCGGGGTTCGGCGGAGCAGTCGTGGTCAGCCTGTTGATGCTGGCCAACGGCTCGGCACGTTCGCCGCTGGTGCTCGTCGCCTTCTGTGTGGCGGCGGCGGTGGGCGGGGTGCTCCTCCGCGACAATAGGCTGACCAAGTCGGTGCGTGATCGCGAGGCGAGGATGATCGCCGAGTTCCCCACGGTGGCCGACCTGCTGGCGCTGTCGGTCGCCGCCGGCGAGGGGGCGGTGGGCGCCCTCGAACGCGTGGCCCGGATCTCGACCGGCGAGCTCTCGCACGAGCTGCGCCGGGCCCTCGCCGATGCCCGTGCGGGCTCGTCGCTCGTGCGTTCGCTCGACGGGATCGCCGAGCGGACCAGCCTGCCCGCGCTGGCACGCTTCGTCGACGGGGTCGCCGTGGCGGTCGAGCGCGGGACGCCGCTGGCCGACGTGCTCCGGGCGCAGGCGGCGGACGTCCGCGAGGCTCGCAAACGCACCCTGCTCGAGATCGGCGGGCGCAAGGAGATCGCGATGATGGTCCCGGTGGTCTTCCTGGTACTGCCGGTGACGATCCTCTTCGCCCTCTACCCCGGCTTCCTCCAGATCAGCGCGACCGTGCCGTAGGCGTGGCCGCGCTCCCGTACCCGTCCAGCGCAAGGAGAGCACCGGATGATCAGCAACCTCGCCGCCCGCGCGGCCGGCCGCGTGCAGGCGCGGCTGGCCCCCCTCGCCGGACGCCGCCGCGACGAGCGCGGCGACGTCCCGGGCTGGGTGTTGGTGACGATCATGACCGCGGGCATCGTCGCAGTGCTCTGGCAGTTTGCCGAGCCCTACTTGCGCGACGTGCTCCGCTCGGCGCTGGACAGCGTCACCGGACGCTGAGCCGTGCGCGGCCGCCGAGCGGCCGCCGGGGGTGAGCGGGGCTCGGCGGTCGCCGAGTTCACCCTGGTCTCCGTCGTGCTGGTGACACTGTTTCTCGGCATCCTGCAGTTCGGGCTCGTCGTCCACGTGCGCAACACCCTGGTCGCGTGTGCCGCCGAGGGAGCCCGCCACGCGGCCAACGCGGACCGGACCCTGGGTGACGGCGAGGCCCGTACGGTCCAGCTGGTCGCCGAGACGCTGTCCCCACGGCTGGCCCGCGGGATCAGCTCACGTTACGTCGACGGCGGCGGAGCCCGGCTGGTCGAGGTCGAGGTCACCACCACGCTGCCACTGTTCGGGCTGCTGGGCATCGACCGTGCGTTGACCGTCCGTGCTCACGCGGTCGACGAGGCCGCCCTGTGAGCGCCGTGGGGCGTGGCGACCGGGACCGCGGCGGCGCGATCGTGGAGTTCCACCTCCTCGGCCTCCTGCTGCTGGTGCCCCTGGTCTACGTGCTGCTGGCCGTGCTGGAGGTGCAGGCTGCCGCGTACGGGGTGACGCAGGCCGCCCGGGAGGCGGGCCGCCTCTTCGTGGCGACAGGTGACGCCGCATCGGCGCGGGCCGCCGCCCGAGTGGCGCTGGACGACCAGGGCGTTGACGCGGGCGCAGCGAGTGTGGCCTTCCGGTGCAGCGCGGATCCCTGCTACTCCCCCGGCTCGGAGGTGACGGTCACCGTGTCGACGACCGTGCGCCTCCCGCTCTTGCCGGACGTCCTCGCCGACGCGGTGAACGCCGGCATCCCCGTGTCCGGTACCCACGGCACGGTGGTCGACCGGTACCGGGACCTGGGATGAGCATGGGAGGCCGGCGGCTCGGCGGTGGGCATGGCCGGGGGTGCGGTGAGAAGGGCCAGACCACCCTGATGATCATCGGCTTCACGGTGATCGTGCTGTTGGTGGTGACGGTGGTGGCCAACGCCTCCGCGGCCTTCCTCGTCCGCCGGTCCTTGTCGTCCTGGGCCGACGGGGCCGCGGTCGTGGCAGCCCAGAGTGTGGCCGAGGAAGCGGTCTACACCGGTGAGATGGGTGACGTGCTGCCGCTCTCACAAGCCTCCGCCCGTGAGTCGGTGGGCGCCTTCGTCGCGCGGCACGGTCTGGCTGGCAGGTTCCAGGCCTTCCGGGTCGATGGTGTCGCGGTGCGCGCGGACGGCGCGGTGACGGTCACGTTGGGCACCCGGATGCCCCTGGTCCTGGTGAACGACGTCGTCCCCGGTCGCTCTGTGCCGGTCGTGGCCTCGGCCACTGCGCTCGCCCCCTTGTCTTGAGCCGTGCAGACTGGGTCCAGCCCCGGCCGAGGGGGACACGACCGGGGCTGGACGCAGGGGACGCCGACTGTCGGGGGCCGGCAGGGCGGCCCCCGGTGGAGGACTACATCCGGGTCTGACGGCCGGGGGCGCCGTAGTAGTCGCCCACCTTGCCGCGGTAGTTCTCGTCGCGGTAGGTGTCCTCGTCGAACTCCGGCGAGTCCTTGATCTCGTCCTTGCTGCGGGAGACGTAGATCTTCTCGTCGTCGTGGTCGACCCGCTCCACCACGCCGGCGGGCAGCATCACCTTGGAGCCGAGGATCCACGGCCCGGTGTCGACCACGATGTAGGACGCGCCCACCTCGTTGGTCGCCTCGTCCACCTTGCCGATGCTCCCGTCCGTCGCCTCCACCTTGTAGCCGGTGAAGTCACGGTCGCCCCAGGTGCTGTCGCCGTAGGACCACATGTCGGTGGTCATGCTCCGCTCCTCTCGCTCGGGAACCCTGGACCTGCCCGGCGAGGCCGCGCCGAAACCCCAACAGAACAGGACAGATCAGCCTATGGAGGCCCGCCCACCGGCCCGGCACCGGCCTGCGCTCCCCGCGTACGCTGGCTGACGTGGCCGCCCGTGACTTCGACTCCGAGATCTCCGACCTCGCCCACACCCTCGCGAGCATCGAACAGGTGCTCGACCCCGAGCGGATGCGCAAGGACCTGGCGGAGCTCGAGGCGCAGGCTGCCACCCCCGACCTGTGGGAGGACCAGGAGCGGGCCCAGCTGGTGACGACGAAGCTCTCAGCGCTGCAGGCCGACCTGCGCAGGCTCGACGAGCTCCGCCGCCGGATCGACGACCTGCCGGTCCACCTCGAGCTGGCCCGGGAGGAGGGGGACGCGGACGATCTCGTCGACGTCGAACGCGAGCTGGACGACGTCACCCGGACCATGGGCGACCTCGAGGTCCGCACGCTGCTCTCCGGGGAGTACGACTCGCGCGAGGCCGTCGTCACCATCCGGGCCGAGGCCGGCGGCGTCGACGCGGCGGACTTCGCGGACATGCTGATGCGGATGTACCTGCGATGGGCGGAGCGTCACGGCTACAAGACCGAGGTCTACGACACCTCCTACGCGGAGGAGGCCGGCATCAAGTCGGCGACCTTCGTCGTCCACGCGCCGTTCGCCTACGGCACGCTCAGCGTCGAGACCGGAACACACCGACTCGTACGGATCAGCCCGTTCGACAACCAGGGACGGCGGCAGACCTCCTTCGCCGGTGTCGAGGTGCTGCCGGTCGTCGAGCAGACGGATCACATAGACATTCCCGAGAACGACGTCCGCGTCGACGTCTTCCGCTCCTCCGGCCCCGGCGGGCAGAGCGTCAACACCACCGACTCCGCGGTGCGCATCACCCACCTGCCGACGAACATCGTCGTCTCCTGCCAGAACGAGAAGAGCCAGCTGCAGAACAAGGCGGCCGCGATGCGGGTGCTCCAGGCCAAGCTGCTCGAGCGCAAGCGCCAGGAGGAGCGGGCGATGCTCGACTCCCTCAGGGGCGACGCCGGCTCGTCGTGGGGCAACCAGATGCGGTCCTACGTGCTGCACCCGTACCAGATGGTCAAGGACCTGCGGACCGAGTACGAGGTCGGCAACCCGCAGGCCGTGCTGGACGGCGACATCGACTCCTTCCTCGAGGCCGCGATCCGTTGGCGCCGCCAGCAGGAGGCCGCCGCGCGAGCCTGAGTCCGTGGCCCGCCACGACGTCCCGGGAAGAGATCCACACCCGGTACGGGGCGGAAGTCGGGCGATCTCCGGATCGGCACGTACACTCGGGCGTCGGCCCGAGGTGGCTGACGTCCGGTCGGCCCTGCTCTCCGTCCCGCGAGGAAGTCCTTGATCCGCTTCGACAACGTCACCAAGCACTACCCGACGCAGACGCGAGCGGCCCTGTCCGATCTCTCCGTCGAGGTCGAGAAGGGTGAGTTCGTCTTCCTCGTCGGGGCCTCCGGGTCCGGGAAGTCGACCTTCCTGCGGCTGGTGCTCAAGGAGGAGAAGCCGACCAGCGGCCTGATCCGCGTCGCCGGCAAGGACCTGCACCGGCTGTCCAACTGGAAGGTGCCGCACCTGCGCCGGCAGATCGGCACGGTCTTCCAGGACTTCCGGCTGCTGCCCAACAAGACCGTCTTCGAGAACGTCGCGTTCGCGCTGCAGGTCATCGGCAAGTCCCGGCCGCAGATCCGCCGCGACGTGCCCGCCGTGCTCGAGCTCGTCGGGCTGGAGGGCAAGGAGGACCGCCTGCCCGACCAGCTCTCCGGCGGCGAGCAGCAGCGGGTCGGCATCGCGCGCGCGTTCGTCAACCGCCCGCTGATCCTGCTGGCCGACGAGCCGACCGGAAACCTCGACCCGGCGACCAGCGTCGGCATCATGAAGCTCCTCGACCGGATCAACCGCACCGGGACCACCGTGCTCATGGCCACCCACGACCAGTCCATCGTCGACCAGATGCGCAAGCGCGTCATCGAGCTGGACAACGGACGCCTGGTCCGCGACCAGTCCCAGGGCGTCTACGGCTACTCCCGCTGACGATCCCCCGTACGCGGGCGTGCTCCACGCCCCCGGACCGATAAGGCAGCGATGCGCTTCCAGTACGTCTTCTCCGAGATCATCAACGGTCTGCGCCGCAACCTCACGATGACCATCGCGGTCG
>DATHUJ010000075.1:0-11795 GCA_035462375.1 Jiangellales bacterium
CCAGCCAGTTGTGATCGAACAGCTCCGTGATCGCCAGGTCGGCCACGCCTGGCTCCACGACGCCGTGGTGCTCAGCGCCCGCGAGCAACTCCCTGGCCAATCCCTCCACCGCGTCGAACGCCGAGAAGAACACGAGGAACACCGGGAGGGTCCCACGGGCCACGCCGGCCGCACGTCCGGATATCCCCTCGAGCAGGAACCACACGCAGTACGCCAACAGCACGGTGAGGACCAGCTGCCCCATGTGCACCGTCATCCACCGGGTCGTGTCCTCCAGCTGTCTCGGGTGCTGCGCCGGGTGGAAGAGCGTGAGGGCGGCGAAGGCCGGTGGGGTCCCGAGCAGTACCAGGCGGCGCCATCCGGCCGCCACCCTCTGGGGTCGGAGGTCCGCGCTCATCGGACTGCCCCTGGCGCCGCCGGCGCGGCCACGGCCTCGTCCAGGCGATCCAGACGTTCGCCGCGTGGCGGGGGCGCATCGACCGAGGCCCCGTGCTCGATATGCGGCAGCCACTCCAGCCACGTCGGCAGGTACCAGTTCCAGTCGCCGAGCAGCTTCATCGTCGCGGGCAGCAGGACGCCACGGACGACGGTCGCGTCGATGAGGATGGCGACGGCCAGCCCGACACCGAACTGCTTGAACGTGATCATCGAGAGCGACACGAAGACCGAGAAGACGGCCACCATCACCACGGCGGCGCTCGTGACCACCCCAGCCGTGCTCTTGATGCCGTGGGCGATGGCCACGTCGGTGCCGGCGCCCCGGTCGTAGGTCTCCCTGATCCTGCTGAGGATGAAGACGTGGTAGTCCATCGAGAGGCCGAAGAGGATGACGAACAACATGATGGGCAGGAAGGCGTGGATGCCCGCCGTTGAGTCGAAGTCGAGCAACCCCTGTGCCCAGCCGCGCTGGAAGACCAGCACCATCACCCCGAACGTCGCGGCGACCGAGAGCAGGTTGAGCAGGACCGCCTTGACTGCCACGACGAGTGAGCGAAACGCGAACAGCATGAGGCAGAAGGCAAGTAACAGCACGAAACCGACCACCCGCGGGAGTGAGGAAGTCATCAGGGCATTGAAGTCGCGGGACACGGCGGTGAGCCCTGTCACGCCGGTCTCGCTGTCGGGGAGAGTCCCCAGCGTCGACGGGACGATGTCGTCCCGGAGCAGGTCGAGCGCGTCGTTCGCGACAGCGTCGGTCGCCTCACCCGCCACGGGAAGCGCGACCCGTGCCACGGTACCCGCGGGGTTAACCGCAACCTGCACGGGCTCCTCGATGAGGCCGCTGGCGAGGGCGCGCTCACGCAGGTCGGCGATGGCCGACTGCGCCTCGGGGGTCGTGACGTCGGGGGCGCGGAGCACGGCGACGGTGGGGGTCTCGCCCCCCGGGAAGGCCTCTTGGAGCCGGTCGTACGTCTCTACCGCGGGCAGCGTGGCAGGGTAGGTGTCCGGGCTGGGCAAAACGGTCCGCAGCTGCGCAGCGGGCACGGCCAGTGCGAGGAGGAGCCCCCCGGCCAGCAGGACCGAGAGCCCCGGTCGCCGCAGCACGCGGTCGATGACGGCTCCCCAGAGCCCGCCCCCACCCGTCGTACGGTCCCGTCCTCCGAGAAGTGGCAAACGGCCCCTGTCCACGCGGTCCCCGAGGCGGGAGAGCAGCGCTGGCAGGACCGTGAGCGAGCCGAGCATCGCGACGCCCACGACCGTCATCGTCGCGACTCCGAACGAGACGAACGTCTTGTCCCCCGTGAGGAACATGCCAGCCATCGCGACCATGACGGTGAGACCCGAGATGAGCACCGAGCGGCCGGACGTGGCCGCAGCGGCTTCGAGTGCGGCGGACTCGCTCCGTCCGGCAGCGCGCTCTTCTCGCTCCCGCTTGATGTAGAACAACGAGTAGTCGACACCGACCGCCAGACCGATCAGGAGCATCATCGCCGACACGGACGCATCCATCGGCACGACATGGCTCACCAGGGCGACCAGCCCCATCGCCGACACCACCGCCGAGAGGGCGAGGACGACCGGGATGCAGGCCGCGACCAGGGCGCCGAACGCGAGGACGAGGATGGCCAGCGTGATCGGGATCGAGACGAGACCGGCGCGCTCGAGGTCGGTGGCGAAAGCCTCCTGCAGTGCTTCGTTGGCGCTGGTGGAGCCGAACTGCCCGACGAACACCGTCGGGTGGTCGAGCCCGACCTGATGGGTGGCCGTGGTGATCGCCTCGACCTTGTCCTTGGCCTCGGCGGGGTCGCCGCCGATCTGGAAGTGGATCACCGCGGCGTGGCGGTCGTCGGAGATCTGGCCCTCGTGACCAGGGCCGAGCGGTGACTGCACGTTCTCGACGTCGACCTCGGCTCCGAGCGTGGTCACGGCAGCCTCCACGGCCGCACGGAACGCAGGCTCGTCCACGGTGAGCTCAGCGCTCTCGACGAGAACGCTCTCGGCCGCCGGCTCCGAGAAGGCCTCCACCAGGATGCGATCCGCTCGCCCGGACTCACCCGAGCCGGACGTGGCCGGGTCGATCTGGCTGACACCGACGAGAGGAGACGCAGCCGCCGTCACGACCACGAACGCCAGCCAGCCGAACGTCGCCGTCTTCCAGTGGTGCGCGCTCCAGCGACCCATCCGTTGCGCGAGGTGTGGTCCCCGCCCGACACGCGGGCCGGGTGGGTCGGTCGTGGTGCCGGCCGGCATGGCGGGGCTGAGGCGCGTGATCATGGCTTCTCCGATGGGTTGGCCTTCTCGAGGTCGGGTCGGCGGGCGGGATCCACTGCGGTTGCCGGGGCACACAGCCATGCCCGGCGGTCGAGGACGACGAGAGCCACAGCCACCGACGCCCACACCAGGCTGTAGAGGAGCGTCTGACGTGAGGCGTCGTCGCCGGCGGCCCAGAACGAGCCGGTCTGGACGCTGCCCTCGGTGGCGTGCGCCACGACGGTCAGCAGCACGCTGCCGCCCGTGTGGTTGAAGAGCCAGGCGTACCAGAACGTAACCGCCACGCTCCCGACGAGGTCGACGGGGTGCATACCGTCCGCCCCCATGAACAGGAGCGGGAGGTGCCACACCGCGACGAAGGCCGCCAGCGCCGCAGTCGCACGCAAGGGCGTGAGGCCGCCCTGGAGCCGGGGTTGTGCGTACCCGCGGAACCCGGGCTCCTCGCCGAGCGGCCCGTCGAGCGGGTCGACCAGCCGCAGCCCGATCGCCACGAGGACCGCGTGCCACGGGCTGAGCTGATGCATCGACGGAGACGACGCACCCAGGCCCACGTTCAGCCAAGAGGTGGCCACGTGCACTGCGACCGGGATGCCCACTGCAGCCACGTACCAGACCCATCGGACCCGCCACCGGACCAGCCGAGCCCCCAGGCGCCGCAGTCCGGCCCGCCCGCTGGTGACCGAGACGACGACGAGAGCCGCCAGCAACGGTCCGAACGGGAGGAATGTGCCGATCAGTACGAGGCACCACGAGAAGGCGCACGACAGGACGAAGAAGGCTGCGAGGGCATGGCGGCGCACCAGGCGCGACACACCGCCGATCCCGGCTGGCCGGGCAGGCCTCCCGCGCGGCACGGTGCCGACCGGGACGTGGTGACGGCGGTCACCGGGATCGTCCTGGAGGACACGGGTCTTCATCGCGGGCTCCGGTGCTTGAGGGATGCCTCGAACGTCCCACCGGTACGCGGACCGCGCCGACCGGTGGCCAGGCCTATCGGCAGGCCGGGTTTCTGGTGCCCCGGCCGAGCCCGGGGCCCGGGCCGCCGCGTGCCGGGTTCAGCTGCGCAGGAACAGGAGGACGGCGTGAACCCGGCGGGAATCGCTGCTCGTCGACGGCAGGCCGAGCTTGCTGAAGATGCTGGAGACGTACTTCTCCACCGCGCGCACGGTGATGACCAGCGCGTCGGCGATGCCCTGGTTGGACGCGCCAGCTGCCATGAGCTCGAGGACGCGGTGCTCTCGCGGTGTCAGGGCGGCCAGCGGGTCGACCGTGCGCCGCCGGCCCAGCAGCGTCGTCACGATGGTCGGGTCGAGCGCCGACCCTCCCTTGGCCACCCGTTCGACGGCGGCGAGGAACTCCGGGACGTCGCCGATCCGGTCCTTCAGCAGGTAGCCCACACCTTCGGCCGACTCCGACAGCAGCTTGACGGCCAGGCCTAGCTCCACGTACTGCGACAGGACGAGCACACCCACGCCGGGGTGCTGGTGCTGGATCTCCAACGCCGCCCGCATTCCTTCGTCGGTATGAGTCGGGGGCAGCCGGATGTCGATGATCGTCACGTCCGGTGGCGAGCTCCTGACGAAGCGCAGCAGGTCGTCGGCGTTGGCGAAACGGCCCGTCACGGTGATCCCCGCGTCGGTGAGCAGGCGGGCGAGTCCCTCCCGCAGCAGCACGCTGTCCTCGGCGATCGCTACCTGCACGGCATCTCCGCCTCGAGGCGTGTCCCGCCTCCGGCAGGGCTCCAAACGCGCAACCGGCCGCCGAGCGCCTCGACACGGTCGGCGAGACCGCGCAGACCAGAGCCACCGTCGGGGTCGGCCCCACCGCTGCCGTCATCGACGACTCGGACGGTTACCCATCCGCCGCCGCTGGCCAGGGCGACCTCGACGCTGTCGGCTCCTGCGTGCTTGGCGACGTTGGTCAGGCTCTCGCAGACGACGTAGTACGCGGCCACCTCCACGGCCTCTCCCAGGCGGCCCTCGACGTGGACAGCGAGACGCACCGGTACGGGCGAACGAGCCACCAGGGACTCGAGGGCCACAGCCAGCCCGTGCCCGCTCAGCACCGCAGGGTGCAGGCCCCTCGCGACGTCCCGAAGCTCGGTCAGGGCGACGGCCAGCTCCTGCCTGACCAGGGCCAGCCGAGCCGCCGCGGCCGGATCGGATTGCAGGCCCAGCTCCAGCAGCCCGAGCTCGAGGGTCAAGGCAACCAACCGTTGCTGCGCCCCGTCGTGCAGGTCGCGCTCGAGGCGCTGCCGTTCTCGCTGCTCCGCTTCGAGCACACGGGTGCGAGAGCCCTGGAGCTCGTCGAGCCTCGCTCTGAGCTCGGCGTGGAGCCGCCCGTTCTCGAGGGCGATGGAGGCTGCCGCGACGACCGCGTCCAGCAGCTCGCGCTCGTCCTCGACGGAGCTGTGGAAGGTCAGCGCCGCGACGGGTGCCCCGGCGCTGTAGATCACGCGAGCCGCCCGCGGGCCGCCCGACGCGGGCAGCGTCGTGGGGCGGCCGTCCTGGTCGGCCCAGCTGTCGAACTCCGGTAGCCAGTACGCGACCTGGACCGAGGGATCGTGCAGCGCCCGGGCCAACGAGGGGGACAGATCGGGAACCCCTTCCCGCTGGAGCTCGACGAGCAGATCGCCCACGTCCCCGCGGGCCAGGCGGGCGTCGAGCAACCCCGCCAGGAAGGCCAGGGGAGCCAGGCCCAGCACGAGGAAGGTCAGGTGGCGGATGATCTCGAACGAGGCCCAGCTGCGCGCACCGGCGACGAAGAGCAGGGCCAGCATGACCAGTCCCAACGCGAAGGCGTCGGTCAGCAGTCCGATCGGCCGTCGTCGCGGCCGCCCGGTCCGTCGCCGGCCCGACGCGAGCAGTACGACCCCCACCAGCAGGAGGACGCTGATCGCCAGGAGCTGGCCCTGCTCGACCGCCGCGCCCAGCGCTGCCGCCTCGACCAGGTTCAGCAGGCTGCCCGGTTGGACGCCCAGAAGTCCCTTCGCCACCTGCGGGAGCAGGGCGACGAGGTAGCCGGTCACCACGACGAGCCTCTCGGAGCGCGTCTGCAGCAGGCCGGTCGGATAGGCCAGGAAGACGTGCAGGATCAACACCGGCGGGAGCATGTCGACCAGGTGGCCGGCGGTGAAGAGCAGAGGCGAGTCGGCCCATTGCAGCGACGACAGTGCCGTCACCAGGCCGACTGCCACCATCAGCGGACCCAGCCGGCTGTCCGGCCGGCGCCACCAGGCGACGATCCCGCTGAGGGTGTACGGGAGGACGATCCAGTTGATCAGGACTGCCTGCAGCACGGGGTGTGGCAGATTGTCGCCGGTCATCGCGAAGGCCACCGCGATGGACGCGGCCGCCACCCCGGCGACACCGAGTGCCCACAGCACGGAGGCACGGGCGGGATGCGGGTGATCCTGGCCGGGCTGGCGACCGGTGACCGACGTCATGTGCGTCCCTCCTTCCCACGCGTGGCAGGGGGACGTCGTCGCTCACAGTACGCCCGCACGGTGATCCGCCCGCCCGTGCGCGCCTCAGGAAACTCCGCGGGCTGGGCTTGGCCGGCGGGCGTTGCGGGGCGATCCTGAGCGGGCGGACCGAGGGAGGCCCATGCCCGACCACCCGAGCCTTGCGCGCTACCGCGTTATGCGGGACTTCGGCCGCACGCCGGAGCCGGCAGGAGGTTCGCCCTGGCCCAACGGGTCCGGACCACGGTTCGTCGTCCAGCGCCACCGGGCCCGCCGCCTGCACTACGACCTGCGCTTCGAGATCGACGGGGTGCTGGTGAGCTGGGCCGTGCCCAAGGGGCCCACGCTCGACCCGGCCGCACGACGCAACGCGGTGCATGTGGAGGACCACCCCGTCGAGTACATGGACTTCGAGGGGGTGATCCCGGCCCGGCAGTACGGCGGCGGTGACGTGATCGTGTGGGACGCCGGCACGTGGGAACCGCACGGCACCGACGACCCGGCAGCAGCGGTCGCGGCCGGGGAGCTGCACGCCGAGGTCCGCGGACAGAAGCTGCGTGGCCGGCTGGTCCTCGTCCGCCGGGAGCGCGCCGACGGTGGCAAGGAGCAGTGGCTCCTCCTGCACAAGCGGGACGAGCACGCCGTCGAGGGCTGGGACCCGGAGGACCACCCGCGCTCGGTGCTGACCGGCCGGACCAACGAGGAGGTCGCCGCCGATCCGGACCGGCTGTGGCGATCCGACCTGCCGGCCGCCGAGGCCTCCGTGGCCCTCCGGCCACCCCCCGTCGCTCCGGCGTCCGAGGAGGAGCTGGCGGCCCTCGACGCCCTCGGTGCCGGCGGCACGTGGGACGTCTTCGGGCGCCGGATCCGGGTGCGCGACCTCGACGAGGTCGTCGTTCGTGGACGGTCCGGCGGACGGCCCGTTACCCGAAGGGAGCTGGTCGGCTACGCCGCCCGGGTCGCCCCCGCCGTCCTCCCGTACGTGCGGGGGCGGGGCGTCGCACTGCACCGGTCCGCGCACGGTGCGGATGACCGCCTGGTAGGGCAGCGCCGGCTACCGACGCGGGTACCGGCGTGGCTGCAGCGAGCGGAGGTGGCCGAGGCATCCGGGCGCACTATCACGGCCCTGGCGCCCGACGACCCGGCGGCACTCGTGTGGGCGGTGGCCGCAGCGGGGGCGGTCGAGTGGCACATGTGGACCTCGACGACCGACGAGTCGGACATCCCGGCCCTCGCCGTCGTGGGCCTGCGACCCGGCCCGCGGTCCCGCTGGGCCGACCTGCTGGCCGTGGCCCGCCTCTACCGGTCGGCGCTGGACCACCTCTCCGTACGGGCAGGGGCCGTGGTGACCGGCGACGGCGGGCTCGAGGTCCGGGTCCCGGTGGGGCAGGGCACGACCTTCGAGCAGGCGCGCAGGTGGGTCGAGCAGCTGTCGCGGGCGGTCACGGGAGTGGTCCCCGACCTGGTGGACCCGGACGGGCGGGACCCTCGCCGGGTCCGGCTCGGCCACGCGGCCAACGCCGTGGGCCGGACCGTCGTCGTCCCGTACAGTCCTCGGGCTGTCGCCGGCGCGCCTGTCGCACTGCCGTTGGCGTGGGAAGAGCTCGACGACCCGTCGCTGCGGCCCGGCACCGTCACGATCCGTACCGTGCCGGACCGGCTGACGGAGCGGGGCGACCCGTCCCGCGCGCTCTCCGTCGACCAGGCGCTCCCGCGGCTGGACTGATCGCGGTGAGCCGGGTGTGGCTGCCGGGGCATGGCAGTGGTCCGGCCGGGGAACCACCCCAGGACATGTCTACCGACCCTGACGCCCCGGAGGTCCCGTCGTGAAGGTCGTCGTCGTGGGTGCCACCGGCAATGTCGGGACGGCGCTGCTGAGGCGGCTGCACTCCGCTCCGGAGGTCAGCTGGATCACGGGCGTGGCCCGGCGGGCGCCGGACCCGGGCTCGGCACCGTACGGGGACGTGGAGTGGCGCACGACGGACGTGTCGGTGCGGCGCAGCGTCGACGACCTCGCCGCGGCCATGGAAGGGGCGGCGGCCGTGGTCCACCTGGCCTGGCTCGTGCAGCCGAGCCACCACCAGCGGGTGCTGCGCGCCACCAACGTGGACGGGACCCGACACGTGGTCGATGCCGCAGTGCGGGCAGGCGTCCCACACCTGGTGGTGGCGTCCTCTGTGGGGGCCTACGAGACGGGCCCCAAGGACCGCCCCGTGGACGAGCGATGGCCGACGTCGGGGATCCCCGCGTCCGGCTACAGCCGTCACAAAGCACTGGTCGAGCGCATGCTCGACGACGTCGAGGCAGACCCGAGTGGCCCGGCGCTGGCCCGGCTGCGCCCGGGGCTGGTCTTCCAGGGCGAGGCCGGCAGCGAGATCGGCCGCTACTTCCTGGGCTCGCTGCTCCCCCTCGGGTTGCTGGGCCGGGTGCCGGTGCCGGTCGTACCGCTGAGCCGGCGGATGGTCTTCCAGGCTGTTCACGCCGACGACTGCGCCGACGCCTACTGGCGGGTCGTCCAGGCCCGGGCGACGGGTGCGTGGAACGTCGCAGCCGACCCGCCGCTCGGCCCGGCCGACCTGGCGGCGGTACTCGGTGGTCGGGCGGTGCCGGTGCCGACGGCGGCCCTGCGGGCACTGGCGCGGGTCACCTGGCTGGCGCGGGCCCAGCCGACCTCGCCCGGGTGGGTCGACCTGGCCGCAGCGGTGCCCGTCATGGACACCTCGCGGATCCGCGAGCAGCTCGGCTGGCGGCCCGAGCGCACCCCGCACGAGGCCTTGCAGGAGCTCGTCGACGGGCTGGCCGCGGGCCGCGGCACCGGCTCGGTCCCGATGCGCCCCCGCCGTGCGCCCACCCCGCAATGACCACGTCGGCCGGGCAAGTGGGGCCTCGAACCCGGCGTCCGAACCGAGTCAAGGAGCCTTCTGGCCGGGTCAAGGCACAGCCAGGGTGAGTCAGATGACTGGGGTGGGCAGCCAGGGGCTCAGCGCGGGCGAGCCTCTGCCGCCGCGATGCCCTCACGGCACGCCCGCTCGAGGTCGCGCTGCCGTCGCCACCGTGCCATCAGGCCGAGTGGAGGCGGCAGGTGTGGCGGCCCGGCCGGGCCCGCGGTGACGGCGAGCTCCCCGCCCGCGCCGGACCCGCGCCAGCGCCCGACGAGCAGGTGCTGTGGCCAGCGCTCCACGTCCGGCACCGAGGCATCGGTGGCCAGCAGTGCGGCCGTCGCCGGACCCCCCGCCGTCGCGCGCGCCGACCTCGTCGGGCCACCCCCTCCCGGGCGGGACGGGCGCTCGCCATCGCCCGTACCGGTGCGGCCGTCGCGAACCGGAAGGCCGCCGCGATCCACTGCCCGTACGGGCAGGGGTCTCGCCGCCCAGTCGGGCACGGTCACCACGTCGGCGCGCGGTACCCCGTCCGTACGGGAGGTGACGAGGACCGCCTCGGCGGAGGGGTCGGTTCGGGGTGGCAGGGGGTCGCAGCGGGTCACCTCGAGCTGGACGAGGACCCGGGGCAGGTACCACCAGTTCTCACGGCGCAGCAGCGGGCTGTCCGCCAGGACTCGGCTCGGCGGGTGCTTGCGCAGCTCTTGGTCGAGCAGCTGCTCGACCAGCACCGCCCCGTCGACGTCGTCGACGAGCGTGGTGCGGCCGGCCAGCGCACAAGACCGCCAACGTGGGCCGGTCATCCGCGGGTCGGTGAGGGACAGCACCGCCCACCCCGTGGCGGCCAGCGGGCGCACCACCTCCGCCCAGGCGTAGGGGAGGGCCACCGCGGGGCGGCCACCGAGGACGAGAGGCACGACGGCCAGCGCGTAGGCGCCGGACGGGCCGACCCAGCCCACCTCGCCGAGGCAGGCAGCGCCCACGGCCCCCATCGCCTCGGCGAACGGGACCTCCGGCGATCGATCGTCAGTCAACCTCTTGTCCATATATCGGACGACAAAATACCGTGTTGTGTCCGGACAGAGCAGTCCGAACCGGCGCGAGCCGTACAGGCATCGGAGGTCATCGTGCCCGCGATCGTCGTGGCTGCCGTGGTGCTGAGTCTCTTCGCCCTCGGCTACGTCTTCTACTCGAGGTACGTCACCGAGCGGGTCTACGGGCTCGACCCGGCCTTCGTCACGCCGGCCCACTCCATGGAGGACGGGCTCGACTTCGTCCCGACCAACAAGCACGTCCTCTTCGGCCACCACTTCACGTCCGTGGCCGGGGCGGCGCCGATCGTCGGGCCCGCCATCGCGGTCTTCTGGGGGTGGGGGCCGGCGCTCGCGTGGATCGTGCTCGGCACCATCTTCGCGGCCGGGGTCCACGACTCGGGCTCGATCGCCGTCTCGGTGCGGCACAAGGCCAGGAACATCGGCACGCTCGCCGGCGAGGTGGTGACCCCGCGGGCGCGGACGCTGTTCCTCTGCATCATCTTCTTCCTGCTGACGCTGGTGAACGCGGTGTTCGCCGTCGTCATCGGCAACCTCTTCGTCGCCAACCCCGGTGCGGTCATCCCGATCTTCGTCGAGATCCCCATCGCGATCGCGATCGGCCAGTACATCTACCGCACCCGCAGCCCGGCGCTGATCCCGTCGATCTTCGGCGTCGTCTGCCTCTACCTCCTGATCTGGGTCGGCAACCTGTACCCGATCGACATCACCCCGCTCGCGGAGAACCTCGGCTTCGACCAGCCCCGCGACCTGTGGGTGATCATCATGTTCGTCTACACGTTCATCGCCTCGCGGCTGCCGGTGTGGCTGCTGCTGCAGCCCCGCGACTACATCAACAGCCACCAGCTGTTCATCGCGCTCGG
The DNA here is from genome assembly GCA_035462375.1 of Jiangellales bacterium. Lineage (GTDB taxonomy): Bacteria > Actinomycetota > Actinomycetes > Jiangellales > Jiangellaceae > DASTQL01. The sequence goes on from DATHUJ010000075.1 coordinate 10,970, forward strand.
CGTGATCCTGCTGGGTGTCCTCGTCGGGATGAACACGATCGTGGCGCCGCTGGTCAACGAGGTGCCCGAGGGGGCGCCGAGCATCTTCCCGTTCCTCTTCATCACCATCGCCTGCGGGGCCATCTCCGGCTTCCACAGCCTCGTGTCATCGGGCACGACGTCGAAGCAGCTCGACAAGGAGACCGACGCCCGTTACGTGGGGTACATGGGCGCCCTCGGCGAGGGCAGCCTGGCCCTGGGTTCCGTGCTTGCCGTCACGGCGGGCGTGGTCGCGACCCGGGCCGACTGGGACGCCCTCTACGCAGACTTCGCGACGGCATCGGGCGGTGCGACCGGGAACTTCGTCGGCGGCGTCGCCGAGTTCGCGGGCAACCTGGGCATCCCGCTCGACCTGGCCACGATCTTCGCCGCGGTGGTGGTGATCTCGTTCGCCGCGACGACAATGGACACGGGCATCCGGCTGCAGCGCTACGTCGTCCAGGAGATCTCCGAGCTGGCCGGGATCCACGCGCTCCGGCGCAACGTCACCCTGGCCGGCCTCGTCGCCGTGGTGTTTCCCCTGGTCCTCGCCCTGCTGCCCGGCGGTGGTGAGGCGGGCTACACCTTCGGCGTGCTGTGGCAGCTGTTCGGCACGACCAACCAGCTGACCGCCGGCCTGGCGCTCACCGTGATCGCGCTCTGGGTACTGCGGCGCGGCCGCAACCCGCTGCCGGTGCTCGTGCCGCTGGTCTTCCTGCTCGTGATGACCTCGTGGGCACTGATCGTCAACCTGGTCCGCTTCGTCGAGCAGGGTGAGTGGGTGCTGGCGACCCTGGACGCGATCATC
>DATHUJ010000076.1:0-20650 GCA_035462375.1 Jiangellales bacterium
CCCCCACATCGGCGGGGGTGGCCCGGAACAGGTCCCGGTTCCGCACCATGACCTGGCTCACAGACCCAACAGAATGCCATCCCCCACGGCGGGTCAAGGGCCAGCGCGAACTGGGCCTCCGCCCGGGCCGACACCGACCGCGACCGCTACATCATGGCGTGCACGACGCCAGCCTGGACCGAACTGCTCCGTGCGCCAGCCGCGCTGCCGGCGACATCCCGCTCAAGCGCCATCGAACTCCCCCAACTAGGCAAGCTGACGATCTCCCAGCCCACACCATCAAGTCCGTCCAGCAGTGCCCTCGGGTGGCGCGTCATACCGCGCCAGTGGGGCACGACCTGCTTGGGCAACGCGATCGCACTCTTCTGCCGCGGATGGTGCGCGCTACGGCGTCTTCACTCAGGAGCGTGCACGGTCACCCACGCTCAGCAAGGGCAGCGAGTCGGTCGAGCGAGGTCTGAAGCTTGTCCGCCGTAGTCGCCTGAGCGCGTGGAATCCGACGCTCATCGGACAGCTGGGTCCAGTCGTAGGTGTGGGTTACCCGCGTACTCGACGAGTCGATCGGCTCGAGTTCCCATCGCCACAGGTGCCCTGGCGCTTCCTGTCCCGGCTCGGCAGGTCTCCAAGCGATACGGTGGCCCTCGTCGAACTCGACTACGTGGTTTTCCCGGACGTGGCCTTTCGTGGTGGTCATGGTGAAGACATCACCGACGGCACGGACTCGCTGCCCCGGAGGCGCCTCCGATAGGTTGTCGTTGCCGTCCCAGCGAGGCTGTTGGGTCGGGTCGGCGATGAGCTCGAAGATCTGCCCTGCCTCGGCCAAGATCTCGCGGCTGGCGCTGACGACGCGCAGATCCTCATGGTGACCGGTCATCGCCCCATCGAAGCACACGACGCAGACCGCAGGCCGCCAACAAGGGGGCAACCCCGAACACACGCTCCTACCGCAGTGGAGGGCGGCTGCCTCGCCGGCTGCCGCTGGCGAGGACGTCGGTGCGGGGGCTCTGCCTTCGCTACCCAGCGCATATGCGCTTGTTGTCAGGCGGGCGCCCTGAGAGGCTCACACCATGCCGCCCAGCACCGTGGACCCACCTTTTGATCAGCTCCTGGCAACCGCAGAGGCAGTCGCCCAGGCACGGCGCGAGGTGGACCTCGAGATGGCTCGTGAGGTGTTCCTGGAGGCGGCGACGCTGCTCCACAACGGCCTCGCCCTTGACGGTCTAGACGAACACGACGCCAGCGCCGTTGTCGCTGGGTTGTGCGTCGATCTCGTTGCTGCAGATCCCGGCGCCGCAGTGCGCGCGCGTTCCCAGGCATCATTGGAGGCTCCCGGAGATCTGCACGACCCACAGGGAGTTGCCGCGTCCTACCTCGTCTCGGCGGCGATCCTGCAACTCTGAGAGATCAACGCGCGCCCAGGCAGCGCCGGATCATTCCGGCCGCGACTCCGGCCTCGGGCCCCCGAAGTCGGTAACGACGAACACGCCCCGACCGAAAGCGCGGACAGGGGTGCCGGAGCGCTGAAGCGACCTCAGGCACTCACAGGCCGCTGGTGGAACGCAGCTGCCATGGCAGGGTGGCCCGTCGTGAGGGGGTGACCGTGTCGGACTCGGTGGTCGTGCGTCCCGCCCAACTCGGGGACGTCGAAGGGATGGCGCGCGTCGTCGTTCGATCGTGGCAGGAGACCTATCGCGGGCTCATGTCCGACGTCGTGCTCGACGATCCCGAGTTCCTGGCAGACCGAGAGCGCTTCTGGACCGCGGCACTCACCGACGAGCGCTTCCGCCAGAATCGGATTGCCGTGGCCGAACGAGGCGGGCGGGTGATCGGCGTCGCCATGTCTGGACCGCCGCTGGACGACGACGCGCGTTGGGCGACGCAGCTCTACGTGCTGTACGTCCATGCGGCGGATCACGGCTCAGGCGCCGGCGCCGGGCTTCTCCGCTCGGTCGTTCTCCCCACCGAGTCAGCGGCGCTGTGGGTCGCCGATCCGAACCCACGTGCTGAGGCGTTCTATCGCAAGCACGGCTTCGTTCCCGATGGGTCGATCAAGGTCGAGGACGGCGTACGGGAGATACGCATGGTCCGCGACCGACCGCAGCGCCGACAAGCGCGGTAGCCACGCGTCCTGGGCCGGACAGGTGTTGAGCAGCCGAGAACAACCGCATCTGACGCGTGGAGGGCGGCTACGCTCGCCTTAGGCCGCGTGTGATGCCGACGTACACCATGATTCGCCGCCCCCAAGGGGTGCCTCACCGTCAGCATCGCGACCCGGCGGTTGGGGCTCGCTTCGTTGGGTCGCCAGCGAGGTCACCATGTCCACCACCAACACCACAACGCTGATGCCGTTCAGCCCGAGGCCATGACACAGGCCCAGCTCGCCGCGGTGTCCTACCGAGCGCGCTACTCCGGGCACACGGTCGGTGGTTGCGTTCGGTGCTGTGATGAGGGGGCAAGCCTCGCGTCGCGAGACGTGCACGACGGGTGCGGAGGTCAGCCTGATGATCATGTACGCCCTCCTCTACCGCCTCGGGTTCACCCCCTGGGAGCGTTATGGAGCGGCCACGGCAGCAAGCTTCGGCGCCCTCCTGGACCGGGAGGAGGCAGAGCGGTCGCGCCCGCTCGGTCGGGTGCTGGATCTTGGCTGTGGCCGTGGCCAGAGGACCCACGAGCTCGCGAAGCGGGGCTGGGAGGCCGTGGGCATCGACAACATCCCCCGCGCCATCGAGGCGGCGACCCGCCGTCGCGTCGCCGGCGCCACCTTTGTGGTTGGCGACGTGACTGACCTGGCGAAGGCTGACCTGGGCACATTCGACTTCTTCCTGGACTCCGGCTGCTTCCACCACCTGAACTCCGAGGAGCGTCTGGCCGCGGGTCGGGGCGTCTCCGCTCTTGCCCATCCGGGTGCCACGCTGCTGATGCTGGAGTTCCAGGCGACCCGTCTGCGCTCGGTCGCGGGTGCGGTGACGAGGGCGGACGTCGAGGCCGCGTTCCCGGACTGGGAGATGCTCTCGGTCACGTCCGCGGACACCACGGGCCTGGGATGGCCGCTGACGAGGACAGCGCCACAGTGGTACCGGCTCCGACGACAGGCCTAGGACCGTCGAACTCAACTGTCCACCGCCGCAACCCACGGCGACCGTCAGACGTGACCAGTCGCCCACACCTGGGACCTCATCGGACCGCCTCGAGGAACACGCTCGTGCCGATGGGCGTGAACCTTGACGAGCTCCGGCTGAGCGCCGCCGCTGGTCAGACTCTCCCGCGGGCGGATCGCCGATCCTCGCTGCATCCCGACAGCGCTTGCACCCAGCTCTTCTGCCGCAGGCAGGTGTCGCGCTGTCCGCCCAGTTGTCGACCCTGGCGAGAGACTTCCGGGCGTGCGCCGTCTGGCTCTCACAACCAGCCGTCGGCCAGTGTGCCCGCCTTGGTCCGGGTCACCGTGGCAGGCACTCGGCTGGCACCAGGGTCAGCACTGATGACCATGTGGCCTGCAGCGCGCACCCTGAGAAGGGGCGTTCAGGAGGGACGACGCGACGATGAGGCTGGCGGCCGCACTGCGTGGTTGAGCGGGCTGGGCGGGGTGCCCGGCGTCTACGGGACCTGGTACCACGCCGAGTACGGCCATGTCTGGACGTTCATGGGATTCCCGACGTACAGCGACGGGACCTTGTTTGTGAGCGCAGGTCTCGACACGAGCGTCCCGCTCCTGGCCGCTTTCGTCGTCGTGTGTGTCGTCGAGGTCGTCCTCGGCGTACTTCTCTGGATGCGGCGATGGAGTGGAGCCGCGTTGTCACTTGCGCTGCTGCCGCTGGAGTTCGCGTTCTGGATCGGCTTCGGGGTTGCCGTTTGGCCCGGTGGCCGGGATCGTCCGGACCGCGGTCGTGCTGACGTCGTGGCCGACCCGCGAGAAGGCCGCCGCACTCCACGCCTGATTGATTGACCGGCCCAAGCCACGAACGGATCCAGGACGCACTCACTCGCACACGGATTGCGCGTCACTCAGCGGAGGCTCGGCCGGTGGCCCGGGCCACCCGGTCCTCGAGCTCCGCGAGCTGGGCGTGGACGTCACTGCCGACGTCGAGGGCATGCACGCGGAGGATGTCGCCGTCGAGCTCGTAGGAGAGCGTGCCGGGCATGAGGCTGACCATGTCGACCACGAGCAGCCGGGCGTCGCCGGCCGGGAGGCGTAGCCGGTGCTCGACGACGCCCGGGTCGAGGTCGACGCGCCGGCCCATCGCGCGGCGGGCCACTTCGACGCCGCCGACGAAGGAGCGGCGGACGAACCATCCGGCGAGACCGAGGACGCCGGCCAGGCGAGACAAGACCGCGCCTCGCGACGGCCGGAGTGGCCACAGCAGCACGCTCACCACCGTCGCCAGCGCCACGACAACGACGCCGTACGTCCACAGGCCGCTGTCGCCCTCGGTCATCGCCCACCAGACGACGGCGAGGGCGGCGAAGCGCAGCGCCACCGACCCGGCCAGCACCGGCCAGCCGACCCGGCGAGCACTCGTCGAAGGCCGCCGGGTCATCGCACACCTCCCGCCACGACACCCGCGCCGACAAGGGCGGCGAGAACGACCAGCACGACCAGCCCCGAGACCTCCCACCGCTCGAGCCGCGACTCGCCGCGGCCGGCCAGTACGCTCACGCCCCCGGCCTCATGGGACGCCCGAGCGAGCGACGACCTGGCCCAGCCCGCGAGCTGCGTCACCCTGGACACCGCCGGCCCGACCACGCGACCAAGCCGCCCGACGAGCCGTTCCTCCGGAACCACGAGATCCCCCGGCGGCAGGAATCGCCCGTCCGGGTGCGCCGCCCACCCCGGCAGCAGGTCGCGGGCCGAGAGCCACATCCCCACCCCCGCCAGCACGATCCCGAGCAGCACCGGCCACGCCGCCTCCCACAGGGTCACCGGCTCGAGCTCGGGCACCGACGAGACCGGCAGCCACCGACCGGCGAGCACCCAGGTGACGACGATCCCCGCGCCGACGAGCACCGACCACGCCCACAGCTCGCCGTCGGCGCCGCGCGACTCCGAATCGCCGCGCATCAGCAGCCACGCGTAGCGGGCGAGCAGCAGCGTCGACCCGGTCGCCACCAGCGGGAGGAGCAAGACCAGGTCCAGCCCCGCCACCGTGACCCCCTCCACCGCGGTCTTGGCGGCGTACTTCGCCACCGCCCCACTGCTGAAAGGCGCTCCGGCGACGGCCAGGCACGCTCCGACCAGCCCGACCCCGACCCACCAGCGCAGCCAGCCGGCGCCATGCCGCCGCCACACCGGTACGCCGAGGAAGAGCGCCCCCTTGGCCAGGCCGTGATGCACCGCGTAGAGCACCGCGGCGACGACCGCCGCCTCGGCCAGCTCCGGCGCGGCCAGGGCCGCCCCCACCACCACGGCGAGGAAGCCCATCTGGCTGACACTGCTGTAGGCCAGCGCGACCTTCGTGTCGCCCTGCAGGAGGCCCGCTGGGACGGCGAGGAACGCCCCGAGCAGCGCCAGCACGACGAGCAGCGTCCCCCACCCCACGTACGCGGCCTCGCCCAGCGGCAGGAAGGCGAGCCAACCGACCAGCCCCGCCTTGATCATCGTCCCGGAGAGCACCGCGCTGGCCGGCGGCGGCGCGGCCGGGTGCGCCAGCGGCAGCCACACGTGCAGCGGTACGGTCCCCGCCTTGACCGCGAAGCCCGCCAACAGCAGGCCGATGATCAGCCCCGCCCACGGCGAGGCGGCCACCGCCGCGGGAGCGTCGGCGATCACCAGTCCGCCGGCGTCGACGACGAGCAGCAGCCCTGCCAGGATCGCCGTCTCGCTCAGCACCGTGAGCACCAGGTAGACCCGTCCCGCCCGGCGCGCCGCGTCGGTCCCCTCGTGCACCACCAGCCCGTACCCGGCGAAGCTCATCAGCGCGAAGGAGAGGTAGAAGGTCACCGCGTCGGCGGCGAGGAAGACGCCGGCGTTGCCGATGAAGCAGGTGAGCATGAAGGCCACCAGCGCCGGGGCCCGCGGCGGCCGGGTCGAGGCGATCGCGACCAGCCCCGCGGCGTAGAGCAGCACAGCCACCAGCAGCAGCGGCCGCCCGACAGCGCCGACCTCGAGGCTGGTCCCGAGCAGCAGCCACGGCAGGTCCAGCGTCCCCGCCGCCTGGCCGACCAGCGCCAGCACCAGCGCGGGCAGTAGCACCACCGCCGCGTACCGTACGAGCTGCCCCCGCACCCGGGCGGCCGTCCGCTCCGGCACGAGCCCGGCCAGCCCCATCGCCAGCACGGTGGCGATCGGGGCCAGCACGGCGAGGGCCCACAGTGCGGTCACAGGCTCGAGTAGCTCCTTTCCGCGATGAAGCGCGCCATCTCCAGCGGCGAGTACGGCAGCCCGGCGAGCAGCCCGGCCAGCAGCGCGAAGCCCGCCGCAGCCACCGCCGGAAACACCAGCGATGGCGGCGCCTCGAAGGTTCTCCGCTGCCGGTGCGGTTCGGTGTGCCACTTCGCGCCCTCGGCCGGCCGGAACCACAGCGCGTAGACCGCCGGCAGGAAGTACGCGGCGTTGAGCACGCTGCTGATGAGCAGGATCAGCACCACCCACGGCTGCCCGGCGTCGAGCCCGCCGAGCCCCAGCTGCCACTTCGACACGAAGCCCGCCACCGGCGGCAGGCCGATCATTCCGAAGGCGGCGATGGTGAAGGCGGCCGACGTGAGCGGCAGCCGCCGGCCGACCCCGGCGAGTCGGCTCACCTTGGTCACCCCGAGCGCCTCGGCGAGGATGCCGGCGCAGAAGAAGAGCGTGATCTTCATCAGACCCTGGTGCACGAGGTGAACGATTCCGCCCGCAGTGGAGACGACGCCGAGCACCGACGCGCCAAGGGTGATGTACGAGACCTGGCTGACGGTCGAGAAGGCGAGCCGCCGCTTGATGTCGTCCTGCCGCAGCGCCAGCACCGACCCGTACACGATGGTGAGCGCCGCGAGCACGGCGAGCGGGCCGAGCACGCCCAGGGCGTCGGCGGTCTCCACGCCGTACGTCTGGTGGATCACCCGGACGATGCCGAAGACGCCGGCCTTGACCACCGCCACCGCGTGCAGCAGCGCGCTCACCGGCGCGGGCGCGATCATCGCCAGCGGCAGCCAGCTGTGTAGGGGCACGATCGCCGCCTTGACCCCGAGTCCCGCGATCAGCAGGGCGAAGACCCACAGCGCGACGGCCGGCTGCTCCGCCGCGAGCCTGGCCAGCTCCTCCGTACCGCCGTCGGTGAACTCCACCGGCCCGACCAGCCACGTCAGCCAGGCCACACCGAGCAGGAGGACGACGCCGCCGCCGAGCGTGTACGCGAGGTAGACCCGCGCCCCGGCGAGCGCCTGTCGGGTGCCGTTGTGGGCGACCAGCGGGAAGGTCGCCAGCGTCAGCACCTCGTAGAAGATCAGGAAGGTCACCAGGTTGCCGGAGAGCGCGATGCCGACGGTCGCGGTCACGCACAGGCTGAAGAAGCCGAAGAAGCGGCTGCGGTGCGGCTTGCCCTCCAGGTAGCCGATCGCGTAGATCGTCGTCACCAGCCAGAGCAGCGCGGACAGCCCGACGAAGAGCAGGGAGAAGGGCTCCGCCCGCAGGACGAGGTCGATGCCGGGCAGCAGCGGCGCCCGCCACTCGAGCTCGGTGCCGGCCAGCACCGGCGGGATCAGCGCGACGACCAGGGCGACCTTGGCGAGGGCACCGCCGAGGTTGAGGACCGTCCGGGTGCGGACCTGCTCCTCGCGGAGGAAGAAGATGACCACGCCGGGGACGAGCGAGGTCAGCAGCATCAGCACCGGGATCGGGCTGGCCACGGTCTCGACGCCGGTCATCAGCTGCCTCCCCACGGCGAGCCGACGAGGGTGAGGTCGACCAGCGGTACGGCGGTGAGGCCGAGCAGCAGCGCGGCCAGGGCGAGGCCCAGCGGCGCCACCTGGAGACGCCGCAGCACCGGGCGCAGCTCGGGCGGCTCCTCGTCGTCGTCGGCCTGGTCGCGGAAGGTCGCCTTCATCGCCCGGGCGGTGTAGGCGATGGTGAGCAGCCCGCCGCCCAGCAGCACCGGGACCCACCACCACTGCCCGCTGCCCAGGCTGGCCTGGAGGAGCTGCCACTTGCCGACGAAGCCGAGCGTCGGGGGCAGCCCGGCCAGGGTGATCGCGGCGAGCGCGAAGGCCATGCCGCTCATCGGCATCCGGCTCGCGGCGCCGCGCAGCCGGTCGAGCTGGTCGGTGCCGTGCGCCGCGGCGAGCGTGCCGGCGGTGAGGAACATCGCGCTCTTGGCCAGTCCGTGGGCGACGGCGACGGCCAGGGCGCCGGTCCAGCCGGCGACGGCAGTGGCGGCGGCCGCGGTGCCCGCGCCGGCGTCGACGCCCGGGGCGGCCAGCGGGAAGATCAGGAAGAGGTAGCCGACCTGGGCGACGGTGGAGTAGGCGACTACCCGCTTGAGCCGCTGCTGGCGCAGCGCCTGGACCCCACCCCAGACGACGGCCGCGGCGCCGAGCACCCCCAGGGCCTGGGTCAGGGTGGCCGCCTCCGCGCGGTAGACGGTGAACCAGAGCCGGACGAGGACGTAGAAGGACGCCTTGACGACCAGGGCGGACAGCAACGCGCTCACCGCCGCCGGAGCCGCGGAGTGCGCGGGCGGCAGCCAGGCGTGGAGCGGGAAGAGGGCGGTCTTGAGCGCCAGGCCCACGGTCATCGCGCCGAGCGCCACGACTGCGGACGTGCCGGAGTCGAGGCTGTCGGCAGCGATCGCGATGTCGAGCGTCCCGGTCTCGGCGAAGACCAAGGCCACGCCGAGCAGGTACGCCAGCGAGCCCAGCACAGCGACGAAGAGGTAGCGCAGCGCGGGGGCCAGCGAGTCGCGGCCACCTTGCGCGACCAGGGCGACCGCGGCCAGGCCCAGCAGCTCGAGCGCGACGTAGGTGTTGAAGAGGTCGCCGGAGACGTAGACCGCATTCAGGCCCGCCCAGAGCAGCAGCCAGAGCGGCCAGAAGGGTTCTTGGCCGCGGGCGGCGCGGGGGCCGGCGGCGTACGCGGTGACGACCGCACCGACCGCGGCGGTGAGCAGCAGCAGCGTTGCGCTGAGGCCGTCGGCCCGCAGGTCGATGCCGAGCGGCGCGCCCCAGCCGGCGAGCTCGAGGTCGAGGGTGCCGGTGGTGGCTACCAGGACGGTGGCGAGCGCGGCGGTGGCGGCGGTGGCCGCGGCGGTCAGGCCGGTGACCGCTGCCGCGCGGGCGGGCAGCAGGCTCGCCAGGACGGCGCCGCCCAGCGGGACGAGGACGAGCGCTCCGAGCAGGCCGCTCACGGGCGGCCGTCCCTGGGTGTGGGGTCGGCCGGCTGGCGCTCGGGGCCGGTCCTCGCGTCGGTGGCGTCGCGACCCTGCGCGTTCCCAGCGGCCTCCTGCCCGGCCTCGTCCGCATCCTGCGCGGTCTCGATCCGCCGGACCAGACCGAGGGCGAGCGCGGTGACGCTGACCGTGATGACGATGCCGGTGAGCACGAGCGCGTGCAGCACCGGGTCGGGCTCGTCGGGGTCGGCCCGGTAGGCGAGCGCGACGAGCACCATCAGCACGCCGGCGCTGGAGACGTTGAGCGCGATGACCCGCCGGATCAGGTCGGCAGTGAGCAGCAGGCGGGCCGCGCCGAGGACGGCGAGGGCGACGCCGAGCAGGAGGTAGGCGTCGGCGCGGGTCATCGGCGGGCTCCCGCCGCGTGCCGCTCGTCAGGGGCCGGACGGAACCGGGCCAGCGCTACCGGGGCCGGCGGCTGGTTCGCGACGAAGAGCGCGGCCAGGGTGGCGCCGATGCTCCCGGCCAGCACGACCTCGACGGCCACGATCGCCTGCCCGGCCCAGGCCGGGTCGAGGGTGAGCCAGTCCCGGCCGAGCAGCACCGTCGCGTACGCGAGCAGGAGGAAGACTGCGAGTCCGGCTGTGAGCGACGGGCGCAGCCAGCGGCCGGTCGGCACGGCGTCCGGGTGCCCGGAGAGGCGCAACAGCAGTAGTGCGCCGGCGAGCACCGCCCCGGCCTGGAAGGCCCCGCCCGGTCGGCTCGACCCGGCCACGACCACCCAGCCGGCGAGGACGACGAGGACCGGCGCGAGCAGCCGCCCGAGCAGGTCGAGCACGGGCGGGGCGGGGCCGGGGTCGGGCACGCGGCCGAGGCCCGCCTCGGGCTGGAGGGACAGGGCGGCGAGCACGGCGGCGAGGAGCACCGCGACCTCGAGCAGGGTGTCGTAGCTGCGGAAGTTGAGCAGCACCGCGGTCACACCGTGGGTGACGCCGCTCTCGTCGATGCGGCCGGCGGCGAGGGCGCCGGGCCCGGGCGGCGGCCGTCCGGGCTCGGCCAGGAAGGCCCAGGCCAGCACGGCGGCGAGGGCGACTGCGAGGGCTGTACCGACGGCGGGAACGAGTCGCCCGGAGCGCTCGGGCTCCGGCCGGCGCCTGCCGGTGACGGCATCGAGCATCAGTGCGCTGGTCACCCCCGCCCCGATCGCCGCCTCGGCAAGCGCGATGTCGGGTGCGCCGATCCGCGCCCAGATGATCGCGAGGGAGATCCCGAAGGCCAGGAACATCACCACCGCGGCGGAGCGGCGGGGGTGGAAGAGCGCGAACCCCGCCGCGGCGAGCAGCCCGGTGACGAGGACGGCGTCGAGCACGACGGTCACGGCGCCGGTCACGACGCGGCCCGGTCGGGCGGCTCGGCGGCGAGCAGGAAGCTGATCGTCGACGACGCGAGCAGGGCGAGCAGCCACACCAGCCCGAGCTTGACGGCCACCGCGGGCGAGAGGGCCTGCAGCGCGAGGGCGGCGAGCACGAGCCCGAGACCCAGGTTGTCGGCCTTGGTGATGGCGTGCAGCCGGCTGCGCAGGTCGGGGAAGCGCAGCACCCCGACCGTACCGGCGACGAAGAAGGCGCACCCCACTACGGCGAGCACGGCGCTGACGACGTCGAGGATCACCGGTGGGGCTCCTCCGCCCGGACCCGTACGACGGCGACCAGCGCGGCCAGAGCGACCAGCGCCAGCGCCGCGTCGCGCAGCGCGGGCACCCCGGCGACCTCGGCGAGCACCGCAAGCAGCGCCACCCCGGTCGTCCCGAGCAGCACGACGCCGAGCAGCCGGTCCCGCGTGGTGGGGCCAAGCAGCACCCGGGCCAGACCCGCAAGCACGTTGAGGGTCAGGACGACGGCGACCAGGATCAGCAGCGCGTCCATCACCACGGCACCCATACCCACGGTGGGGGCCGGATCATGCGGCGGCTCGGTGCGCCTGGCTCGGGCCAGCCCGGATTGGGCCCGCGGCGCCTGAACGATGCGACCTCTTCCTCCTCATCGCCACAGGAACGTCACATCCTTCGAGATCAGCGCGGAACGATGCGACGTTGTCGTCCCCATGGCCACAGGAACGTCACATCGATCAGGGGGCCGTCGCTGGCACCGGTCGTGATGACCGATGGTTGACCCTGGGCAGGTGGCTCGCGGACTCGTACGTTGCGAGGGCAGGCCCATCCGCATCGAAGGAAGTCGACATGGACCACGCCGAGTCAGTCGACGGTCGGCGAGCCGGGCTCGTCACCGGTGGCGAGGCGCGCTCGTTGCTCGCCGGCCCACTGGGCGCGGACCTGCTCGCCGGGGCGGCCGACACCGGGGGCACGGTGTCCTTCTTGGTCCCCCCGCTGGCCCCACGCACCCTGGGCTCGCCGGTGCACACGCACACCCGCGAGGACGAGTGGTCCTACGTGCTCGAGGGCCAGGTCGGGGTCCGGCTAGGCGACCGGACGGTCACCGCCCGGCCTGGCGACCTCGTAGTCGAGCCGCGCGGTGTGCGCACGCCTTCTGGAACGCCACCAACGAGCCGACCCGGATCCTCGAGGTCATCACGCCCGCGGGGTTCGAGGGGTCCTTCGCCCGGCTGGGTGAGCTGCTCGGCGGAGGCGATCCCAAGGTGAGCGCCGGTCTGACCGGTGGTCCGACCTGATGAAGGGACGACGGGTGAGCGCCGTTCCTGGTTCCGACCCGCTCTCTGCTGCTCGCCGAGCGGTCGCCTCGCAGCAGTGGGATGCGGCCGACGCTGCGTTCGCCGCGGCGGATGCCGTCGAGGGTCTCGCACCGGACGATCTCCGGCTGTGGGGCATGTCGTCGTACCTGCTGCGGCGCCCGCAGGACGCCCTGGAAGCGCTGACTCGCGCCTACGAGCAGTTCGCCGCCCGTACCGAGGTGGACGATGCGGCGAGGTGCGGATTCTGGATCGTGTACGCGCTGGCGAACCGTGGGGAGATCGGTCAGGCCGGCGGGTGGCTGTCCCGCGTCGATCGGCTGCTGAGCGAGCAGACGACGGGACGAGGGTGCGGACACGGCTATCTCCTGGTGTTCGACGCGTTCCGGGCCGCCGCGATCGATCACGACTACGCCCGCGGACACGCGGCCGCGGACCGGGCCGTACGGATCGGGCGCGAGCACGGCGAGGCCGATCTCGTGGCGTTGGCGCTGAACGTGGGAGGGCGAGCGCTCATCTACGCGGGCGAGGTCGGCCAGGGGCTGAAGCGGCTGGACGAAGCGATGGTGGGCGTGATGGCCGACGAGGTGTCACCGATCGTGGCCGGCACGGTCTACTGCTCGGTGATCGAGGCCTGCGAGGAAGTGCAGGAGCTCGGGCGGGCCGCCGAGTGGACCGCAGCACTGTCGAGATGGTGCGACGAGCAACAGGGGATGCTGACGTTCAACGGGCAGTGCCTGACGCATCGCGCGACGCTGCTGCGCCTCGGCGGTCGGCTCGACGCTGCCGCGGACGAGGCTGCTCGGGCGTGTCAGAGGTTCGGGGCGGCCGACGAACCAGCCGCCGGGCGAGCGATGTACGAGCTGGCGCAGGTCCAACGTCTCACCGGTGACCTGTCGAACGCCGCCGCGAACTACCGTCGGGCCGCGGAGCGGGGTCACGACCCGCAGCCCGGTCTGGCGTTGCTTCGTCTGGCACAGGGTCGCTCCGAGGCCGCGAGCACGATGATGCACAGGCGCATGGAGGAGACGACGGGGGAGCTCGATCGGCTGCGACTACTCCCTGCGTACGTCGAGATCCTCCTGGACGTCGGAGACACCGAGACCGCAGCAGCGGCCGCCCGGGAGCTGACAACGACCGCGGCCATGGTCCGCACCACGGCGGCCGAGGCCGAGGCGGCGTACGCGACCGGTGCGGTGGCCTTGGCGCAGGGGGAGCCCGGCCAGGCGCTCGTGGCCCTCCGCGACGCCTTCCAGAGATGGCGCTCCCTGCACGCACCCCTCGAGGCAGCCCGCTGTCGCGTCGTCATCGCTCGAGCGTGCACGATGCTGGGCGACCACGACGCAGCCTCGGTCGAGATGACTGCCGCCCTGCGTGCGATGACCGACATGGGGGCCCGGTCGGACCTGGCGCGGCTCCGTGGCCAGGGCATCGGGACCGAGTCCGGGCTGACCGCCCGCGAGATCGAGGTCCTGGCCCTCGTGGCTGCCGGCAAGACCAACCGCGTGATCGCCGACGAGCTGGCCCTGGCTGTGAAGACCGTCGACCGACACGTGGCGAACATCCTCTCCAAGCTGGACGTCACCTCCCGAACCGCCGCCACCGCTGTGGCGTACGAGCAAGGCCTGCTCTGACCGCCCGTGAGATCGGGAGGATCACCCACGCCGCCGCCACGAGATCGGTGATCCAGCCGATGTGTCGTCCGGGCGCCCGCCGTACCGTCCCAGATGGAGGTGCCCATGAACGGTGACGCCCACGAACACGTCGAGACACTGATCATCGGGGGCAGCCAGTCGGGACTTGCCACCGGCCACCAGCTCTCGCAGCGGGGGCGGGCCTTCCTCATCGTCGACAGCCACCAGCGAGTGGGTGACGCCTGGCGGCACCGTTGGGATTCTCTGCGGCTGTTCACCACGGCCCGCTACGACGGTCTCCCGGGCATGCCGTTCCCGGCCCCGTCGACGCACTACCCGACCAAGGACGAGGCGGCCGACTACCTCGAGGTCTACGCCACGCGGTTCCAGCTGCCGGTCATGACCGGCGTCACGGTCGAGGGCCTCACCCGCAACGGACCGGTCTTCGAGGCCACTGCCGGCGACCGCGTGTTCACGTCGGACAACGTGGTCGTCGCCACCGGCGCCTTCCACGCCCCACGCACCCCTGCGTTCGCCGAGTCCATGGATCCAGGCATCGCCCAGCTGCACTCCAGCCAGTACCGCAGGCCGGACCAGCTCCACGGGGGAGGCGTGCTGGTGGTCGGGGCAGGCAACTCGGGCGCCGAGATCGCGCTCGAGCTGTCCCGCGACCACCCGGTCTGGCTGTCCGGCCGCGACACCGGCCAGGAACCCACCCGCGCCGGAAGCCTGCCCGACAGGCTCGCCATGCCCGTGATGTGGTTCCTCGCATCCCGAGTACTCACCGTCGGCTCACCGCTCGGGAGGAAGGTCCGCGACCAGTTCCTGCACCCACCCCGCGGCATCCCGCTCGGCAGGGTGCGGAGGAAGGACCTCGTCGCCGCGGGGATCGAACGAGTCCCACGGGTGGCCTCGGTCTCCTCGGGACTCCCGGTGCTGGACGACGGGCGGGTACTCGACGTTCGCAACGTCGTGTGGTGCACCGGGTTCGACATCGACCTGAGCTGGATCGACCTCCCGCTCGTGGCTACGGACGGCTACCCGGAACAGGACCGAGGCATCATCGCGGAGCACCCCGGGCTCTACATCGTGGGCCTGCCCTTCCTCCGCTCGCTCAGTTCCGCGCTCCTAGGTGGCGTCGGACGGGACGCCTCCCACATCGCCGATCACATCGACAACCGGGCTCCCGCGAGAACGGCCGGACTCGCCGCCTGACGGCCGCGCGACGAGCCGAATCGGCCTCGGGTGCTCCCTGATCACGGACGAGGCCGCCTCCCGGAAGCGCCCTTGAGCAAGGTGCGGGGCAGCCTACGGGGGAGGGCGCAGGGGCCGGGTCGAAGCGGGGCAGCGGGTCAGTCGCACGGGAGCACGCGGAGCCGGCTCGGCAGGCCGAGGAACCCGCCGTAGGCATCGGCGTTGCGTTCCAGGGCGTCGGCCTCCGCGGGCGTGAGGTCGCGGAGCAGGAGCACCTCCACGTCGACCCGGGACGCGGCGGGCCGCCGGCGCCAGTGGCCCGTGAGCTGCCCGTCAACCGTCACGACACCGATCGGGGTCCCGGGCCGGCCTCGCGCCAGCCCTGCGCGGTCGAGCCAGCGCTTGGCCTTGGGGCCGAGTCCGCTGATGTACTCGTCGTACCCGTTGAGCAGCTCGACCTGTGGCGACTCCCACGGGCGCAGGTCGAGGTCGCCCAGCCACAGCTGCTCGACGTCGTCGAAGGCGGCCCGCTGGAGCGGCAGGCCGTCGATCGCGGCTCGCGCCTGGGTCTTGGTGAGGCTCGACCAAGCCATGAAGTCGTCGATGCCGGTCGGACCGTGCGACGCGAAGTACCGCTCGGCCAGGGTGGTGGCGGCCTCGTCCGGGTCCGGTGGTCCATCGCCGCCGGGCCACCGGACGTACGTGTGCTGCGTGCCCCGCAGCGGCCCGCTGGCGACGAGGCACTCCAGCTCCGCCCACATCATGACCGTCCCGAGCCCGAGCCCCGACGCCGGGAAGCCCGCGCCGCCCAGCCGCGCCCCGATCTCGGTCCGGGTGGCCGGCCCGTCGGCCAGCACCTCGAGCACGACGTCGGCGGCGGCGGCCCGCAGGCTCCGGTCGTCGAGGCCGGCCTCCCGGTAGAGCGGGCCGTTGGACAGATGCACGCGGTGTGCGGTCGCTGCCTGGGCTGTCTCCAGGTCGTCGCGGTGCACGAAGTGCCAGGTCTGCCGGAGGGTGTGCGTCCGGATTATCTCGCCGACCTCGTACTGTCCCAGCACGGTTGCGCGCGCCTCGCCGGTCCGCCTGGCGAGCGACCACAGCGTCGCCTCGAACTCCTGGGCCTGCACCGCTCCGAGCCGGCGTACCTCTACGGTCGTGCTCGACCCTGTTGCCACGCCCCGTTCCCCGGTGGGCAGGCCGGTGGAGCGCCACCGCGCCCTGAGCAGCTCGTCGACGCTCAGTCTGCTGGTCACAGCTCGCCTCCACCTCCAGCGCCGCCCCGCATACGTACTTCTCCCACCTCGACCGACCTGGCGGCCGGGACGTGTCAAGGGTCATCGGCTTCTGCCCGTGGCGGTCATGGAGCTTGCCCGCTGGCGGTCACGGGAGCTGCCCGGTGGTGGCCACGGGATCTGCCCTGGGGGAGGTCGAGCGGCGCAGCGACTCCCACCCGGCGGCTCGTACCAGGGAGGCCGCGACGACTTCACGACCGCGTGATTCTAGCCCGGCACCGGCGCAGTCTCCTCGGCCGCGTCGGCGCCCCGCGCCTGGTCGCGGAACTGGGTGCGGTGTAGCTCGTCGTACCGCCCGCCTGCCCCGAGGAGCTCCTGATGCGTGCCGCGCTCGACGATCCGGCCGTCCTCGACGACGAGGATCTGGTCGGCGCTGCGGATCGTGGAGAGCCGGTGCGCGATGACCAGCGAGGTGCGGCCCTCGAGCGCTGCAGCCAGCGCCTCCTGCACGGCTGCTTCGGAGGTCGAGTCGAGGTGGGCGGTGGCCTCGTCGAGGACGACGACCCGCGGCTGCGCCAGCAGCAGGCGGGCGATCGTCACCCGCTGGCGTTCGCCGCCGGAGAGCCGGTAGCCGCGCTCGCCGACCACGGTGTCGAGCCCGTCGGGCAGAGCCTCGACGAGGTCGGCCACGCAGGCGCGGCGCAGCGCGTCCCACAGGTCGGCGTCGGTGGCCTCGGGGTCGGCGAGCAGCAGGTTGTCGCGGATGCTCTCGTGGAAGAGGTGGCCGTCCTGGGTCACGACGCCCACGGCCCGGCGGACGCTGGCCAGGGTGAGCTCGCGCACGTCGTGGCCGGCGAGCCGGACGGCGCCGGAGTCGACGTCGTACAGGCGCGGCACGAGTGAAGCGATGGTCGACTTGCCGGCGCCGGACGTGCCGACGAGCGCGACGACCTGGCCGGGCTCGATGCGGAAGCTGATGTCGTGCAGCACCTGCTGCCCGGCCCGCTCGTCGAGGGCGGCGACGTCCTCGAGCGAGGCCAGGGAGACCTTGTCGGCCGACGGGTAGGCGAAGTCGACGTGCTCGAAGGTCACCGACACCGGCCCGGGCGGCAGCTCGCGGGCGCCCGGACGGTCCTGGATGAGCGGCACGAGGTCGAGCACCTCGAAGACCCGGTCGAAGCTGACGACGGCGCTCATCACCTCGACCCGCGCACTGGCCAGCTGGGTGAGCGGTGCGTAGAGCCGGGTGATGAGCAGGGCCAGCGCCACGACCGAGCCCGCGTCGAGCCGGCCGAGCAGCGCGAGCGCCCCGCCGCCCCCGTACACGAGAGCCAGCGCGAGTGCGGAGACGAAGGTGAGGCAGGTGATGAAGACGCCCTGGACGAGGCTGAGCCGCACCCCGATGTCGCGGACGCGGCTGGCCTTCGTGGCGAACTGCTCGGATTCGCGGCTCGGCCGGCCGAAGAGCTTGATGAGCATGGCGCCCGGCGCGGAGAAGCGCTCGGTCATCTGGTTGCCCATCGCCGCGTTGAGCTGGGCGGACTCGCGCTCCAGCCCGGCCAGCCGCCGGCCGAGCCGCTGTGCGGGGACCACGAAGACCGGCAGCAGCACCAGCGTCGCCAGGGTGATCTGCCACGAGATGCTGACCATCACCGCGAGGGTCAGCGCCAGGGTGACCAGGTTGCCGACGACGCGGGAGAGCAGGTCGCTGAATGCCCGCTGAGCGCCGATGACGTCGTTGTTGAGCCGGCTGACCAGCGCGCCCGTCCGGGTGCGGTTGAAGAAGGCGATCGGCATCCGCTGCACGTGGTCGAAGACCGCGGTGCGCAGGTCGAGAATCAGCCGCTCGCCGATCGACGAGGACAGCCACCAGGTGGCGAGGCCCAGGCCGGCCTCCAGCGCGGCGACCACGCCGATGAGCAGGGACAGCTGGACGACGGTGTCGACCGACTCCCCGCCGACGATGGCGTCGACGACCCGGCCGGCAAGCAGCGGCGTGGCCACGGTGAGCACCGCCATCACGATGCTCAGCAGCACGAATACGACCAGCGCACCGGATTGCGGCTTGGCGAACGTGGCGATCCGCTTCAGCGTGGCCTTGGAGAAGGGCCGCCGGTCCTGCTGGCGATGCATCGCGTGGTACATCGACATCCACGCGGTCGTCTCCATGCTCATGACCGGGTCCCCCACTCAGGCTGCTGCTGGCGCACCCGAGCACCGTAGGACTTCGAGCAAACTTGAGGTCAAGCCGATTTCGCCGCGGGCGGAGGAAGGTCCGGTCGTCACGGCCTGGACCTGGGCCGGCCTGGGCCGGCCTGGGCCGGCCCGGCCGCCCCCAGGGCCGCCCGCGGTGATCATGGAAGGATCGCCCTCCAGAGGCGCTGCTGAGGGCGATGTGACCTAGATCGACACGCGGGGGAAGGGCGCCGACGACGCGGTCGACGCGGTCCCACGGTCAGACCTGCTGGCCGGAGCTGTCCGCGAGCAGGTCGACGAACGGTGTGGGCTCCTCGTACGGGTCGGGGGCCGCCGCCCGGCCGACCGGCTCACCACCCAGCAGCGCGGCCAGCTCGCCGGCCGCCCGGTCGACCCGCTCGGCCAGCGCTCGATCGGCACCGTCACCGGCACCCCAGTCCTCGGCAGCAGCGAAGACCCCGGTGGGCACGACCACGGCGTGCAGATACGTGAACATCGGCCGCATCGCGTGGTCCAGCACGAGCGAGTGCCGAGCAGTCCCCGCGGTCGCCGCCACCAGCACCGGCGTACCGGCCAGGGCGTCCGGATCCAGCACGTCGAAGAACGACTTGAAGAGACCGCTGTACGAGGCGGCGAAGACCGGCGTCACGGCCACCACGGCGTCGGCGGCGGCGACCACGTCGACGGCAGCACGCAGCTCGCCGGCCGGAAAGCCGGTCACCAGTGCGTTGGCGATGTCGTGCGCCAGGTCGCGCAGCTCGACCACCTGGACCTGGACCTCGACTCCCCGCTCGCTGCCCGCGCGCACTACGGCCGAGCCGAGCCGGTCGGCCAGGAGCCGCGTCGACGACGGCTGGCTCAGTCCCGCGGTCACGACCACCAGGCGGCGGGTCATCGCAGCACCTCCTGCGGCTGCTCCGTATCGACCGAACCGGCGCCGGCAACGTCATCAGCCGCCTCGGCTGCCCGCCGAGCCTGGGCCACCGCCTTGAGCGACGAGTGCGTCGGCGCGTCCGGCACGTGCGTCGGCCGACCCTCCGTCATCTCCTGGCGCAGCACCGGCACGACCTCCTCGCCGAGGATGTCCATCTGCTCGAGCACCGTCTTGAGCGGCAGGCCCGCGTGGTCGACCAGGAAGAGCTGCCGCTGGTAGTCGCCGAAGTGCTCGCGCATCCCCGCGTACCGGTCGATCACCTGCTGCGGGCTCCCGACGGTGAGGGGCGTCTCGGCGGTGAACTCTTCGAGCGACGGCCCGTGCCCGTACACGGGGGCCACGTCGAAGTACGGCCGGAACTCGCGCACCGCGTCCTGCGAACGTGCCCGCATGAAGACCTGGCCGCCGAGACCCACGATCGCCTGGTCGGCCGAGCCGTGGCCGTAGTGCTCGTACCGGCGGCGGTACAGCTCGATCAGCCGCTGGTAGTGCTCCTTGGGCCAGAAGATGTTGTTGGCGAAGAAGCCGTCGCCGTAGTACGCGGCCTGTTCGGCGATCTCCGGGCTGCGGATCGACCCGTGCCACACGAACGGCGGGACGCCGTCGAGCGGGCGCGGGGTCGAGGTGAAGGACTGCAGCGGCGTACGGAAGCGGCCCTCCCAGTCGACGACGTCCTCGCGCCACAGCCGGTGGAGGAGGTGGTAGTTCTCGATCGCGAGGGCGATGCCGTTGCGGATGTCCTGGCCGAACCACGGGTAGACCGGGCCGGTGTTGCCCCGGCCCATCATGAGGTCGACGCGGCCGTCGGCGAGGTGCTGGAGCATCGCGTAGTCCTCGGCGATCTTGACCGGGTCGTTGGTCGTGATCAGCGTCGTGGCGGTCGAGAGGATCAGCCGCTCGGTCCGCGCCGCGATGTAGCCGAGCATGGTGGTCGGCGACGAGGGAACGAACGGCGGGTTGTGGTGCTCACCGGTCGCGAAGACGTCGAGCCCGATCTCCTCGGCCTTGAGCGCGATCGTCACCATCGCCTTGATGCGCTCGGCCTCCGTCGGCGTCCTGCTGTTCGTCGGGTCCGGGGTCACGTCGCCGACGCTGAAGATGCCGAACTGCATGTCCTCGCTCGCTTCCGCCCTGACCAGGCACTAGTTGCGCTGTCAACTACTGTACCGATGAACCACGCGCTGTCGTCGGCTATTCCAGCTCCCGTACGGAACGTGCTCCACCTGGCGGCGAGCTATTCCCCTCCCGTACGGGCGGGGCCGGGCGGGTCGAGGACGCGTACGGCGACCTGCTCGTCGTCCGCCGTGTAGGCGAGGAACTCGAACGTCAGGCCGGTGCGGTCGACCAGCTCCTGCCAGGCCAGCGCCTCGCCCCGCCGCCATCCAGGGTGGTTGAAGTACTCGTCGAACAGCACGACGCTGCCCGCCCGGAGCCGGGGCGCCACGTGCTCGAGCACGG
>DATHUJ010000077.1:0-43730 GCA_035462375.1 Jiangellales bacterium
AGTGGCGAAGGCGAAGTTCGAGCGGACCAAGCCGCACGTCAACATCGGCACCATCGGTCACATCGACCACGGGAAGACGACGCTGACGGCGGCCATCACCAAGGTCCTGCACGACAAGTACCCGGACCTCAACCCGTTCACCCCGTTCGACGAGATCGACAAGGCGCCCGAGGAGCGCCAGCGCGGTATCACGATCTCGATCGCACACGTCGAGTACCAGACCGAGAAGCGGCACTACGCGCACGTCGACTGCCCCGGTCACGCCGACTACATCAAGAACATGATCACCGGTGCGGCCCAGATGGACGGCGCGATCCTCGTGGTGGCCGCCACCGACGGTCCGATGCCGCAGACCAAGGAGCACGTCCTCCTGGCCCGCCAGGTGGGGGTCCCGTACATCGTGGTGGCGCTCAACAAGGCCGACATGGTCGACGACGAGGAGATCCTCGAGCTGGTCGAGCTGGAGGTGCGCGAGCTGCTCAGCGAGTACGAGTTCCCCGGCGACGACGTCCCGGTGGTCCGGGTGTCGGCGCTCAAGGCGCTCGAAGGCGACCAGGAGTGGGCCGACAAGCTCGTCGAGCTCATGAACGCGGTCGACGAGTACATCCCCGAGCCCCAGCGGGACACCGACAAGCCGTTCCTCATGCCCATCGAGGACGTCTTCACGATCACCGGTCGAGGCACGGTGGTGACCGGCCGCGTCGAGCGCGGCATCCTCAAGGTCAACGAGGAGGTCGAGCTCGTCGGGATCCGCGAGAAGTCCCAGCGCACGACCGTCACCGGCGTCGAGATGTTCCGCAAGCTCCTCGACGAGGGTCGCGCGGGCGAGAACGTCGGCCTGCTCCTCCGCGGGACCAAGAAGGAGGACGTCGAGCGCGGCATGGTCGTGGTCAAGCCCGGTACCACCACGCCGCACACCGAGTTCGAGGCGCAGGTCTACATCCTGTCCAAGGACGAGGGTGGCCGGCACACGCCGTTCTTCAACAACTACCGGCCGCAGTTCTACTTCCGCACCACCGACGTCACCGGCGTGGTGACCCTCCCCGAGGGCACCGAGATGGTCATGCCCGGCGACAACACGGAGATGACGGTCGAGCTGATCCAGCCGATCGCCATGGAGGAGCAGCTCCGCTTCGCCATCCGCGAGGGCGGCCGCACCGTCGGCGCCGGCCGGGTCACCAAGATCCTCAAGTGACGTCGCGCTAGGCCCCGTCGTCGCCGGGTGGGGCCGGCCCACCTGGGGCCGGCCCGCCCGGCGCGATTGGCCAGGGTCGGCCCGGCTCTGGCATACTGGTCGATCGTTCGGCGTGGTCGCCGTGGCCTGCCTGCCCTTCCGGGTCGGCGCGGCCGGAGCGGAGACCCGTCCGGTGCCCCGTGGCACCGGACTCCGAAGCCCCCGTCCAGCTCGAGACCTGCGGCGTACTGCGCCCGCAGGTCCCGACACGCCCGACCTCGGGGGTCGGGGGCCGGGACACCACGAACGCCGACCGGCAGCACCGTACGAGCACGAGTGAGCGGACGAGAGTCCGGACGAGAGTAAGGACGACACGCAGCCATGGCGGGACAGAAGATCCGCATCCGGCTCAAGGCCTACGACCACGAGGTCATCGACTCGTCGGCACGCAAGATCGTCGACACGGTGACCCGGACCGGTGCGCAGGTCGCGGGCCCGGTGCCGCTGCCGACCGAGAAGAACGTGTTCTGCGTCATCCGTTCGCCGCACAAGTACAAGGACAGCCGCGAGCACTTCGAGATGCGCACGCACAAGCGGCTCATCGACATCATCGACCCCACCCCCAAGACGGTCGACTCGCTCATGCGCCTCGACCTGCCGGCGGGCGTCGACATCGAGATCAAGCTCTGAGGGCATCGATCATGGCTAAGCAGCTCAAGGGCGTCCTGGGCGAGAAGCTCGGCATGACCCAGGTGTGGGACGACGCCAACCGCGTCGTCCCGGTCACCGTGGTCAAGGCCGGCCCCTGCGTGGTGACCCAGGTCCGTACGCCCGACACCGACGGCTACTCCGCCGTCCAGATCGCCTATGGCGCAGCCAACCCCCGCCGGACCACGAAGCCGCTCGCCGGTCACTTCGACAAGGCCGGCGTCACGCCGCGACGGCACGTCGTCGAGCTCCGCACCGACGACGCCTCGGAGTACACCCTGGGCCAGGAGATCGCGGCCGACGTCTTCGAGGCCGGCCAGACCGTGGACGTGGTCGGTACGAGCAGGGGCAAGGGCTTCGCCGGCGTCATGAAGCGGCACGGCTTCCACGGTCTGCGCGCTTCGCACGGTGTGCAGCGCAAGCACCGCTCGCCCGGCTCCATCGGTGGGTGCGCCACGCCGGGCCGGGTCTTCAAGGGTCAGCGGATGGCGGGCCGCATGGGCCGCGTCCGCGTCACCGCGCAGAACGTCACGGTGCACGCCGTCGACAGCGACCAGGGTCTGATCCTGCTCAAGGGTGCTGTCCCCGGCCCCAAGGGTGGGCTCGTCCTCGTCAAGACCGCCGCGAAGGGGGCCCTGCAGTGACGACCACCATCGACGTGCGCGACCCGCAGGGCGCCACAGCCGGGACCGTCGACCTCCCCGCCGAGGTCTTCGACGTGCAGGTCAACGTCCCGCTCATCCACCAGGTGGTCGTCGCGCAGCTGGCGGCGGCCCGCCAGGGCACGCACTCCACCACGGGCCGCGGCCAGGTGGCCGGTGGCGGTGCCAAGCCGTACCGGCAGAAGGGCACCGGACGGGCCCGCCAGGGCTCGATCCGTGCACCGCAGTTCGCCGGCGGTGGGGTCGTCCACGGCCCCACGCCGCGTGACCACAGCCAGCGCACGCCCAAGAAGATGAAGGCCGCCGCCCTGCGCGGTGCCCTCTCCGACCGGGCGCGCAACGGCCGGGTGCACGTGGTGACCCGCTTCGTCGAGTCCGAGGCGCCCTCGACCAAGGCAGCGCTCGTCGTGCTGCGCGGCCTGACCGAGCGCTCCCACGTGCTCGTCGTCGCCTCCCGCGCCGACGAGCTGACCTGGAAGAGCCTGCGCAACGCCGCCGGGGTCCACCTGATCGCGGCCGACCAGCTCAACACCTACGACGTGCTCTGCAGCGACGACGTGGTGTTCACCCAGGAGGCGCTCGAGGCCTTCCTCGGCCGGGCCGCCCGTGAGCCGGTGCCGGCCGACGCCGAGGCGAGCGAGCCCGGGGAGGAGTCGAAGTGAGCAAGGCGCACAAGGACCACCGCGACGTGCTGCTCGCGCCGGTCGTCTCGGAGAAGAGCTACGGCCTGCTCGACGAGAACAAGTACACCTTCGTGGTCGCGCCCGACGCGAACAAGACCGAGATCAAGATCGCGGTCGAGAAGGTGTTCAACGTCAACGTCACCGGTGTCAACACGGCCAACCGCCAGGGCAAGCGCCGCCGCACCCGCTTCGGCTGGGGCAAGCGGCCGGACACGAAGCGGGCGATCGTGAGCGTCGCCGAGGGCCAGCGCATCGACATCTTCGGCGGTCCGGTCTCGTGACGACCGGCCGTAGGACGCGAGGGTAATCAGACATGGGCATCCGAAAGTACAAGCCGACGACCCCGGGCCGGCGTGGCTCCAGCGTCGCTGACTTCGTCGAGGTCACCCGGTCCGAGCCGGAGAAGTCGCTGGTGCGCCCCCTCCCCAGGAAGGGTGGGCGCAACAACTCCGGTCAGATCACCACCCGGCACCAGGGTGGCGGGCACAAGCGCCAGTTCCGGGTGATCGACTTCCGGCGGGGCGACAAGGACGGCGTGCCGGCCAAGGTGGCCCACATCGAGTACGACCCCAACCGCACGGCGCGCATCGCGCTGCTGCACTACGCCGACGGCGAGAAGCGCTACATCCTCGCCCCGACCCGGCTGCAGCAGGGCGCCCTGGTCGAGTCCGGGCCGTCGGCCGACATCAAGCCGGGCAACAACCTCCCGCTGCGCAACATCCCGGTCGGCACCGTGGTGCACGCCATCGAGCTCCGACCTGGAGGTGGGGCCAAGATCGCCCGGTCCGCCGGGGCGAGCGTCCAGCTCGTGGCCAAGGAGGGTACGTGGGCGCAGCTGCGGATGCCCTCGGGCGAGATCCGCAACGTCGACGTGCGCTGTCGCGCGAGCGTGGGGGAGGTCGGCAACGCCGAGCAGTCCAACATCAACTGGGGCAAGGCGGGCCGGATGCGCTGGAAGGGCAAGCGCCCGACCGTGCGCGGGGTCGCCATGAACCCCGTAGACCACCCGCACGGCGGCGGCGAGGGCAAGACCTCCGGGGGCCGTCACCCGGTGAACCCGAAGGGCAAGCCCGAGGGCCGCACCCGCCGGGCCAACAAGCCCAGCGACCGCCAGATCGTCCGACGCCGCAAGACCGGCAAGAAGCGCTGACGCGCTCGACCAAGGAGCAGATCCACGATGCCGCGCAGCTTGAAGAAGGGCCCCTTCGTCGACGACCACCTGCAGAAGAAGGTGGACGCACAGAACGAGAAGGGCACCAAGAACGTCATCAAGACCTGGTCCCGCCGGTCGATGATCGTGCCGGACATGATCGGCCACACGATCGCGGTCCACGACGGGCGCAAGCACGTCCCCGTCTTCGTGACCGACTCGATGGTCGGGCACAAGCTCGGCGAGTTCGCGCCCACGCGGACCTTCCGGGGCCACGAGAAGGACGACCGACGCGCCCGTCGGCGCTGACCCGTCCACCACACGCATCACCGCGAGCTTGACGAGGAAGTAGGGAGTTCCGATGGAAGCCAGGGCTCAGGCGCGGTTCGTCCGCGTCACGCCCATGAAGGCGCGCCGCGTGGTGGACGTCATCCGGGGCATGAAGGCCGACGAGGCCGCCGCCGTCCTGCGGTTCGCCCCTCAGGCGGCCGCCGAGCCGGTGCGCAAGGTGCTGGAGAGCGCGATGGCGAACGCCGGCAACACCACCGGTGCCGCGCCCGAGACGCTCTGGGTCGCCGAGGCGTACGTCGACGAGGGCCCGACCCTCAAGCGTTTCCGCCCTCGCGCCCAGGGCCGCGCGTACCGCATCCGCAAGCGCACGAGCCACATCACCGTGGTCGTGGAGAGCCGCCTCCCGGCGGCTCACGCCTCGAAGGGAGGGACCCGCTAGTGGGTCAGAAGATCAACCCGCACGGGTTCCGGCTCGGCATCTCCACCGACCACAAGAGCCGGTGGTTCGCGGACAGCACGACGTCCGGGCAGCGCTACAGCGACTATGTCAAGGAGGACGTGGCGATCCGCCGTCTCATGTCCAAGGGCATGGAGCGCGCCGGGATCTCCAAGGTCGAGATCGAGCGCACCCGCGACCGCGTCCGCGTCGACATCCACACCGCCCGCCCCGGCATCGTCATCGGCCGCCGGGGGGCGGAGGCCGACCGCATCCGTAGCGACCTCGAGAAGCTCACCGGCAAGCAGGTGCAGCTCAACATCCTCGAGGTCAAGCAGCCCGAGATCGACGCCCAGCTGGTCGCCCAGGGCGTCGCGGAGCAGCTGTCCGCCCGGGTCTCCTTCCGCCGGGCCATGCGCAAGGCCATGCAGACCGCCATGCGCAGCGGCGCCAAGGGCATCCGGATCCAGTGCAGCGGCCGGCTCGGGGGGGCCGAGATGAGCCGGTCGGAGTTCTACCGCGAGGGCCGCGTGCCCCTGCACACCTTGCGGGCGGACATCGACTACGGCTTCTACGAGGCTCGGACGACCTTCGGCCGGATCGGCGTGAAGGTCTGGATCTACAAGGGCGAGGTCGCCGGCACCCGTGCCGAGCGCGAGGCAGCGGCCGCCCAGGCGCGCGTCGGCCAGCGCCGGCGTCCCGAGCGACGCCGGCCCGCGCGTGGCGACACCGCCGGCGCCCCGGACACCGCGACCGAGGCCCCCGCGGCGCCGGCGGGCGAGCCCGCGGCCCCGAGCACCACGCAGGAGGGCTGACATGCTCATCCCCCGCAGGATCAAGCACCGCAAGCAGCACCACCCGAGGCGCCGTGGGGTGGCGAAGGGCGGCACGTCCCTCGCGTTCGGCGAGTACGGGATCCAGGCGGTCGAGGGCCACTACGTGACGAACCGGCAGATCGAGTCGGCACGTATCGCGATCACGCGGCACATCCGCCGTGGCGGCAAGGTGTGGATCAACATCTACCCCGACCGCCCGCTGACCAAGAAGCCGGCCGAGACCCGGATGGGGTCGGGCAAGGGGTCGCCGGAGTGGTGGGTCGCCAACGTCCGTCCCGGCCGGGTGATGTTCGAGCTGTCCTACCCGGACGAGAAGGTCGCGCGCGACGCCCTCACCCGTGCGATCCACAAGCTGCCGATGAAGTGCCGCATCGTGACCCGCGAGGCAGGTGATCTGTGATGGCCGTCGGTACCAAGGACCTGATGGCGGCGGAGCTGCGCGCCAAGGCCGACGACGAGCTGGTCGAGGAGCTGCGCAAGTCGAAGGAGGCGCTGTTCAACCTGCGCTTCCAGGCGGCGACCGGGCAGCTCGAGAGCCACGGGCGGCTCAAGGCCGTCCGCCGCGACATCGCCCGGATCTACACCATCATGCGTGAGCGCGAGCTGGGCATCACCAGCGTGGTCGACGCCGAGCCGGCCGAGACAGGGGACAAGGCATGAGCGAGGAGACCGGGAGCAGCATGGAGAGCACGACCACGAGCGAGCAGGCTCGCGGCTTCCGCAAGGTCCGCGAGGGCCTGGTCGTCAGCGACAAGATGGACAAGACGGTCGTCGTCGCCGTCGAGGACCGCTTCAAGCACCCGCTCTACGGCAAGGTCGTGCGGCGGACCAGCAAGCTCAAGGCGCACGACGAGCAGCGCTCTGCCGGCGTCGGAGACCGGGTCCTGCTCATGGAGACCCGCCCGTTGTCGGCCACCAAGCGCTGGCGCGTGGTGGAGATCCTCGAGAAGGCCAAGTGACCGAACCCGGCCGCCCCGCCGGGGCAGCCCGAACGACAGACGTGAAGTTCCGCCAGGCTCGGTCCCCGAGAACCGGCGCGACAACCAGGAGTCACAGGACATGATCCAGCAGGAGTCGCGACTGCGCGTCGCCGACAACACGGGTGCGAAGGAGATCCTCTGCATCCGTGTGCTCGGCGGCTCCGGTCGGCGCTACGCCGGCATCGGCGACGTCATCGTCGCCACCGTCAAGGACGCGATCCCGGGCGGCAACGTCAAGAAGGGTGAGGTCGTCAAGGCCGTCGTCGTGCGGACCGCCAAGGAGCGTCGTCGTGCGGACGGCTCCTACATCCGCTTCGACGAGAACGCCGCGGTCATCATCAAGGACGGTGGCGACCCCCGCGGAACGCGCATCTTCGGCCCGGTGGGCCGAGAGCTTCGCGAGAAGAAGTTCATGCGCATCATCTCGCTCGCTCCGGAGGTGCTCTGACATGCGCATCAAGAAGGGTGACACCGTCGTCGTCGTCGCCGGCAGGGACAGAGGCGCCGTCGGCAAGGTGATCGCGGCCTACCCGCGCCAGGACAGGGTCCTCGTCGAGGGTGTCAACCGGATCACCAAGCACACCAAGGTGCAACAGACGGCCCGCGGCGCCAAGTCCGGAGGGCTCGTGCACCAGGAGGCCCCGATCCACGTCTCGAACGTCATGCTGGCGGTCGAGGTCGACGTCGACGGCGACAAGAGGACCGTCGGCACCCGTGTCGGCTACCGCGTCGACGACAACGGCAACAAGGTCCGGTACGCCAAGCGCACCGGTGAGGACATCTGATGACCACTGCGACCGACACCGAGAAGGTGGCGCCCCGACTCAAGGCGCGCTACCAGGCCGAGATCCGCGACGGGCTCCGCGAGGACTTCGGCTACGCCAACGTGATGCAGGTGCCGACCGTCACCAAGGTCGTCGTCAACATGGGCGTCGGCGAGGCGGCGCGCGACGCGAAGCTCATCGAGGGCGCGATCCGGGACCTCACGGCGATCACCGGGCAGAAGCCCGCTGTCACCAAGGCCCGCAAGTCGATCGCGCAGTTCAAGCTTCGCGAGGGCATGCCGATCGGCTGCCATGTGACGCTGCGCGGCGACCGGATGTGGGAGTTCCTCGACCGCATGCTCGCCACGGCGCTGCCTCGCATCCGTGACTTCCGCGGCCTCTCGCCGAGACAGTTCGACGGCCGGGGCAACTACACCTTCGGCCTCAACGAGCAGTCGATGTTCCACGAGGTCGACCCCGACCGCATCGACCGGGTCCGCGGCATGGACATCACGGTCGTGACGACCGCCCCGACCGACGAGGAGGGCCAGGCGCTGCTCAAGCGGCTGGGCTTCCCGTTCAAGGAGCAGTGACGAGGTGAGCGAGCAGAGCTGGCGGCGTGGCGACGAAGGAGCAGCCGGCGGCGTAGCGAGTGAACTGAGGAACGCGACCATGATCGGGAGCAGTGACGAGGTGAGCGAGCAGAGCTGGCGGCGTGGCGACGAAGGAGCAGCCGGCGGCGTAGCGAGTGAACTGAGGAACGCGACCATGTGCGAGGAGAACTGACGTGGCCAAGACAGCCCTGGTCAACAAGGCCAACCGCAAGCCGAAGTTCAAGGTGCGTGCCTACACCCGCTGCCAGCGGTGCGGCCGCCCGCATTCGGTCTACCGCAAGTTCGGCCTGTGCCGGGTGTGCCTGCGCGAAATGGCGCACCGCGGCGAGCTGCCGGGCGTCACCAAGTCCAGCTGGTAAGCACCTACCCCCACCCTGTGATCGCCGCAGGTCCTGCGAGCTCCACCGGACAGGAAACCGCGGCGGGAAAGCGGCCCCACACCATGACCATGACCGACCCCATCGCAGACATGCTCACCCGTCTGCGCAACGGCAACTCGGCGTACCACGAGACCGTGGCGATGCCGTACAGCAAGATCAAGTCGCACATCGCCGACATCCTCAAGCAGGAGGGCTACATCGCCGGCTGGACCGTCGAGGAGCCTGTCGAGGGTGCCGTCGGCCGCACGCTGGTCCTGACCCTCAAGTACGGCCCCAACCGGGAGCGTTCGATCGCCGGCATCCGCCGGGTCAGCAAGCCCGGTCTGCGGGTGTACGCGAAGTCGACCAACATGCCCCGCGTCCTGGGTGGACTCGGCATCGCGATCATCTCGACGTCGCAGGGGTTGCTGACCGACCGGTCGGCGTCGAAGCAGCGAGTGGGCGGGGAAGTCCTCGCCTACGTGTGGTGACGAGGACGAGGAGAGGAGAGACAGCGACATGTCGCGCATCGGCAAGCTGCCCATCCCCGTCCCCACGGGCGTGGACGTGGCGATCGACGACCGTACGGTGACGGTCAAGGGCCCCAAGGGCGAGCTCGCCCACACCGTGGTCGGCGGCATCGAGGTCGTCCGCGGCGACGACGGGACCCTGCAGGTGGCCCGCCCGGACGACGAGCCGCAGAGCCGGGCCCTGCACGGCCTCACCCGGTCGCTCGTGGCGAACATGGTCCACGGGGTGACCCAGGGCTACGAGAAGCGGCTCGAGATCGTGGGTGTCGGCTACCGCGTCCAGGCCAAGGGCTCCGACCTGGAGTTCGCCCTGGGCTACAGCCACCCGATCCTGGTCAAGGCTCCCGAGGGCATCAGCTTCGCGGTCGAGTCGCCCACCCGGTTCGCCGTCCAGGGCATCGACAAGCAGAAGGTCGGCGAGGTCGCCGCCAACATCCGCAAGCTGCGCAAGCCCGAGCCGTACAAGGGCAAGGGGATCCGCTATGCGGACGAGCACGTGCGGCGCAAGGTTGGGAAGGCTGGGAAGAAGTAACCATGGGTATCGCCATCAACGGCCGCGCCACGCGCGGCGACAAGGCCGCCGCCCGGAGCCGACGTCACCTGCGTGTACGCAAGAAGGTCTCGGGCTCGGCCGCGCGCCCCCGCCTGGTGGTCAGCCGTTCCCTGCGGCACATGGTCGCCCAGG
Source organism: Jiangellales bacterium (assembly GCA_035462375.1). GTDB lineage: Bacteria > Actinomycetota > Actinomycetes > Jiangellales > Jiangellaceae > DASTQL01. The sequence continues at coordinate 9,873 of DATHUJ010000077.1, forward strand.
TCGTCGACGACACCACGGGCCGTACGCTGGTCTCCGCCTCCACCATGGAGGGTGACCTGCGCGGGCACGACGGTGACAAGACCGCCAAGGCGCGTGCGGTCGGCGAGCGCATCGCCGAGCGGGCCAAGGCCGCCGGGGTCGAGGCGGTCGTCTTCGACCGTGCCGGCAACCGCTACCACGGACGCGTCGCCGCGGTCGCCGACGGCGCCCGCGAAGGCGGCCTGAAGCTCTAGACGACACGCACCGACCTACGCAAGGAACGAGGAGATCTCATGGCTGGACCCCAGCGCCGCGGTGGCGGTGCCGGTGGCGACCGCCGCGACGGCCGTGGCGGCAACCGCCGCGACGGCGGAGCGGAGAAGACCGCCTACATCGAGCGCGTCGTGGCCATCAACCGCGTCGCCAAGGTCGTCAAGGGTGGACGCCGCTTCAGCTTCACCGCCCTGGTCGTCGTCGGTGACGGCGACGGCACCGTCGGTGTCGGCTACGGCAAGGCCAAGGAGGTGCCCGCGGCGATCGCCAAGGGCGTCGAGGAGGCCAAGAAGCAGTTCTTCAAGGTGCCCCGCATCCAGGGCACGATCCCGCACCCCGTGCAGGGGGAGAAGGCCGCGGGCGTCGTGCTGCTGCGCCCGGCGTCACCCGGTACCGGTGTCATCGCCGGTGGCCCGGTCCGCGCCGTGCTGGAGTGTGCCGGCATCCACGACGTGTTGAGCAAGTCGCTCGGCTCGTCCAACGCCATCAACATCGTGCACGCGACGGTCGAGGCGCTCCGCGGCCTCGAGCGGCCCGAGCAGGTGGCGGCCCGCCGGGGCCTCCCTCTCGAGGACGTGGCTCCGGCCGCGCTGCTGCGGGCCCGAGCGGAGTCGGCGTCATGAGCCGCCTCAAGGTCCGCCAGGTGAGGAGCGAGATCGGAGGGACCAGGTCGCAGCGCGACACGCTGCGCTCCCTCGGGCTCAAGCGCATCGGCGACGTCGTGGTCAAGGAGGACCGCCCGGAGATCCGGGGCATGGTCCGGACCGTGACCCACCTCGTCGCCGTCGAGGAGGTCGACTGACCATGGGTGACGCCCCGCTGAAGCCACACCACCTGCGGCCCGCCCCGGGTGCCCGCACCGCCAAGACCCGCGTGGGTCGCGGTGATGCGTCCAAGGGCAAGAGCGCCGGTCGCGGTACCAAGGGCAGCAAGGCCCGCAACCAGGTGCCCGCGCGGTTCGAGGGCGGCCAGATGCCCCTGCACATGCGGCTCCCCAAGCTGCGCGGGTTCACCAACCCGTTCCGCGTCGAGTACCAGGTCGTGAACCTCGACCGGCTGTCCGCCCTCTACCCCGAGGGCGGTCGGGTCGACGTCGAGGACCTGGTGGCCAAGGGCGCCGTCCGAGCCGGGCGACCGGTCAAGGTGCTCGGTTCGGGCGAGGTTTCCGTCGCGCTCGACGTGACGGTCCACGCCTTCTCCGGCTCGGCGCGCGAGAAGCTGGTCGCCGCCGGGGGCTCGGCCACGCAGCTGTAGCGGCCGGCACCGACCGTACGGTCCTGAGCAGGGGCGTCCGCCCCGTCCGCCGCGGACGGGTGGACGCCCCTGACCGTCCGGAGAGGTCGTCCGGACTGTTATCGTCAGGCGTTCGAGACGTCCGTCCCGGCGCCGACCACGGGCCGTGACGCCACCGTCGTCGCTGGACCCGTCCTCGTGACACCGCGCCGGTCGTGACCCGACCGGTGCGCCCGCACCAACCGTCGCCGCTCGCCGGCGGCGCGCAGGAGGCTCTTCGTGCTCACCGCGTTCGCCCAGGCGTTCCGGACGCCGGACCTGCGCCGGAAGATGCTCTTCACGTTGGGCATCCTCGCGATCTTCCGGCTCGGATCGGTCGTCCCCACGCCCGGCGTCGACACCCAGGCCGTCCGGACCTGTGTGGACCTGGTCCAGACGTCCGGGGTCTACGGGATGATCAACCTGTTCTCCGGCGGAGCGCTGCTGCAGCTCGCCGTGTTCGCGCTCGGGATCATGCCCTACATCACGGCGAGCATCATCCTGCAGCTGCTCACGGTGGTCATCCCCCGGCTGGAGGCCCTCAAGAAGGAGGGACAGTCCGGCCAGACGAAGATCACGCAGTACACCCGCTACCTCACGGTCGGCCTGGCCGTGCTCCAGTCGACGGCGATCCTCGCGCTCGCCCGGACCCCCGGCCAGCTGTTCCAGGGCTGCCAGGAGGACATCATCCCGGACGAGTCGATCTTCACGATGGTCACCATGGTCATCGTGATGACGGCCGGCACCTCGGTGATCATGTGGCTCGGTGAGCTCATCACCGACCGGGGGATCGGCAACGGCATGTCCCTGCTGATCTTCACCTCGATCATCGCGACGTTCCCCACGGCGCTGTGGGGCATCCGGCTCTCCCAGGGGTGGGGAACGTTCTCGATCGTGGTCGTCGTCGGCCTGGCGATCGTCGCCCTCGTGGTCTTCGTCGAGCAGGCGCAGCGCCGTATCCCGGTCCAGTACGCGAAGCGGATGGTCGGCCGCCGGATGTACGGCGGCTCGTCCACCTACATCCCGCTCAAGATCAACCAGGCCGGTGTCATCCCCGTCATCTTCGCCTCGTCGCTGCTGTACCTACCGCTGCTGGCCAGCCAGTTCAACGCCGACGCGCCGTGGGCGGTCTGGATCCAGCGGTACTTCACGACGGGCGGGCACCCGCTCTACATGGCGACGTTCTTCCTGCTCATCGTCTTCTTCACGTACTTCTACGTCGCGATCACGTTCAACCCCAAGGACGTCGCCGACAACATGAAGAAGTACGGCGGCTTCATCCCCGGCATCCGGGCCGGTCGACCCACCGAGGAGTACCTCGACTACGTGCTGTCCCGGCTCACCGCACCCGGGTCGCTCTACCTCGGCCTGGTCGCCCTCGTGCCACTCGTGGCCTTCGTGCTCATCGGGGCGAACCAGAACTTCCCGTTCGGCGGCACGAGCCTCCTGATCATGGTGGGGGTCGGCCTGCAGACCGTGCAGCAGATCGAGAGCCAGCTCCAGCAGCGCAACTACGAGGGGTTCCTTCGCTGATGCGAATGCTGATCATGGGTCCCCCCGGCGCGGGCAAGGGCACCCAGGCGTCGGTCATCGCCGACCGACTGGGCGTCCCGGCGATCTCCACGGGCGACATCTTCCGGGCCAACGTCTCGCAGGGCACCCCTCTCGGCGTCCAGGCCAAGCGGTACATGGATGCCGGGGAGTACGTCCCCGACGAGGTCACCAACGACATGGTCCGCGACCGGCTGGCCGAGCCGGACGCCCGCGACGGCTTCCTGCTCGACGGCTACCCACGCACCCTGGCCCAGGTCGACTTCCTCGACAGCGTGCTGGCCGAGCGCGACAACGCCCTCGAGCGGGTGCTGGAGCTCACCGTGGACGGTGAGGAGGTCGTGGACCGGCTCTTGAGGCGGGCCCTGGACCAGGGCCGCACCGACGACACCGAGGAGGTCGTCCGGCGCCGGCTGGAGGTCTACACCGAGCAGACGGCGCCACTGCTGGCGGTCTACCGCGACCGGGGGCTGCTCGTGCAGGTGGACGGCCTCGGCCCGGTCGACCAGGTCACCGAACGGGCGCTCGAGGCGCTCGAGGGCTGACCGGGGCATGATCCAGATCAAGTCGGTCGCCGAGGTCGCGCGGATGCGCGCCGCGGGCCTCGTGGTCGCCGAGACCCTGGCCGCGGTCCGCGACGCGCTCGCGCCCGGGGTGACCCCTCGCGACCTGGACGCCCTCGCCGAGCGCGAGATCCGCTCCCGCGGCGCGGTGCCGTCCTTCCTCGGCTACCACGGCTACCCGGCCACGCTCTGCGTGTCCGTCAACGACGAGATCGTCCACGGCATCCCCGGCCGGCGCCCGCTGTGTGACGGAGACCTCGTGTCCGTCGACTGCGGTGCCGTCCTCGACGGCTGGCACGGGGACTCCGCCGTGACCCTGGCGGTTGGCGAGGTCCCCGCTGAGACCCGACGGATGGTTGTGGCGTGCGAGGACGCCATGTGGGCCGGGATCGCGGCGATGCGCGCCGGTGGCCGCCTGCGCGACGTGGGTACCGCGATCGAGCAGAGCGTCCGCGCCTCCGGTCCGTACGGCATCGTCGAGCAGTACGGCGGCCACGGGATCGGCACCGAGATGCACCAGGACCCGCACGTGCTCAACCACCGGACGCGTCAGCGCGGTCCAAAGCTCGTCCCCGGGCTCGTCCTTGCGATCGAGCCGATGATCACCCTGGGCTCGCCCGAGACGGAGCTGCAGGCCGACGGCTGGACCGTGACGACGGCCGACGGCTCGTGGGCCGCTCACACCGAGCACAGCGTCGCCGTGACCGAATCCGGACCGTGGGTGCTCACGGCCCTCGACGGCGGGGCGGACCGGCTCACCCGGCTCGGCGTCGCGACCCCCGCATCCGCGGAGGCCTGAGCTCCTTCGTCGCGGACCGCACGGTTTGGGACAACGGGGGCCGGTCACGTAGACTGTCGTGTCGGTCTGTCGCCGACACGCGTCACCGTGCCCAGCGGCTGCCCCTCTCTCGGGGGTCGGGCGCGCCCGACGCGTACGGACGGTCGGTGGCGATCAGCCCCGACCGGCCGGCAGGTCCGGCAAACGGTGGACGTCCAGTCGAGCGAAGTGCGGAGGACATGGGGAAGAAAGACGGTGTCATCGAGATCGAGGGCAGCGTGGTCGAGGCACTCCCGAACGCCATGTTCCGGGTGGAGCTGTCCAACGGTCACAAGGTCCTCGCCCACATCTCCGGCAAGATGCGTCAGCACTACATCCGCATCCTGCCCGAGGACCGCGTGGTCGTGGAGCTCAGCCCGTACGACCTGACCCGCGGCCGGATCGTCTACCGCTACAAGTGACGGCCACGACGCGAGGCGCGCCCTCGCGCGCGTCCACGAAAGAGATCTGATGAAGGTCAAGCCGAGCGTCAAGCCCATCTGCGACAAGTGCAAGGTGATCCGCCGCCACGGCCGGGTCATGGTGATCTGCGACAACCTGCGCCACAAGCAGCGCCAGGGCTGAGCAGACACCACTGCACGCGTCGCCCGACGCAGCACCCAGCACCACCCCAGCAGCATCCAGCAACGCACCGGCACACCCCCGACCACCCGACAGGGACGGGTCGGGGATCCACCCCCGGACCCGGAGGCCGGGGCCCGCCAGGCGGGACCGTCAGGCGGGACGCGGTGCGCAGACACCTCCGCAGGAGAAGGAGAACGAGAGCCCGCATGGCACGCCTCGTCGGTGTCGACCTCCCGCGCGACAAGCGCCTCGAGGTCGCACTCACGTACGTATTCGGCATCGGGCGCACCCGCGCCCTCGAGACGCTCGAGCAGACCGGCGTCAGCCGCGACCTACGCGTCAAGGACCTCGGCGACGAGGAGCTGGTCAAGCTCCGCGACTGGATCGAGTCCAACTACAAGATCGAGGGAGACCTCCGCCGCGAGGTCCAGGCCGACATCCGGCGCAAGATCGAGATCGGCAGCTACCAGGGCATCCGCCACCGCCGCGGGCTGCCCGTCCGCGGCCAGCGCACCCACACCAACGCCCGTACCCGCAAGGGTCCCAAGCGCACGGTGGCGGGCAAGAAGAAGGCCGGCAAGAAGTAGCGCATGGGGGCTCCGCCCCCGTGGACCCGTCGGTGGTCACCCAACGGTCGGCCACAGCAGGGGACGACGAACCCGATCTCGAGAGCTTGAGCAAGGAGCAACCACCCGATGCCTCCCAAGAGCCGTCAGGCGGCCGCCAAGACCAAGGTGCGCCGCAAGGAGAAGAAGAACGTCGCCCACGGCGTCGCGCACATCAAGAGCACCTTCAACAACACCATCGTCTCGATCACCGACCCGCAGGGCAACGTGATCAGCTGGGCCAGCGCCGGCCAGGTCGGGTTCAAGGGCTCCCGGAAGTCCACCCCGTTCGCTGCGCAGATGGCCGCCGAGGCCGCCGGGCGTCGCGCCCAGGAGCACGGCATGCGCAAGGTCGACGTCTTCGTCAAGGGTCCGGGCTCGGGCCGCGAGACGGCGATCCGCTCCCTCCAGGCCGTCGGCCTCGAGGTGGGCTCGATCTCCGACGTCACCCCGCAGCCGCACAACGGCTGCCGCCCGCCCAAGCGCCGTCGCGTCTGAGCCGCGCCCGAGCTACCAGGAGACCTGAGCGACCATGGCCCGATACACCGGACCGATCACCAAGAAGTCCCGCCGGCTCGGCGTCGACCTCGTCGGCGGCGACAAGGCGTACGAGCGCCGTCCGTACCCTCCCGGCCAGCACGGCCGGGCCCGGCAGAAGGAGAGCGAGTACCGCCTCCAGCTGCACGAGAAGCAGAAGGCGCGCTTCACCTACGGCGTCCTCGAGAAGCAGTTCCGGCGCTACTACGAGGAGGCCAACCGCAAGCAGGCCAAGACCGGCGACGTCCTGCTGCAGATCCTCGAGACGCGCCTGGACAACGTCGTCTACCGGGCCGGCCTGGGGCGCACGCGTCGGCACGCCCGGCAGCTCGTGGTCCACGGCCACTTCCTCGTCAACGGCCGCAAGGTCAACGTGCCCTCCTTCCGGGTGTCGCCGCACGACGTCATCGACGTCAAGCCGAAGTCGAAGGAGACCACGCCCTTCCTGATCGCCCGTGAGACCCATGGCGAGCGCCCGGTCCCCGCCTGGCTCGAGGTCCTGCCCGAGCAGATGCGGGTGCTGGTGCACCAGCTCCCCACCCGGCAGCAGATCGACACGCCGGTCCAGGAGCAGCTGATCGTCGAGCTCTACTCCAAGTGAGAACCGGTCCCGGGCGGGAGCGCCGCCCGGGACCACCCCTTCGTTCGCGGCCGTCATATGGCGGGCGGCGCGGAAAGGAAGTCCCGTGCTCATCACCCAGCGTCCGACCCTCTCCGAGGAGCAGGTCGACGACACCCGCAGCAGGTTCATCATCGAGCCGCTGGAGCCAGGCTTCGGCTACACGCTCGGCAACTCGCTGCGGCGCACCCTGCTCTCCTCCATCCCCGGCGCGGCCACGACCTCGATCCGCGTCGACGGTGTCCTGCACGAGTTCACCACCGTCGCGGGGGTCAAGGAGGACGTCACCGACATCATCCTCAACCTCAAGGAGCTGGTCGTCTCCAGCGAGCACGACGAGCCGGTGACCATGTACCTGCGCAAGCAGGGGCCCGGCACCGTCACGGCCGCCGACATCGCGCCCCCGGCCGGCGTCGAGGTGCACAACCCCGACCTGCACATCGCCACGCTCAACGGCAAGGGCAAGCTGGAGATGGAGCTGACGGTCGAGCGTGGCCGCGGCTACGTGTCGGCGGTGCAGAACAAGCGTGCCGACGCCGAGATCGGCCGGATCCCGGTCGACTCGATCTACTCGCCGGTGCTCAAGGTCACCTACAAGGTGGAGGCCACCCGGGTCGAGGGTCGGACCGACTTCGACAAGCTCGTCGTCGACGTGGAGACCAAGCCCTCGATGCGCCCGCGGGACGCGGTCGCCTCCGCCGGGACCACGCTGGTCGAGCTCTTCGGCCTGGCGCGCGAGCTCAACGTCGACGCCGAGGGCATCGAGATCGGCCCGTCGCCGGTCGACGCCCAGCTCGCCGCCGACCTGGCGCTGCCGATCGAGGACCTGCAGCTGACCGTGCGGTCCTACAACTGCCTCAAGCGCGAGGGCATCCACTCGGTGGGGGAGCTCATCTCGCGCAGCGAGGCCGACCTGCTCGACATCCGCAACTTCGGGCAGAAGTCCATCGACGAGGTCAAGGCCAAGCTCGTGACGATGGGCCTCGCACTCAAGGACAGCGCGCCGGGCTTCGACCCCACGGCCGTCGTGGCCGACTACGGTGACGACGCCGACCAGTCCTACGCCGAGGACGAGCAGTACTGACCCGTACGGGGAATGCGCCCCCTCTCGCGACGGGGGCCGGACCACAGGAGACATCGACATGCCCACGCCCACGAAGGGTGCCCGCCTGGGTGGCTCGCCGGCGCACCAGAAGGCGATGCTGGCCAACCTCGCCACGGCCTTGTTCGTGCACGGCCGGATCACCACCACCGAGGCCAAGGCCCGCCGGCTGCGCCCGGTGGCCGAACGGCTGATCACCAAGGCCAAGCGAGGGGACCTGCACGCCCGCCGCCAGGTGCTCTCCACGATCCGGGACAGGGGCGTCGTGCACGTCCTCTTCACCGAGATCGGCCCCCGCTACGAGAACCGCAACGGCGGGTACACCCGCATCGTCAAGATCGGGCCGCGTAAGGGGGACAACGCGCCCATGGCCGTGATCGAGCTGGTCGAGCCACTGGCCGAGCAGGTCGTCGCCGAGGCCACCGGCGCCACCCGCCGGGCCGCCGCGGAGCGCGCGGTCGACCGGAGCGCGAGCGACGCGGCTGCCGCCACCGCTGCCGCTGAGCAGGCCGCCGAGGAGGCTCGTGGGGCTGCCGAGTCCGGCGACGCCGAGACCGCCGTGGACGCCGCCACCGAGGCGGAGCTCTCCGCCGAGGAGGCCGGCACCGTCGAGGCGGCAGCGGCCGCCGAGGAGGCTGAGGACGCCGCCACGGACGCTGTCGATCAGGCGGCCGAGGCCGGCGAGGAGCCCAGGGCCTGAGTCCCGCCCCTGTCGTGACACCGCACGAGCCCGCCCCTGCTGGGGGCGGGCTCGTGCGCGTCCGGCTGGACCTCGGCTACGACGGCACGGGCTTCGCCGGGTGGGCCAGCCAGCCCGGGCTGCGCACCGTCCAGGGGATCCTGGGGGAGGCTCTGGGTCGGGTGCTCCGGCTCGAGCCCCCGCCCGGGCTCACCGTTGCGGGCCGCACGGACGCGGGCGTCCACGCGCGTGGTCAGGTCTGCCACCTCGACGTCCCCGAGCCGGCCTGGCACGCCCTGCCGGGGCGCTCCGGCAGGGCACCCGGAGCCGCCCTCGTCCACCGGCTGGCGGGCGTGCTGCCCCCCGACGTCCGGGTGCGTGCGGCCGCGGTCGCGCCGACCGGCTTCGACGCACGCTTCTCCGCGGTCCGGCGGCGCTACGCCTACCGGGTGTCCGACGCCCCGTGGGGGGTGGATCCGCTCCGCCGGCTGGACGTGCTGGCCCACCGACGGCCGCTGGACGCCGTCGCCATGGACGCGGCCTGTGCCGGGCTCCTGGGGGAGCACGACTTCGCCGCGTACTGCCGGCCCCGTCCCGGGGCCAGCACAGTGCGGTGCCTGCAGGAGCTGAGCTGGACGCGCGAGGCCGACGGCCTGCTGGTGGCGACCGTGGTGGCCGACGCCTTCTGCCACCACATGGTCCGGGCCCTCGTGGGTGCGCTGCTCGCCGTGGGCGAGGGGCGGCGGCGGGTCGGGTGGCCGGCGCAGGTGCTTCATGCCCGACGCCGGGACGGTGCGGTCACCGTGGCGCCGGCCCACGGGCTCACCCTCGAGGAGGTGGGCTACCCCGCCGAGGCCGAGCTGGCCGAGCGGGCGCGGGTGGCGCGGCGGAGTCGGGGGGACGTCCCGTGATCGCGCCCGTGCGCCACCGAGACGCTGGGGTCGCGGCGCCGACGGGCACCAGGCGTCTCGTGATCGGCTGGTGCCGGGGCGGTCTGCTGACGTTGTCGTGCTCATGAGCGCCGCCGGGTCTCTTGATCGGCCGGGCACCGGCGGATCATGAGGCGTGACGGGCCGCACCCCTACGGGTCGCTTGGTCCTCGCGGAGGAGCCACCGACCGCCCCGTCGACGTAGCGTGGGGGGCGTGAACATCTCGCTGCTCGCCTGCCTCCTGCTCACCCTCGTCGGGCTGGTGCTCACGGTGCCTGTCGCGCGGAGACGGGGCCCGCGGGCGGCGGTCCGGCTGGCGGCGTGGGCCCTCGTGCCGACCGCGTTGTGGCTCACCGGCCTCATCAGGCTGCTGGAGACCCTGGTGGAGACCTCGGTGTCCTTCGCGGTCGGGCTGGTCTTCTCGCCGCTGGTCTGGGCGGGTGTGGGGCTCTTCGCGGTCACCGCCGTGCTCCTCGTGGTCGCCCGCCGACTGCCCGGCCGGCCGGTCCCCGCACCCACGGACCGGGAGATCCAGGACCGCGGGAAGCCCCCGGCGGTGTCGGGGCGGCAGCAGGTCGACGCCGAGATGGCGGAGATCGAGGAGCTGCTGCGGCGCCGCGGCATCACCTGACCGCCCACGATCCGGTCGTGAGACACGACAGCGGTCGCCCTGGACGATCAGGAGTGGTCGTCCTGGCCCGCCCGGGCGCGCTCTTGGTACGGCCCGGGAGTGTGCCCCCTGTGATCGTGGTGGAAGCCGGATAACCGCTCGTCGGGCCCTGAAGGTCCCGGCAGACTGGCGGCATGGGCCACGTCGACGTCAACAGCGTCTCGTTCGCGCTCCCCGACGGCCGGCCCCTGCTCGCCGACGTCTCCTTCAGGGTCGGTGACGGGGCCAAGGTCGCGCTCGTCGGGGCCAACGGCAGCGGCAAGACAACCCTGCTACGGATCGTCACCGGCGACCTGGACGCCGACGAGGGCTCGGTCACGCGCACCGGCGGGCTCGGCGTGATGCGTCAGCTCGTGGCCGGCCCGGGCGTCGTCACGGTGGCCGAGCTCCTCCTCTCCGTCGCGCCACCCGCCGTACGGGAGGCGGCTCGGGCCCTCGACCAGGCCGAGCTGGCCATGATGCAGCACGACGACGAGCCCACCCAGATGCGTTACGCGCAGGCCCTCGTCGACTGGTCCGACGCCGGCGGCCACGACGCCGAGGTGCTCTGGGACGTCTGCACCACGGCGGCACTGGGTACCCCGTACGAGCGGTGCCGCTGGCGTGAGGTGCGCACGCTCTCGGGCGGTGAGCAGAAGCGGCTGGTCCTCGAGGCGCTGCTGCGCGGCCCCGACGAGGTCCTGCTGCTCGACGAGCCGGACAACTTCCTCGACGTGCCGGCCAAGCGTTGGCTGGAGGAGCGTCTGGTCGAGACACCCAAGACCGTGCTGTACGTGAGCCACGACCGCGAGCTGCTGGCGCGGACGGCGACCCGCGTCGTGACCCTCGAGCTCGGCGCCGCCGGCAACACAGCCTGGGTCCACGGTGGCGGCTTCACCAGCTATCACGACGCGCGGCGGGACCGCTTCGCCCGGCTGGAGGAGCTGCGGCGCCGGTGGGACGAGGAGCACGCCAAGCTCAAGCAGTTCGTGCTCGCGATGAAGCAGAAGGCCACCTACAACGACGGCATGGCCTCCCGTTACCAGGCCGCCCTGACCCGGCTGCGCCGCTTCGAGGAGGCCGGCCCGCCGCAGGCCGTACCGCGCGAGCAGGATGTCCGGATGCGCCTAGCCGGCGGTCGTACGGGAAAGCGTGCGGTGGTCTGCGAGCGGCTGGAGCTCACCGGGTTGATGAGGCCCTTCGACCTGGAGGTCTGGTACGGGGAGCGGGTGGCGGTGCTGGGCTCGAACGGCTCGGGCAAGTCGCACCTGCTTCGGCTGCTCGCGCGGGGTGGCAGCGACCCGGACGCCGAGCACCGGCCGGTGGACGACCTGCCGGTGCCACCGGTCGAGCACACCGGGGTGGCGCGGCTGGGAGCGCGGGTCCGACCAGGGTGGTTCGCGCAGACGCACGAGCACCCCGAACTGGTCGGCCGGACCCTGCTGGAGGTGCTGCACCGCGGAGACGGTCACCGGCAGGGGATGCCTCGTGAGCAGGCCTCACGCGTGCTCGACCGGTACGAACTGGCGCGCGCGGCCGAGCAGACCTTCGAGTCCTTGTCGGGCGGGCAGCAGGCGCGGTTCCAGATCTTGCTGCTCGAGCTGTCGGGGGCCACGCTGCTGCTGCTCGACGAGCCGACCGACAACCTGGACCTGGTCTCGGCCGAGGCGCTCGAGGACGGGCTGGCGGGCTTCGAGGGAACGGTCCTCGCGGTGACGCACGACCGGTGGTTCGCGCGGGGGTTCGACCGGTTCCTGGTGCTGGGTGCCGACGGGGAGGTCTACGAGAGCGACGTCCCGGTCTGGGACGAGGGGCGGGTGCAGCGGGCACGGTGACCGCGACCGTCGTACCGGGCCCGTGATGGGCGGGTGACGGAGGCGTCCGCAATCCGTTGCGAAGGGTTGTCAGGTTCTTGCGGATGTGACTAGGGTCACGGGCGACCCGGTCCTTCCTGTCCTGAAGAGGCCCGCATGCCCAGATCCTCCCGCGGAACCCGTGTCGCCCTCGCCGTCGGGGGCGTCGTCGCCCTCCTGGGGTCGTTGGTTGCGGCCGCGCCCGCCGCCGCCGACCACACGCCCGGGCCGGAGCGGGTGACGTTGATGGGCGACCTGATGTCCGAGCTCGACTGCGCCGAAGACTGGGACGTCAACTGCGACCAGACCGACCTGGCCAAGGTGGACGGGTCCGAGACCCTCTTCGCCGGTACGTTCACGGTGCCTGCGGGCAACTACCTCTACAAGGTGCGCCTCAACGGGTCGTGGGACGAGAACTACGGGGACGCCACTTTCGGCCTGCCCGACGGCAACATCCCGCTCGCGCTCGGACAGCCGACGGCGCTCCGGTTCACCTACGACCACGCCACGCATCGGGTCTCGGTCGGTCCCGCGACCCCGGCCGGCGGTCTCGAGCCAGGTGACGCCCAGCTGGCTCGCGACAGCCTGCGCGAGGACCTGACCCGCGAGAACTTCTACTTCGTCATGGCGGACCGGTTCGAGAACGGCGACGAGGACAACGACACCGCCTTCATCGAGGGCACCAGGCTCGACCACGGCTTCGACCCGACGGACCAGGCCTTCTTCCACGGAGGCGACATCCAGGGCCTGATCGACCGCATCGACTACATCCAGGGCCTGGGAACCACGGCGATCTGGATGACGCCGTCGTTCAAGAACAAGCCGGTCCAGGGGGAACCGGGCACCGAGTCGGCCGGCTACCACGGCTACTGGATCACCGACTTCACCCAGATCGACCCGCACCTCGGTACCAACGAGGAGCTCAAGGCGCTCATCGACCTCGCCCACGACCGCGGGATGAAGGTGTTCTTCGACATCATCACCAACCACACGGCCGACGTCCTCGACTACCCCGACGAGGCGTACGACGAGCAGGGGCAGGTCCCGTACCGGACCAAGGCCGAGTTCCCGTACCTCGACGCCGAGGGCAACCCGTTCGACGACCGCGACTTCGCCTTCATCGGCGACGACTTCCCCGAGGTCGACGCGGCGGTCACCTTCCCGTACGAGCCGACCTTCCGCGACCCCGAGGACGCCAAGGTCAAGGTCCCGGACTGGCTCAACGACCCGACCATGTACCACAACCGTGGGACCTCTACCTTCTCCGGCGAGAACAGTGAGTACGGGGACTTCCCGTCGGGCAACCGCTCGGCGCTCGACGACCTGTGGACCGAGCGTCCCGAGGTCGTCCAGGGCATGATCGACATCTACGAGACCTGGGTCGAGGATGTCGGTGTCGACGGCTTCCGCATAGACACGGTCAAGCACGTGAACATGGAGTTCTGGCAGCAGTTCGGCCCGGCACTGCAGGGCTTCGCGGCCTCGGTCGGCAACGAGGACTTCTTCATGTTCGGTGAGGTCTTCGACGCCGACCCGCGGTTCATGTCGCAGTACACGACCGAGGGCCGGCTGCAGGCCACGGCCGACTTCGGCTTCCAGGGGAGCGGGGTCAACTTCGCCAAGGGTTTCCCGACGTCGGAGCTGCGCGACTTCTACGCGCTCGACGACTACTACACGGACGCGGACTCCAACGCCTACTCGCTGCCGACCTTCCTCGGCAACCACGACATGGGTCGCGTCGGGAGCTTCCTCCGCCAGAACGACCAGGGCTGGGACGACGCGCAACTCCTCGAGCGCGACCGGCTCGGCCACTCCCTGATGTACCTGACCCGCGGCCAGCCGGTGGTCTACTACGGCGACGAGCAAGGGTTCTCGGCGCCACCCGACGTACCCGGCGGCATCGGCGACCAGCGCGCGCGGGAGGACATGTTCCCCAGTCAGGTCGAGCTGCACCAGTCGTACGACCTGATCGGGACGGACGCCACGGTGGCGGACGCCAACTTCGACACCGGGCACCCGATGTACCAGCACATCGCGGACCTGGCCGAGCTGCGTGCCGACCACCCCGCCCTCGCCGACGGCGCACAGGTCCACCGCTTCGCCACCAACGGTCCGGGCATCTTCGCGTTCAGCCGGATCGACGCGCGGGAGCAGGTGGAGTACGTGGTCGCGGTCAACAACGCCGACACCGCCAGGACCGCGACCTTCGATACGTTCCAGCACCAGCGCAGCATGCTCATGGGTGCCTGGCCGTCGTCGGTCGAGCGCAAGCGGCTCAAGGCCGACGCCGAGGGCCGTGTCACAGTGACCGTGCCGGCCCTGTCGGCAGTGGTCTACAAGGCGAACACCAAGCTGCGACCGGACAAGGCGGCACCCGAGCCGGTCTTCACGGCCCCGGGCCAGACCGGGATCGTCAACGGCCGCGCCGAGGTCCGCGTCGCGGTCCCGGGTGACAGCTTCAACCAGGTGACCTTCGCCTGGCGGCCGGTCGGGACGGATGACTGGCAGGTGCTCGGAACGGACGACAACGCCCCGTACCGCGTCTTCCACGACGTCCGCGGGCTGCCGCAGGGCATGCCCGTGGAGTACCGCGCGATCGCCCGCGACCACGACGGCGACTTGGGGGTCGTCTCGACGAGCGCCGTGGTGGGCCGGCCGCAGCCCCCGGACGACCCGGGCGTGATTCTCGGGCCGATCACCCAGCCGGACGCGGTGTCGGTCCCCGGCAGCCACGGCAGCGAGATCGGCTGCGCCGCCGACTGGGACCCGCCGTGCGACGCCATCCAGCTGAGCCTGGACGACGACCTCGTCTGGAAGGGCACCTTCTCCCCGCAGGCCGGCCAGTACGCCTTCAAGGCCGCGATCAACCGGTCCTGGGACGAGAACTACGGTGCCGGTGCCCAGCGCAACGGGTCAGACATCTTCTATGACACCCCGGGCGGCGACGTGAGCTTCTACTTCGACTACCGGACGAAGTGGGTGACCAACGACCGGCTGGACCCGATCCTGGTCGCCGTCGGGGATTTCCAGTCCGAGCTCGGGTGCCTGACCGACGACGACGCCGAGTGCATGCGCTCGTGGTTGCAGGACCCGGATCGGGACGGCACGTACTCCTTCACGACGATCGACATCCCCGCGGGGACATACGACGTGAGCGTCGGTTCCAGCGGCCCGCAGGCGTTCACCGTGCCCGAGGACGGGCTGGCGACGACGATCGCGTACCAGGTGTCGTCGCAGCAGATCACGGTGACGAACTTCGTCCCCGACTTCGGCGCCGACCTGTCCGCGTCGCGGGCGTCCTGGCTGACCCGCGAGATCATCTCGTGGGATCTGCCGGACGAGCGCGGCCCCTGGACCTACCGCCTGCACTGGGGCCCGGCGGGGTCCCTCGCGGTGGACACCGAGACCATCGGGGGATCGTCCCTGCCGCTGACGCTCGACCCGGCCGGGCTACCGGCCGCCCTGGCCCAGCAGTACCCGGACCTGGCCGACGCCGAGGTCCTGCGGCTGACCAAGCAGCAGGCCAAGGACGCGGCCACGATCGCCGATGCTGGCCAGGTGGCCGTCGCCGCGTACGACGACCTGGGTCGGCTGGTGCAGGCCACCGGGGTGGAGGTCGTGGGTGACCTCGGTCCAGGTAAGCCGGCCGGGACACCCGGTAGTGGGACGCCGCCGGGCCTCGGTGGAACGCCTCCTGGACAGGGTGGGAAGCCACCGGGCAGACCCTGATCGGCTGGACCACGGCGCCGGTCCCGCAGGGTACGTTTTGACCCTGCGGGACCGGCGTCGGTACCCTGGTGCGTCGTCGTCCGTGTGCGCGGGCCCGTTCCCGGGCCGGCCGGCGACGCAGCCCGCCGCCGGTGGGATCCGACCGACCACCCTCTCGACCTAGCGAAGGCCTACGACCGTGCGCACGTACAGCCCGAAGCCCGGCGACGTCCAGCGTCAGTGGCACGTCATCGACGCCACCGATGTCGTCCTCGGCCGGCTCGCGAGCCAAACCGCGATCTTGCTGCGCGGCAAGCACAAGCCCGTGTACGCACCGCACGTCGACACCGGCGACTTCGTGATCGTGGTCAACGCCCAGAAGGTTGCCCTGACGGGCGACAAGCGCCGGCAGAAGGTGGACTACCGCCACTCCGGGCGCCCGGGTGGTCTCAAGGCCACCTCGTACGACGAGCTGCTGGACAAGAACCCCCGGCGGGCCGTCGAGAAGGCCGTCAAGGGGATGCTGCCGCACAACTCTCTCGGGCGGCGGATGCTCACGAAGCTCAAGGTCTACGCCGGCCCGGAGCACCCGCACCAGGCCCAGCAGCCGGTGCCCTACGAGATCACCCAGGTCAGCCAGTGACCGAGCCGACCACCGCGAGCGAGGACATGACCGACACGACCGTCGCCGACGCCCCTGACGCCCCTGACGCCCCCGACACTCCTGTCGCCACCTCCGAGACCCCGGAGGCCACGGAGTTCACCACCGAGTCCGCGCCGTCGCGATTCTCCGCGATCGAGCCGGCCGCCGCCACGGGGCGCCGCAAGGAGGCCGTGGCGCGGGTCCGCATCGTCCCGGGGACGGGTCAGTGGACCATCAACGGCCGGGCCCTGGACTCGTACTTCCCCAACAAGGTCCACCAGCAGCTGGTCAAGTCCCCGCTGGTCGAGCTGGAGCTCGACGGCCGGTACGACGTGGTCGCGCGGATCCACGGCGGCGGGCCGTCCGGGCAGGCCGGGGCGCTGCGCCTGGGCGTGGCCCGCGCCCTCAACGCTGCGGACAGCGAGAACAACCGCCCGTCCCTGAAGCGGGCCGGCTTCCTCACCCGCGACGCCCGGGTCACCGAGCGCAAGAAGGCCGGTCTCAAGAAGGCCCGTAAGGCCCCCCAGTACAGCAAGCGCTGAGGCACGTCACGTACGACAGGCCTCCGACGTACGTACGGCCCCGGGGCGTCCGCTCCGGGGCCGACACGCATCCCGACGGCAGGGAGGAACCAGCGACGTGGGACGACTCTTCGGCACCGACGGCATCCGCGGCGTGGCCAACGTCGACCTCACCGCGGAGCTCGCGCTCGACCTCTCGGTCGCGGCGGCGCACGTCCTCGGCGAGGCCGGCGCGTTCGCCGGCCACCGCCCGGTCGCGGTCGTCGGCCGCGATCCGCGGGCCTCGGGGGAGTTCCTCGAGTCGGCCGTCGTGGCGGGGCTCGCGAGCGCCGGCGTCGACGTGCTGCGGCTGGGCGTCCTGCCGACACCGGCGGTCGCATACCTCACGGGCACGCTCGGCGCCGATCTCGGCGTCATGCTCTCGGCGAGCCACAACCCCATGCCCGACAACGGGATCAAGTTCTTCGCCAAGGGGGGCCACAAGCTCGACGACGTCCTCGAGGACGCCGTCGAGGCCAGGATGCGGGAGGCCTGGGACCGGCCGACCGGTGCCGGGGTGGGCCGCGTACGCGACAGCGCCGAGGGCTTCGAGCAGTACGTCGGGCACATCGTCGGGTCCGTGACCGCCCGGCTGGACGGGTTGCGGGTCGTGGTCGATTGCGCCAACGGCGCCGCGAGCCGGACAGCTCCCGAGGCCCTGCGCAGGCTCGGCGCCGAGGTGCTCACGCTTCACGCCGAGCCGGACGGGCTGAACATCAACGACGGCTGCGGGTCGACGCACCCGGAGTCGCTGCAGGAGGCCGTCACAGTCCACGGTGCGGACGCCGGGATCGCGCACGACGGGGACGCCGATCGCTGCCTGGCGGTCGACGCCGAGGGCCGTCTCGTCGACGGTGACCAGATCCTGGCCATCCTGGCGCTGGCGATGCGCGACGCCGGCACGTTGCGCGAGCACACCGTGGTGTCCACGGTGATGTCGAACGAAGGGTTCCGGCTGGCCATGCGCGACGCCGGGGTGACCGTGGTCGACACCGCCGTCGGAGACCGCTACGTGCTCGAGGCGATGCGTGCGGGTGGCTTCACCCTCGGCGGTGAGCAGTCGGGTCACGTCGTGATGCCCCAGCACGCGACCACGGGCGACGGGCTGCTGACCGCGGCCCACCTGTTGGCGCAGGTGGCGGGGACGGGGCGCCCGCTCGCCGATCTCGCCGGGGTGGTGCGGCGTCTCCCCCAGGTGCTGGTCAACGTCGACGGCGTCGACAAGGCTCGCGTCGGCACCGCCGACGGCCTGCGGGCCGCCGTCGCGCAGGCCGAGGCCGAGCTCGGTGACACCGGTCGGGTGCTGCTGCGGCCCTCCGGGACCGAGCCCCTCGTCCGGGTGATGGTGGAGGCCGGTACGGAGGAGCAGGCCCGGGTGGTCGCCCAGCGGCTCGCCGGAGTCGTGACCGCGGAGCTCGCGCTCGGCCGCTGACGGGCCACCCCATCCGTACCGGCGCGTGCCAATGATCACGGCAGCCGCGTAAATGGGCGCGGCGCCAGGTGCATTCACCGCGGCGCATGCCCATCTACCGCGGCGCCGGTCGCCGGGCGAGGGCCGGGTCGGGCCCCCGAGCCTCGGGTCGAGCCAGGTAAATGGGCAGCGAGCCAGGTGCATTCACTGGGGCGAGTGGCCATATACGCGGCTGCCGTGATCATTGCGGTCAGGGGCGGCGCAGGCGGACGTGATGGACCGCGTGGTCGGGGCCCTTGGTCAGGACGAGGGTGGCCCGGCCCCGGGTGGGCAGGATGTTCTGCTGGAGGTTCGGTCCGTTGATGCCGTCCCAGAGGGCGCCGGCCCGGGCGACGGCCGCGGGTGTGTCCAGATCCGCGTAGCGGCGGAAGTACGAGGAGGGGTCGCGGAAGGCGGTCTCCCGCAGCCGCAGGAACCGTTCCACGTACCAGCGCCGCACGTCCTCGTTGCCCGCGTCGACGTAGATCGAGAAGTCGAAGAAGTCGCTCACTGCGAGCGCCGAGCCGCCCTCGGCATGTGCGCGGGCGGGCTGGAGCACGTTGAGGCCCTCCAGGATCAGGACGTCGGGGGAGTGCAGGACCTCGAACTCCCCGGGCACCACGTCGTAGCGGAGGTGCGAGTAGACCGGCGCACGCACCTGGGGCCGGCCCGACTTGACCTCGACCAGGAAGCGGAGCAGGGCGCGGCGGTCGTAGGACTCCGGGAAGCCCTTGCGGGCCAGCAGACCACGTCGCTCCAGCTCGGCGTTGGGCAGGAGGAAGCCGTCGGTGGTGACGAGCGCCACGCGAGGGTGGTCCGGCCAGCGGGCCAGCAGGAGGCGCAGCAGCCGGGCCGTCGTCGACTTGCCGACCGCGACCGAGCCCGCGATGCCGATCACGTACGGCGTGCGCTCGGGCATCTCTCCGAAGAAGGTCTCGACGGTCGCGTGCAGCTCGGCGGTGGCGCGGACATGCAGGTTGAGCAGGCGGGACAGCGGCAGGTAGACGTCGCGGACCTCGTCGAGGTCGACCTCGTCGCCGAGACCGCGCACGGCCTCCAGCTCCGCGGCGGTGAGCGGCAGCGGCGTCTGGTCCCGCAGCCGGGACCACGCCGACCGGTCGAGCTCGACGTACGGCGAGGGGCCGTGGGGCTCGGGGCTGGGCTCGCGCATGGCGGCATCCTGCCGTGACCGGCCCGGCTAGTCTGACCGCCATGTGCGGGATCGTGGGCTACGTCGGTCAGCAGCAGGCGCTCGACGTCGTCGTCGCGGGGCTGCGGCGGCTGGAGTACCGCGGCTACGACTCGGCCGGGGTGGCCGTCGTGGCGGACGGAGCACTCGCGTCGACCAAGCGGGCGGGCAAGCTGGCCAACCTGGAGAAGGCGCTGGCCGAGGAGGCGCTCCCGCCCTCGACCACCGGGATCGGCCACACCCGCTGGGCGACCCACGGAGCGCCCAACGACCGCAACGCCCACCCCCACCTCGACGCTGCGGGCAAGGTGGCCGTCATCCACAACGGCATCATCGAGAACTTCGCCCGGCTGCGGGCCGAGCGCGAGTCCGCCGGAGTCGTGTTCGCGTCAGACACCGACACCGAGGTCGTATCCCATCTGCTCGCCGCGGCCCTCCCGGAGGCCGGGGGAGACCTCGGCGAGGCGATGCGGTCGGTGTGCCGCCGCCTGGACGGCGCGTTCACGCTGGTGGCGGTCCACGCAGACGTACCGGACCGGGTCGTCGCGGCGCGGCGCAACTCGCCGCTCGTCGTGGGGATCGGCACGGGTGAGAACTTCCTGGCGTCCGACGTCTCGGCCTTCATCGACCACACCCGGGAGGCCCTCGAGGTGGGCGAGGGCCAGGTCGTCGAGATCACCGCCGCCGACGTGAGGGTGACCGACTTCGCCGGGGCCCCGGTCGACGCCCGGCAGTTCCACGTCGACTGGGACGCCTCGGCCGCCGAGAAGGGCGGCTACGACTACTTCATGCTCAAGGAGATCGCCGAGCAGCCCAAGGCCGTCGCCGACACCCTGCTGGGCCGGATCGACGACAGCGGCACCCTCGTCCTCGACGAGATGCGGCTGTCCGACGAGGAGCTCCGCGAGTCCGACAAGATCATCATCGTGGCCGCGGGAACGTCCTACTACGCGGGCCAGGTCGCGAAGTACGCCATCGAGCACTGGACCCGCATCCCGTGCGAGGTCGAGCTGGCCAGCGAGTTCCGCTACCGCGACCCGGTGGTCGACCGGCAGACCCTCGTCGTCGTCGTGTCGCAGTCCGGCGAGACCATGGACACCTTGATGGCGTTGCGGCACGCCCGCGAGCAGGGGGCGCGGGTCCTCGCGATCTGCAACACCAACGGCGCGACGATCCCCCGCGAGTCCGACGCGGTCTTCTACACCCACGCGGGTCCCGAGATCGCGGTGGCGTCCACCAAGGCCTTCCTCACCCAGATCGTCGCCTGCTACCTGGTCGCCCTCTACCTCGGCCAGGTCCGCGGCACCAAGTGGGGCGACGAGGTGCGCTCGGTGCTCCGCGACCTCGCCGACATGCCCGACAAGGTGGAACGCGTGCTCGACACCATGGAGCCGGTGCGCGCCCTGGCCCGTGAGCTGCGCGACGCCACGTCGGTGCTGTTCCTGGGCCGGCACGTGGGGTACCCCGTCGCGCTGGAGGGTGCCCTGAAGCTCAAGGAGCTCGCCTACATGCACGCCGAGGGCTTCGCGGCCGGCGAGCTCAAGCACGGCCCGATCGCCCTGATCGAGGACGGCGTGCCGGTCGTCGTGGTGGTCCCCTCGCCCCGCGGCCGGTCGGTACTCCACGACAAGATCGTCTCCAACATCCAAGAGGTGCGGGCCCGCGGCGCCCGCACCATCGTCGTCGCCGAGGAGGGTGACGAGGCCGTGGTCCCGTACGCCGACCACCTCGTCCGGGTCCCGGCCTGCCCGACCTTGCTCCAGCCGCTGGTGTCCGTGGTCCCGCTCCAGGTCTTCGCCTGCGAGATGGCGAGCAGCAAGGGCTACGACGTCGACCAGCCGCGCAACCTGGCCAAGAGCGTCACGGTCGAGTAGGCGTTCCCCGGGCCGCGACCGGGCTGTGCCAGGCTGGGCGGGTGATCGTGGGCGTGGGCATCGACGTCGTCGACGTGGCCCGCTTCGGGGAGACGCTGGAGCGCACGCCGACCCTGCGCGAGCGCATCTTCACCCCATCCGAGCGTGAGCGCCACATCGCCTCGCTGGCGGCGCGCTTCGCGGCCAAGGAGGCCCTCGCCAAGGCGCTCGGAGCACCGTCGGGGCTGCACTGGCAGGACGCCGAGGTGGTGACCGACCGGGACGGCCGGCCGTGGTTCGAGGTGCGGGGGACGGTGGCCGGCCGGTGTCAGGAGCTGGGGGTGGGCACGGTCCACCTCTCGATGTCCCACGATGCCGGCATCGCCTCGGCCCTCGTGGTCCTGGAGGGCTGACGAGGTGATCGGAGCGCACCGGGTCGAGGACATCCGGGCTGCCGAGGCAGCCCTCATGACGACGCTTCCGGACGGCGCCCTCATGCAGCGCGCCGCGGCAGCGCTGGCCGCGCGGTGCGCCCGGCTGCTGGGCGGGCCGTACGGTGCTCGTGTCGTCCTGCTCGTGGGCGGGGGCGACAACGGGGGCGACGCGCTGTACGCGGGGGCACGGCTGGCCCGACGGGGTGCGCGGGTGGACGCCGTGCTCGTGGTCCCCGACCGCGCGCACCCCGGTGGCTTGGGGGCCTTGCGAGTGGCCGGCGGCCGGGCAGTCCTCGCTCCCGACGCCGACGTGCTGCTGCGGCGCGCCGACCTCGTCGTCGACGGGCTGCTCGGCATCGGCGGCCACGGCGGGCTGCGAGGAGACGCCGTCACCCTCGCCGACAAGGCCCGGGAGGGTGCCGGGCTCATCGTTGCCGTCGACCTGCCCAGCGGCGTCGAGCCGGACACCGGCGAGGTCGAGGGACCGCACGTCCGGGCCGACGTCACGGTGACGTTCGGGACGCGCAAGATCGCGCACGTGGTCGACCCGGCCGCCGGCGCGAGCGGGCGTGTCCTGGACGTCGACATCGGGCTGGCACCGCTGTTGCCGGCTCCCGCCGTCGTGGTCCTCGAGGCGGTCGACGTGGCGGCGCGGCTCCCGCTGCCCGACCGTACGAGCGACAAGTACTCGCGCGGCGTGGTCGGCGTGGCGGCCGGCTCCCCCTCGTACGCGGGCGCAGCGGTCCTCGCCACCGGCGGGGCGGTGCGTGGCGGTGCCGGCATGGTCCGCTACGCGGGCACGGGGACCGCGGCCGACCTGGTGCGCGCGCGGTGGCCGGAGACGGTGGTGGCCGAGGGCCGTGTCCAGGCCTGGACCGTCGGCTCGGGCCTGGGCAGCGGCGAGGACACGGCGGCGGCGGTCGGCCGGGCTCTTGCCGACGACGTCCCGGTCCTGGTCGACGCCGACGGACTGGCGCACCTGCCCGAAGGGGTCGGCCCGCGCGTGCTGCTCACCCCGCACGCCGGCGAGCTGGCCCGGATGCTCGGCGTCGAGCGCCGCGACGTCGAGGCGCGACGGCTACACCACGCCCAGGAGGCCGCGCGGCGGTGGGACGCCTGCGTCCTGCTCAAGGGCGCGACCACCGTCGTCGTCGCCCCCGACGGCCGGGCCCGGGCCAACCCGACCGGGACCCCCGTCCTCGCCACCGCCGGCTCCGGCGACGTGCTGGCCGGGCTGGGCGGCGCGCTGCTGGCAGGGGGGCTCGACCCGCTGGAGGCCGGCTCGCTCGCCGCGTATGTGCACGGGCTGGCCGGACAGGTGGCCGCCGAGCGGTCGGGCGCGCCCAGCGCCCAGGACCTGCTCGCGGCGCTGCCCGAGGTGCTCCACCGGCTCGGGGACCTACCGGCGGGCCGCCGGCCGGCCACCCCCTGACAGAATCCCGACCATGGTCGAGACGCCCGTGCCGCACGCCGAGGTGCGGGTGGACCTCACGGCCGTGCGCGACAACGTCGCGGCCCTGGTGGCGCGGTCCACCGGCGCCCAGGTGATGGCCGTGGTCAAGGGGGATGCGTACGGTCACGGCCTGGTGCCGTGCGCCCGCGCAGCCCGGTCCGGCGGTGCGTCCTGGCTCGGTACAGCCGTCCTGAGCGAGGCGCTCCTGCTACGCGCCGCGGGGGTCGACGGCCGCCTGCTGGCATGGCTGGCCGCCCCGGGCGAGCGCTGGGTGGACGCCGTCGCGGCCGACGTCGACGTCAGCGCGTCCGCGCGATGGACGGTCTCGGAGATCGCCTCCGCGGCTGCCGAGGTCGGGCGCCCCGCCCGGCTACACCTCAAGGTCGACACGGGTCTCGGCCGGGGCGGGGCCACGGTGGACGACTGGCCGAAGCTCGTGGACGCCGCCCTGCGGGCGCAGGCCGACGGGCTGATGGAGGTGGTCGGTCTCTGGTCGCACTTCGCGCTGGCCGACGCGCCGGGCCACCCCACGATCGCCGCTCAGATCGCGACCTTCCGCGAGGCCCTCGACGTCGCCGAGTCGCGCGGGGTGCGCCCGGAGGTGCGGCATCTCGCCAACTCGGCGGCGACGCTGACCCTGCCGGCCGCCCACTTCGACCTGGTCCGGCCCGGACTTGCCGTCTACGGACTGTCGCCGGTGCCCGACGAGGCGGCCCCCGCACAGCTCGGCCTCCGGCCCGCGATGTCCGTGCGGGCGCGGCTCGTCCTGGTCAAGCGCGTGCCACCCGCGCAAGGCGTCTCGTACGGGCACGAGTACGTGACCGAACGGGAGACCACGCTCGGGCTCATCCCGCTGGGCTACGCCGACGGGATCCCCCGGCACGGCTCCTCGCGGGCGCCGCTGCTCGCCGCCGGTCGGGTGCGCCCGGTGGCCGGCCGGGTGTGCATGGACCAGGTCGTCGTCGACCTCGGCGACGACCCCGCCCACGCCGGCGACGAGGTCGTCCTGTTCGGCCCGGGCGACGACGGCGAGCCTACGGCGGAGGACTGGGCCCGGGCCTGCGGCACCATCTCGTACGAGATCGTGACCCGGGTGGCGCCCCGGCTGCCGAGGACGTACGTGGGTGCCGCAGAGGTCGGCCGGTGAGCCGGCTCCTGGCGGCCGGTCGCGCGGCTGGGGTCACCGGCGCCCTGCTGGGTCTGGCAGCTGCCGGTGCTGCCGTGGGGCTGGCGGCCGAGCGCTACGCCGTCGGGCGCTCCCTACGCGGGCGGGACCCGTTCGCGGACGAGCCGTTCGGCTCGTTGCGGGGCGACCCGCTCGTCGTGCCGGCGGCCGACGGCGTCGAGCTGTACGCCGAGGTCGACGACCCCGGGGGGGCCGGGTCCGATCTCACGGTGGTCTTCAGCCACGGCTACGCGCTCAACCTGGACGTGTGGCACTTCCAACGCCGCGACCTCCGTGGCTCGGCCCGGCTGGTGTTCTGGGACCAGCGCTCGCACGGCCGCTCGGGGCGCGCGCCGGAGGGGTCCGTGTCCTTCGAGCGCCTGGCGGACGACCTCGGCGGCGTGCTCGACGCCGCCGCGCCGACCGGTCCGGTGCTCCTGGTGGGGCACTCCATGGGCGGCATGACGGTCATGGACCTGCTCGTCCGCCGACCCGAGCTGCTCGGCCGGGTCGTGGGCATCGCCTTCGTGGCCTCCAGCGCCGGTGGTCTGCGCGAGGTCACGCTGGGAGTGCCCGGGCCGGCGGGTCGGTTGGCGGGACGGTTGGCGCCGGGTGTCGTGTCGGCACTGGCTCGCCAGCCGGACCTGGTCGAGCGGGGTCGGCGGGCCGGCAGCGACCTGGGCTTCGTGCTCACCAAGCGCTACTCCTTCGCCGACGACGCTCCGGCCTCGCTGGTCGAGTTCACCGCGCAGCTCAACGCCGGGACGCCGATCGGTGTGGTCGCGGAGTTCCTGCCCGTCTTCGCCACCCACGACCAACGCGAGCGGCTCGGCCTGCTCAGTGGGGTCGACACGCTCGTCGTCGGGGCGGGACGCGACCTGCTGACCCCGGTGTCGCACAGCCGCGAGATCGCGGAGCGGCTGCCGGGTGCCCGCTACGTCGAGGTCCCCGACGCCGGCCACATGGTGCTCCTGGAACGCCACGAGGTCGTCACGGCACACCTGCGCGCGCAGCTCGACCGGGTCCGGGCCGGCGCGACAGCCGGCGCACGCGGAGCGTCCAGGTGACCGTCGGCGCACGGCGCTCGGACGTCGACCCGGCCCTGGTCGCCCCCCGGCTCACCTCGTGGGAGGCCCTCTCGCTGGCCGTGCAGGGCTGCACCGTCTGCGCCGAGCTCGCCGCCTGCCGGACCCACGTGGTCCCTGGGACGTTCCCGGAGGGCGCCCAGGTCCTGCTCGTCGGGGAGGCACCCGGTGCGGACGAGGACGCGGCGGGGGTGCCCTTCATCGGACGCTCCGGGCGACTGCTCGACTCGCTGCTCGCCGAAGCCGGGCTCTCGCGCGACCGGGTGGCCGTCGCCAACGTGCTCAAGTGCCGGCCGCCCGGCAACCGTGCCCCACGCCGTCGCGAGGTGGAGGCCTGCCGGCCGTGGCTCATGCGCCAGGTCGAGCTGGCCGATCCCCGACTGGTGGTGACGCTCGGCGGGAGCGCGCTGGCCTGGGCCCTCGGTCCCGGTGCGCGCATCGGGGCCCTGCGCGGCCGTCCGCTCCCGTGGGACGGCCGCTGGCTGATGGCCACCTACCACCCCTCTGCCGCGATCCGGTTCGGTCCGCGCGGGGCCCCCCTCGCAGCCCTGCGGGAGGACCTGCGTGCGGTCGCGCGCCTGCTGGACGGCGAGGGCGCCGACGGAGGGACGGACGGGCCGGCCGCGGGCGGGTCGGCCGTGGACGGGCCGCCCGATCCGTGACCGTCGAGGTGGCCGTCGCCACGGCGGAGGAGATGCGGGATCTGGGGGCGCGCATGGCCGGCCTGCTGCAGGCCGGGGACCTGGTCCTGCTGTCGGGGGCACTCGGTGCCGGCAAGACGACGCTGGCCCAGGGGCTGGGCGAGGGTCTGGGGGTCCGCGGCCCCGTCACGTCGCCGACCTTCGTGATCGCCCGCGTGCACCCGTCGACCGTGGGGGGGCCCGCGCTGGTGCACGTGGACGCCTACCGACTCGCCGGTTGGGACGAGCTGGAGGACCTGGACCTGGAGGCGGCCCTGGACCGGGCGGTCACCGTCGTCGAGTGGGGTTCCGGGCTCGCCGAGGGCCTGGCCGAGGACCGGCTGGAGGTGACCCTCGAGCGGCCCGGGTCCGTCGACCACGAGGCGTCCGTCGACCACGAGGTGTCCGTCGCCGGCGAAGCGCGCCGCGCCGTCGTCCGTGGCTGTGGTCGGCGCTGGGTCGGCGTGGACCTCGCCGTGCTGGAGCCCCCGGCTCCAGCAGGGCGGTGAACGTGGTCGACTGGGCCGGTGCTGCTGCTGGCGATGGACACGTCGACACCGGCCGTCACGGTCGCCCTCCACGACGGGTGCTCGGTGCCGGCCGCGCACACGACGGTCGACGCGATGCGCCACGCCGAGGTGCTGGCGCCTGCGATCGAGACCGTGCTCACGGAGGCAGGGGTGAGCCGGTTGGACCTCACGCGGGTCGTCGTCGGGGTCGGTCCCGGCCCGTTCACCGGGCTGCGGGTCGGCCTGGTGACCGCCCGGGTGCTCGGCGCCGCCCTCGGCATCCCCGTGCAGGGCGTCTGCAGCCTGGACGTCGTCGCGGCAGGGGTGGACCGGTCGCAGCTGGCCGGACCGTACGCGGTTGCCACCGACGCGCGGCGGCGCGAGGTCTACTGGGCCACCTACGGCGCGGATGGCCGGCGGGTCTCCGGCCCGATCGTGGGGCGGGCCGCCGACCTCGCCGCCGCGCCGGCACCCGGCGGAGCCGCGAACCGCGACCTCCCCGTGGCAGGGACGGGGCCCGGCCTCTACCCGCACGACCTGCCGCTCCGCATCGACCCGGAGCACCCGCGGGCCGCCGACCTGGCGACGGCGGTGCTGGCCGGTACGGTCGAGCTGCTCGATCCCGAGCCGCTGTACCTGCGCCGGCCGGATGCCCGGCCACCCGGCCCACGCAAGACCGTGCTTCCCCGATGAGCGCTCCGGTCTCCCTGCGTCCGATGCGCTGGTGGGACCTCGAGGAGGTCGTGCGCCTCGAGCCGGTCCTCTTCCCGGACGACGCCTGGTCCCCCGAGCAGCTGTGGTCGGAGCTGGCCGGGGTGCCCAGCTCCCGGACGTACGTGGTCGCCGAGTCGGACGGGCAGATCGTCGGCTACGCCGGGCTGTGGGCCCACGGCGAGGCCGCGGACGTCCAGACGGTCGCGGTCGCACCAGGCGGGCAGCGGCGGGGGACCGGCACCCTGCTGGTCGAGGCCCTGCTCGACGACGCGGACCGGCGGGGCGTCGGGGAGGTCGTGCTCGAGGTCCGTGCGGACAACATCCCGGCGCTGGAGCTCTACCGGGCGGTCGGCTTCGAGCGGGTGGGCGTCCGTCGCGGCTACTACGCGGCTGGGCGGGTCGACGCACTGGTGCTCCGCCTCCGGCGCGGCAGCGGTGCGATCATCGGACGGTGACCGCCGACGCACCGCTCGTCCTGGGCATCGAGACATCCTGCGACGAGACGGGCGTGGGACTGGTGCGCGGGCGGGAGCTCCTCGTCGACGCCGTGGCCAGCAGCGTCGACGAGCACGCGAGGTTCGGCGGTGTCGTCCCGGAGGTGGCCAGCCGGGCCCACCTCGAGGCCATGGTCCCGACGGTCGAGCGCGCCTGCCGGGAGGCCGGCACCGCGCTGGCCGACGTCGACGCCGTCGCCGTCACCAGCGGGCCGGGACTGACGGGCGCCCTGGTCGTCGGGGTCGCGGCGGCCAAGGCGCTGGCCGTGGCCCTGGGCCGCCCGCTCTACGGGGTCAACCACCTGGCCGCCCACGTCGCGGTCGACCAGCTGGAGCACGGCCCGCTCCCGCAGCCGACCGTGGCGCTGCTCGTCTCGGGTGGCCACTCCTCCCTGTTGCTCGTCGAGGACGTCACCGCGTCCGTGACGCCGCTCGGCGCCACGATCGACGACGCGGCGGGCGAGGCCTTCGACAAGGTGGCGCGCCTGCTCGGCCTGCCCTTCCCGGGCGGACCGTACATCGACCGTGCGGCCCGCGGCGGCGACCGGGCGTACGTGGAGTTCCCCCGCGGCCTCACCGGCCCGCGCGACCTCGAGCGCCACCGCTACGACTTCTCCTTCTCCGGCCTCAAGACCGCCGTCGCCCGCTGGGTCGAGGCCCGCCAGCGGGACGGCGAGCCGCTCCCGGTGGCGGACGTGGCGGCGTCCTTCCAGGAGGCCGTGGTCGACGTGCTCACCGCCAAGGCCGTGCTGGCGTGCCGGGGGTGGGGGGTCGACAGCCTGCTCGTCGGCGGCGGCGTGGCGGCGAACTCCCGGCTGCGGGCCCTGGCCGAGGACCGTTGCGCGACCGCCGGGATCCGACTGCGGGCCCCCCGTCCCGGCCTGTGCACGGACAACGGCGCCATGGTGGCCGCCCTGGGCGCCGAGCTCGTCGCCCGGGGCCGGCCCGCGTCGACGCTCGACCTGCCGGCCGACTCCTCACTGCCGGTCACCACGATCGCCGTCTGAGGTCCGCCGTGGTCCGCCCGGTCACCCTGGTCGTGGACACCGGCGTCGACGACGCGCTGGCGCTCGTCGTCGCGGCCCGGCACCCCGCCCTCGACCTGCACGCCGTGGTCGCCACGGCGGGCAACGCGTCCCTGGGCCGGGT
The DNA here is from genome assembly GCA_035462375.1 of Jiangellales bacterium. Taxonomy (GTDB): domain Bacteria; phylum Actinomycetota; class Actinomycetes; order Jiangellales; family Jiangellaceae; genus DASTQL01. Next base: position 38,973 of record DATHUJ010000077.1, read on the forward strand.
GCTGGCGAACACCACGTACGTCCTGGACCTGCTCGACCTCGACGTCCCGGTCGCCGCGGGTGTCGACCGCCCGCTGGACGGCACCGCCTACCCCGTACGGGCGGTGCACGGGCCCGACGGGCTCGGCGGGTGGGGGCCCGGCGCGTCGCCGGATCCCGCGACCTTCCCGTCGGCGGGAACCCTGCTCGGGGAAGGTGCCGCCACGATCGTCTCGCTCGGTCCCCTGACGGTGGTGGCGCTGGTGCTCGGCCGGGTCGACCCGACCGAGAACCCGGTCCGCGTCGTGGCCTCGTGCGCCGCTGCAGGGGAGGCCAACCACGCCATGGACCCGGAGGCGGCCGACCTGCTGGCCCGGGCCGGTGTCCCGGTCAGCCACGACGGCGGCCCGGGGTTCGGCCTGCCGGTGCCCGACCCGACGGTGGCCCGGGCGCTGGCGGCTTCGACCGACCGGGCCGCCGCCCTGGTCGGGCGCCTGCTGGCCCACCAGGTCGGGCGCGGGGCCGGGATCGGCGACGCAGGGACGATCCTCCGCCTGGCCGAGCCCGGCATCCGGTCGGCTACCGCGGTCGCGCGCCTGGTCCAGCTGGCCGGTGGGTGACGCCCGGGGCGACCGTGCGGCGGCGGGCTCGGTCGGTCACACTGGTGCCCCGTGACCCGTCGCCTCCCCACCGCGGTGACCGCTGCGGTGGCCGGCCTGCTGGCGCTGTCCTCCTGCGGCAGCGACGGCCCGTCCGGCGCGACCGCCGGGGCACCCGCGCGACCCACGGCCGAGGGCGCGGGGACGGCCGGTCCCACGGCGGACCGGCCGGACGCCCTGCCATGGGGTCCCACCGAGACGGAGTGGGAGCGGGCCCGCGGGATCGTCGCGGCTCTCTCGCCCGAGCAGCTGGCGGGGCAGGTGATCGTCGCGAGCTACCCCGGACCGGAGCCGCCGGTCGACCGCGTCCGCGAGCTCCACCTGGGTGGGGTCATCGTCATGGGGGAGAACGTCGGATCACCCGAGCAGCTGGCCGGTGCACTTCGCGACCTCCGCGACGCCACCGCGGACCGGCCGGTCCCCCTCGTCACCGCCGTGGACCAGGAGGGCGGCCTCGTCGCCCGGGTCGGTGAGCCGGCGACCGAGTTCCCGTCGTTGATGACCCTCGGCGCGGCCCGCGACCCCGCCCTGGCGGCCGACGTCGCCGAGGCCAGCGGGCGCGAGCTGCGCTCGCTCGGGATCGGCATGGTCTTCGCCCCCGTCGCGGACGTCACCAGCGGGCCGGACGACCCCACGATCGGGAGCCGGTCGCCCTCGTCCGACCCGCAGCTCGTCGCCGAGATCACCCGGGCCGGGCTGGAGGGCTACGCGGCCGCCGGGGTGGTCGCCGTGGCCAAGCACTTCCCCGGTCACGGCTCCGTCCCGGCCGACAGCCACGAGACGCTCCCGGTCCAGGAGGCGACGGTCGAGGAGCTGCAACGGCGGGACCTGGTGCCCTTCCGTGCGGCTGCCGAGGCCGGGGCTCCCGCCGTCATGGTGGCCCATGTGGACGTCCGTGCCGTCGACCCGGGAGTGCCGTCGTCGTTGTCCCCTGCCGTCATCGCGCTGCTGCGAGAGGACCTCGGCTTCGAGGGGCTCGTCGTCACGGACGCCCAGGACATGGGCGCCGTCACCGGCGCCTACGGCCCCGGCCAGGCGGCCGTCCGCGCCGTCGCCGCCGGGGCCGACGTCGTGCTCATGCCCGCCGACGTCCGTGCGGCGCACGCGGCCCTGGTGTCGGCGGTCGGCTCCGGTGACCTGCCCGCCCAGCGCCTCGCGGAGGCCGCCTCCCGGGTGGTCGCCCTTCAGCTGCACCAAGCCGACTCCGCGCCGCCACCGGACCCCGACGCGTTGGGGTCGCACGCCGACCTCTCCTACGCCGTCTCACTCGCCGGGCTGACCGTGGTGGCGGGTCCGTGCGAGGGCCGGCTGGTCGGCGACGCCGTGCGGGTGGTCGGCGGATCGGTGTCCGACCGGTCGCGCTTCGTCGACGCCGCTCGTGGCGCCGGCCTGGGGGTGGGCGCCGGCGACACGGTACGGCTGCTCGGGGGCGCGGCTCCCGGTGCGGGTGATGTCGTGGTCGCCCTGGACACCCCGTACGGGCTGGGAGGCAGCACGGCCGGCACGGCCGCGATCGCGCTGTACGGCCGGACTCCCGGGGCGTTCCGCGCCCTGGTCGAGGTGCTCACCGGGACGGCCAGCGGTGGCGGCACGCTGCCCGTCGAGGTCACGGGGGTCGAACGGGCCGGCTGCTGATCAGGCCGACTCCGGGTTGGTCACCCAACGGCTCCACGGCCAGGACGGCGGCGCGGCGGGCGACGCGCGTGACCACGAGCGTCGCCTCCGCCAACCCGCGGGGCCGCAGGGTGCGGCGCAGTGCATCCGGCTGGACGCCGACCCCCCACTTCTTGACCGTGAGCCTGCCGACGTCGCGCGCCTTCACCCACGCTCGCAGCCGGCTGGAGTCGTACGGGTTTGCTCGAGGACCGCGTACGCCCGGGCGAACGGGGTGCGGACGTGCCGAGGTGCGGTGACGTAGGCGATACGCGGGTCGGGCAGCCAGCCGGCGACCAGCGCTGCGACAGCGGTCACCAGGCCCGCGCGCACCACGGCGTCGTCCGGCTCGTAGAGCACGTCGGACACCCCGGATCCCTTCGGAGGCCCCGGGTCGTCGGCCGAGGTGAGCGTGGCGCCGCCGGGGAGCAACGTCGCCCGGCGACGAGCCGTGGCCAGCCGCCCGGACCACAGGCAGGCCTCCACCAGGTCGCCGCCCGCGGAGCCCACTCCGCTTCCACGTCCGGTGGCACCAGGTCGTGCGGGATCCCCGGGGCGACCTTGACGGCCGCCTGGTCGGCGAGCAGCTCCTCGACGAAGGACCACGGCGGGGACCAGCCGCGTGCGTCGAAGCGGCGTCGGCCAGCGGGGCGCCGTGCCGGGTCGCAGAACACCGCGTCGACGTCGCTGCGGTCCACCTCCGCCAGGGCCTTGGAGGACCCGGGCGCGGCCGGCGAGGCCCAGGGTCGACAGGTTGTGCCGGGCCACGGCTGCGGTGAGGGGGTCGTGCTCCACGCCCGTCACGTCCCAGCCCGGCCCGGGCGAGGGCGACCAGGTCGGCACCGATACCGCAGCCGAGGTCGAGGACCACGGAAACCTGCCCGAGCGATACCGCGAGCCGGGTCGCCCGGTGCTCGGCCACCGGCTGCCGCGTGGCTTGCTGCAGCCCCGCGTCGGTGAAGAGCATCCGCCCGGTGTCCGCGGGATCGAGCTTCTGCGCGGCCCGGGTCCGCAACCTGGCCTGCGTGAGCGCCGCTGCCACCCAGAGCGGGCGGGTACCGCCGCCGGAGGCGCGCCGACAGCGCGAGCGTGTCCTCCTGGCCGTAGCCGAGACAGGCCTCGTCCAGGAGGCCGGCACCCTGGCCGCCGGCCAGCGCAGCGATCGTGGCGGCCTCCACGGCCCCATCCTCGGTCCGGATCGCCTGCGCTGGCACTCACCTTGACCGAGTGCTAACGAGGGGTTAGGTTCAGGGCTGGCACTCTCGTGTCGAGTGTGCCAGCGGACGCCCACCGTACCGGCACCCGCGACGGCGGTGCGGTCGCGCGTCCATCCAGTCATCGCAGAAGTCGTGACATCCCGCGAAAGGGGAGGTCAGCAAGTGTCGGTCTCCATCAAGCCCCTCGAGGACCGCATCGTCGTGAAGCCGCTGGACGCGGAGCAGACCACGGCATCGGGTCTCGTCATCCCTGACACCGCCAAGGAGAAGCCGCAGGAGGGTGAGGTCATCGCCGTCGGCCCCGGTCGCTGGGACGAGGACGGCGACAAGCGCATCCCCCTCGACGTCGCCGTCGGCGACAAGGTCCTGTACTCCAAGTACGGCGGCACCGAGGTCAAGTACGACGGTGAGGAGCTCCTCATCCTGTCCGGCCGTGACGTGCTGGCCGTCATCCAGAAGTGACCCGTCACGCACGAGGGCACTGACCGGTACCGCCCCGTGGCGGCCCGACCGGCCGGCGACGGTCGGTAGCGGGCGCCCGGGGCGGGACCAGTTCGAGGAGGAGGAACCCTATGCCCAAGATCCTGGAATTCGACGAGTCCGCGCGACGGCGTCTCGAGCACGGTGTCGACGCGCTCGCCGACACCGTCAAGGTGACTCTCGGCCCGCGCGGCCGCAACGTCGTCATCGACAAGAAGTTCGGCTCCCCCACGATCACCAACGACGGCGTGACCATCGCCCGCGAGATGGAGCTGGAGGACCCTTACGAGAACCTCGGCGCCCAGCTCGCCAAGGAGATCGCGACCAAGACCAACGACGTGGCCGGCGACGGCACCACGACGGCGACCGTGCTGGGCCAGGCGATGGTCCACCTCGGCCTGCGGGCCGTCGCCGCCGGTGCGGCGCCGCTGGCCGTCAAGCGGGGCGTCGACGCAGCAGTGGAGGCGGTCAACGGCCGTCTGCTGGAGTCCGCTCGCCCGGTCGACGACAAGTCGGAGGTCGCCGCCGTCGCCGCCGTGTCGGCGCAGGACCGCACGATCGGCACGCTCATCGCCGAGGCCTTCGACAAAGTCGGCAAGGACGGCGTGATCACGGTCGAGGAGTCGCAGACCTTCGGTACCGAGCTCGAGTTCACCGAGGGCATGCAGTTCGACAAGGGCTACATCTCCCCGTACATGGTCACCGACCCGGAGCGCATGGAGGCCGTCCTCGAGGACGCCTACGTGCTGTTGCACCAGGGCAAGATCTCGG
>DATHUJ010000078.1:0-4702 GCA_035462375.1 Jiangellales bacterium
CGGTACCTCCCGCCACAAACGCCGAGGAGCGCACCCGCGTGAGCGAACGCCCGGCCGCCGTCGTCGTCCTCGCCGCCGGCGAGGGCACCCGGATGAAGTCCGCGACCCCCAAGGTCCTCCACGAGATCGGTGGGCGCAGCCTGATCGGGCACGCCGTCCAGGCCGCGGCCGCCCTCGAACCCGAGCACCTGGTCGTCGTCGTGGGCCACGGCCGCGACCACGTCGCCGGCCACCTCGCCGAGGTCGCGCCCCAGGTGACCACCGCGGTGCAGGACCAGCAGCTCGGGACCGGGCACGCCGTCTCCTGCGCCCTTGCGACCCTGCCGCCGCTGGACGGCGTCGTCGTCGTCACCTACGGCGACGTGCCCCTGCTCACCGGCGAGACCCTGGCCGACCTGGTGGCGAGGCACCGAGCCGACGGTAACGCGGCGACGGTGCTCACCGCCCGGGTCGAGGACCCCACGGGCTACGGCCGGATCGTCCGCGACTCCTCGGGCGGGGTGCTGGGCATCGTCGAGCACAAGGACGCCGACGACTCCCAGCTGCACATCCGCGAGATCAACTCCGGCATCTACGCCTTCGACGCCGCGGTCCTCCGTGACGGCCTGGACGGCCTGACCCCCGACAACGCCCAGGGCGAGCTCTACCTCACCGACGTCGTCGGCTCCGCCCGGACGTCGGGTGGCCGGGTGGGGGCCTTCGAGACCGCGGACGCCTGGCAGACCGAGGGCGTCAACGACCGGATCCAGCTCGCCGCCATGCGCCGGGAGCTCAACACCAGGGGGCTGCAGCGCTGGATGCGGGAGGGCGTCACGGTCGTCGACCCGGCGACGACCTGGGTCGACGTGACCGTCAGCCTGGGCCGCGACGTGGTGCTGCACCCGGGGACGCAGCTGCACGGGGCCACCACCATTGCGCCAGGAGCCCGGGTCGGTCCTGACACCACCCTGCTCGACACCGAGGTCGGCGAGGGCGCCAACGTCGTCCGAGCGCACGCCGTCGAGGCCCGGATCGGCCCCGAGGCCGTGGTCGGCCCCTTCACGTACCTCCGTCCGGGAGCCGTGCTGCGGCGGCGGGCCAAGGCCGGGGCCTTCGTGGAGATCAAGTCCTCGACAGTGGGGGAGGGCTCCAAGGTCCCCCACCTCTCGTATGTCGGCGACGCCGACATCGGCACCGGCGCCAACATCGGGGCGGCAACGGTGGTCGTCAACTACGACGGCCAGGCCAAGCACCGGACGCTGATCGGCGACCACGTCCGGGTCGGCAGCGACACGATGCTCATCGCCCCCGTCACGGTCGGGGACGGCGCCTACACGGCAGCCGGGTCCGTGATCACCCAGGACGTCCCACCGGGCGCCTTGGCCGTGGCCCGGGCGCGCCAGCGCAACGTGGAGGGATGGGTCGAGCGCAAACGGGCAGGCTCTCCGGCGGCGGAGGCCGCACGACGGGCTCTCGGCGGGCACACTGACGACGAGGAGCCGAGCCAGGGGAGCGAGCAGTGAGCGGGATCCACGCGACCGGCAAGAAGACGCTGATGCTCTTCTCGGGGCGGGCCCACCCCCAGCTCGCCGCCGACGTGGCCGCCCAGCTGGCGGTCGACCTCATCCCGACCAAGGCGCTCAACTTCGCCAACGGCGAGATCTACGTGCGGTTCGAGGAGAGCGTCCGCGGCTGCGACGCCTTCGTCATCCAGAGCCACACCGCGCCGATCAACGAGTGGATCATGGAGCAGCTCATCATGGTCGACGCGCTGAAGCGGGCGTCCGCGAAGCGCATCACCGTGGTCATGCCGTTCTACGGCTATGCGCGGCAGGACAAGAAGCACCGCGGCCGCGAACCGATCTCGGCCCGGCTGGTCGCGGACATGTTCGCCACCGCCGGGGCCGACCGGTTGATGGCCGTCGACCTGCACACCGCCCAGATCCAGGGTTTCTTCGACGGGCCCGTGGACCATCTGTGGGCGCTGCCCCTGCTGGCCAGGAACATCCAGCAGCGCTTCGACACGTCCCGGACGACGGTCGTGTCGCCGGATGCCGGCCGGGTGCGTGTCGCCGACCTCTGGGCCGACCGGCTCGGGACGCCGCTGGCCATCATCCACAAACGCCGCGATCCCAACGTCGCCAACCTGGTCAAGGTCCACGAGGTCGTCGGCGACGTCGTGGGTCGAACCTGCCTGCTCGTCGACGACATGATCGACACGGCGGGCACGATCACGCAGGCGGCCGACGCGCTGTTCGAGAACGGCGCCGCCGATGTCATCGTCGCCGCCACCCACGCCGTCCTCTCCGGTCCCGCAGTCGACCGGCTCAAGAACTCCCGGATCCGGGAGGTCGTCGTGACCGACACGCTGCCGGTGCCTCCGGAGCGGCAGTTCGACAAGCTCACCATCCTGAGCATCGCCCCGCTCGTCGCGCGGGCGATCCGTGAGGTCTTCGAGGACGGCTCGGTGACGAGCCTCTTCGACGGCAACGCCTGACCCGTCCGCGGCGCTACCTGCGCTGGGGCACCAGGGCCGCGAAGAGCCGATCCAGCTCCGCCGCCGGGTCGTGCGTGAGGCCGGTGTGCACCGGTGAGGGCTGCACCACGGTGCTGCGGGGCGCGACCAGCCACCGGAACCGCTCGCTGGGCGAGGCGAGCCCGGCCGGCCCCCCGGCGCCGCCGCGGCACACCCGCTCGTACGCCGCCAGCTCCTTCCGTACGGCGGAGAGGTCGGTGTCCGAGGCGATTGCGAGGACGGGCGCGTCATCCAGCCGGACGCGCGCACCGAGGAAGTCCGCGGCTCGGCAGTGCAGCAGGACGCCGGCGTTGACGAACTCCGCGCGCTCCACCCGCGGCACCACGCGGACGACGGCGTACTCATACGCGAGCGGCACGGGCCACCTCCAGGGCCTCGACCCAGCGGCGCGGCGCTGCGACCCGGTCGGTGAGGTACGCCGTGTACGCCGCCCGTACGGCGTCCGGCCCGGCGAATCCCGGCTCGTCGGCCAGCCACTCGTCCGGCACGAGGCCCAGGACCTCGCCCAGCAGGCGGGGCGTGACCCGCGTCGCGAGGTTGTCGTCCGCCTCGGCGAGGTCGCCGGCGTACGGGAGCAGCACGTGCCCCGCTGCCTGCCCGTACGGGAGGAGCGGCGCACCCGGTCGGGCCGGCCAGGAGTGGTGCACGTACAGGGAAGCGCCGTGGTCGATGAGGTAGGTGCGGCCGTGCCAGACGACGAGGTTGGGGTTGCGCCACGAGCGGTCGACGTTCTGCACGAAGGCGTCGAACCAGAGCACCCGCGCGGCGAACGCCGGGTCGAGTGGGAAGGCGACGGGCTCGAAGCCCACGGATCCGGGCAGGTAGTCGACGGCGAGGTTCAGGCCGGCGCTGGCGCGGAGCAGGTCCTGGATCTCGGGATCCGGCTCGGCGCGGGCCAGCTCGCCGTCGAGCCGGGCCAGCACGAGGGCGGGGACGGGGAGGCCCAGGCGACGGGCGAGCTCACCCACGACCACCTCCGCGACGAGCGCCTTGCGGCCCTGACCGGCGCCGCGGAACTTCAGCACATAGGTGCCGAGGTCGTCGGCCTCGACGAGCCCGGGCAGCGACCCGCCCTCGCGCAGCGGTGTCACGTAGCGGGCCACCTCCACCTGTCGCAGGCCACCGGTCACGGGGGAACCGTAGCCAGGCGGGGGATTTCTCCGTCGTCCGGCCAACCGCTAGAATCTGGAGGTTGCCTCGGCGAGGGTGCCCGGACGTGGCTCCGTGATCGACGCGGTCGGTCAGTCGGCGTGCGCCCGCCCCGGCAGCCCTGACGTTCGACCGCACCGACGACCACCCCCCGCGAGGAGCACACCGTGTCCGAGATCAAGATCTCCGCCGAGCCGCGGAACGAGTTCGGCAAGGGCGCGGCCCGCCGCATCCGCCGCGCCGACAAGATCCCCGCCGTGCTCTACGGCCACGGCGAGGCGCCGGTGCACATCACCCTGCCCGGCCACGACACGATGCTCGCCCTCAAGAACGCCAACGCCCTGCTGGCGCTGGACATCGAGGGCCGGTCGCAGCTCGCCCTGCCCAAACACGTCCAGCGTGACCCGCTGCGACGCACCATCGAGCACGTCGACCTGATCATGGTCCGCAAGGGTGAGAAGGTCACCGTCGACGTGCCTGTGGTGCTCGTCGGGGACCCGGCGCCGGGCGCGATGGTCCAGCAGGAACAGACCTCCGTGGCGCTCGAGGCCGAGGCCACCAACCTGCCGGAGCGGATCGAGCTGTCCATCGAGGGGCTGACGACCGGCACCCAGGTGCACGCCTCCGACCTCACCCTGCCAGAGGGGTCGGTGCTCCAGTCCGACGCCGAGATGCTGGTCGTCAACATCATCGAGCCACAGAGCGTCGAGGAGATCGAGGCCGAGCTCGAGGCGGCCGAGGCCGAGGCCGGTATCGAGAGGGAGGCGCCGTCCGTGCCCGCCGAGGCCGCCGAGGCCGCCGGGGCGCCCGCGCCGGCCGCCGAGGCGCCCGCGTCCGAGGAGTCCTGAGGCTGTTCTGGCGCCGACGAGGAGCCCAGGGGGCGCAGTCCGTGAGCGACGACACCTGGCTGGTCGTCGGGCTGGGCAACCCCGGGCCCTCGTACGCCTCGCACCGGCACAACGTCGGCCACCTGGTGCTGGACGTGCTCGCCGGCCGGGTGGGCGGCGGGTTCAAGGCCCATCGCCGGGCTCGGTCGGA
>DATHUJ010000079.1:0-3050 GCA_035462375.1 Jiangellales bacterium
CGTGCACGTCGCCGACCACCTGTGCGTGGTCGCCCTGGGCATCGACATCGACGGCACCAAGCACCCCCGTCGAGTCGAGCGACACGCACAAAGTCGTGTGCCTACAAGAATCGGGCCTGCCAGACCACCACAAGCCCCCGACCAGCCACAACACCCGCGATCACCGGCTCATGTGCCCGTGATCTTCGGAACTCGGGCCTGACTGACAGGTCAAACATGCGGCGCTCCGCGTCGTGACTGCAGTGCTTGCGGAGAGGCCTGCCACGCACCCACGGGCGATACCAACGACCCTGCCAGTCCGCTCGCACGAGCCGGAACAGTCAGTCCTCAGCGTTGACAGCCTCGGTCACCGTCTCCGGGGGGCCGACTGCGGGCTGAGGACGCCCCGTACGACGATGTCGGGCCCGCACTCGCGCACCTCGTGGCTGCTGGGGGCGCAGTCCGAGCCGAACTCGGCTAGGTCTCCGGGGGCAGCGGGATCTGCAGGCTCACCGCGCCGCGAACATCGAGCCAGGCGGCTGCCGACCCGCGGAGGTAGCGCAGAACGACCTGGTCGCAGCCGGGGCAGCGGGCCACCAGTCCGGGTGCTCGGCTGTAGACGCGCAGGGTGGCGACCGGGCCGGCGCGTCCGCATGAGGCGCACTGCTCGATGGCAGCGGTCATGTCGAGCGCGAAGACCTCCAGGAGCGGTCCGGCGAGGGCGTTGCCGTCCACGTACTCATAGGCCATGTCAACCTCCGGTTGGTCCGAACCGCTCTGTCTTGATCCGCCGCGGGTCGTGGCCGAGGTCGATGAGGCTCGTCGTCATCGGCGGGCTATCCGAACGTGAACACGTACGCTTCGGCGCCGGGTTCGAGGAAGGTGATCTGCAGCGTCCGCTCGCGGACCGCGTCGTGCTGGCGCACGAGTTGGTACAGCCGGCCGTGCCGAAGCGCGCCGTTGCCCTGCTCGTCTACGTCCACGCCGTGTGAGGGGCCTGGGGCCTCCCCGTCGAGAAGCACGCGGAAGGGAATCGGCTCGCCCGCTTCGTGAAAGAGCACGAGATGTGCGTCCCGCGCGTGGAACCGGCAGGCGATGCTCCCGCCGGTCTGGGCGAGCACGACATTCTCGCGCCCTATCGTCCACTCGCCGGCGAGGGCCCAGTGGTTGACGCGCAGACCCTCGGGGAACTGGTAGGCGCGGCGTTCGTCGAACCCGGCGCCGCCCGGTGACGCGAAGTGCTCGCCGCGCCCGTAGCCGAGATACGTCTCCGGCGTACGGAGGTGGCCCCAGTCGGCCTCCGCCTCCACGCCGAGCCCTTCGACGGAGACGCGCTCGCGCTCGACGCCGAGCAGCCGCTGGATGACCTGCTCCGACTTTTCGTAGCGTCCCTCGCCGAAGTGATGGTCACGGACGATGCCGTCCGCATCGACGAAGTAGAGAGCCGGCCAGTAGTGGTTGTCGAACGCTCTCCAGATCTCGTAGTCGTTGTCGACTGCGACCGGGTAGTCGATCGCTCGCTCCCTCATCGCGTGCCGCACGCCGTCGATCTCGTGCTCGAACGAGAACTCCGGCGTGTGGACTCCGATCACGACCAACCCGTCATCCCGGTATGCCTGCGACCAGGCACGGACGTACGGCTCCTGACGCAGCCAGTTGATGCACGTCCACGTCCAGAAGTCCACCAGGACCACGTGGCCGCGCAGGTCGGCGGGGCCGAGTGGCTCAGAGTTGAGCCACTCGGCCGCCGGGCCGAGCGAGGGCATCTGGAGACGTCCGAGCACGTTCACCTACCGAAGAGACCTGAATGCGGCTCGGACCTCCTCGGAGAACAATTGCGGTTCCTCCCACGCGGGGAAGTGCCCGCCGCTGTCGACCTCGTTGAAGTAAGCGAGGCCGGGGTAGGCCGTCTCGACCCAGCTGCGCGGGGCAGCCCAGATCTCGCCGGGAAACGTCGTGAAGCCGGCCGGAACGGAGACCGCCGGAGGAGCCTGGCCATCCGCACCGGCTGCGGCCAGGAACCGTCCGAACTCCCAGTACCACCGGGCGGCCGAGGCGCCGGTGCCCGTCAGCCAGTACAGCGTAATGTTGTCGAGGATGCTGTCCCGGGTGAGATTGCCCACCGGCTCGCCGGCGACGAACGCGCGAGAGATCTTGTAGTAGCTGTCCGTGTCGTGGTCGAGCATCCAGGCCGCCAGCCCGACGGGTGAATCCAGCAGGGAATAGCCGATCGTCTGCGGCCGGGTGGACTGCTCCAGGAAGTAGCCGAAGCCGTCTGTCGTGAACGTCTCGAGCGCTTTGTGCGCCGCGCGTTCCTGCTCCGATTCCGCCGGCAGTTGGTCCTTGAGACCGATCGCCAGGGCGAGCAGATTCACGTGTATGCCGAGCAGCCCTTCGGGTGCTTGGCGGCCTATCGCGTCCGTGACGGCCGCGCCCACGTCGCCCCCCTGGGCGACGTAGCGCGTGTAGCCGAGGCGGTTCATCAGCTCCGCCCACGCGCGTGCGATGCGGCCATTCTCCCAGCCGAGCTCGGTCGGCTGGCCCGAGAAGCCGTAGCCAGGCAGGGACGGCAGCACCAGGTGGAATGCGTCCTCGGGCGTGCCACCGTGAGCGGTCGGGTCGGTCAGCGGGCCGACGGTCTCGAGCAGCTCGATGACCGAGCCGGGCCAGCCGTGCGTCATGATCAGCGGCAACGCGTTCTCATGCCGCGACCTGACTTGGATGAAGTGGATCTCGACCCCGTCGATCTCGGTCGTGAACTGCGGAAGTGCGTTGAGTCTCGCCTCGCACTTGCGCCAGTCGTACTCGCTCGTCCAGTAGCGGGCGAGCTCCTGCAGCGTCGCCAGCTGAACGCCCTGCGATCGGTCTGGGACGAGCTCCTTGGTAGGCCAGCGCGTCGCCGCGATGCGCCGGCGCAAGTCGTCGATCTGCTCGGCTGAAATCTTGATCTGGAACGGCCGGATCTCGGTCGCGGTGTTGACGGTGGTGCTCATGGCGCCTCCTTAGCGCAGCGACCTGAAGGAAGCACGGATCTCGGTCGTGAAGACGTCCGGCTCCTTCCAGGCCAATAG
>DATHUJ010000080.1:0-9972 GCA_035462375.1 Jiangellales bacterium
ACGGCCGTCAGGCCGTCGAGGTGACCGCCGCGACCGATCCCGACGTGGTCCTCATGGACATCCGGATGCCGGTCCAGGACGGGATCGCCGCTACGGGCGAGCTCGTGCGTCGACGGTGCCGGAGCCGGGTCCTGGTGCTCACGACGTACGACTCGGACGCCTACGTCTACGCAGCCCCCCAGGCCGGCGCGTCCGGCTTCCTCCTCAAGTCGGTCGACCCCGACCGACTGGTCCAGGGGGTGGAGGTCGTGGCCGCGGGCGAGGCGCTCCTGGCGCCGACCGTCACCCGCCGGCTCGTCGAGCAGTACCTGGAGCGGCCCGCGCCCGTCGACGGGCTCCACCCGCGCCTGCGGCCCCTCACGGCCCGCGAGCTCGAGGTGCTGCACCTGGTCGCCCGTGGCGGTCCAACGACGACATCCAGGCGGAGCTGGTGCTCACCGAGGCCACGGTGAAGACACACGTGAACCGGATCCTCGCGAAGCTCGCCCTGACGACGCGGGTCCAGGCCGTGGTGCTCGCGTACGAGACAGGGCTGGTCCGACCGGGTGAGGCGAGCCTGGTGTGATGGCGGGCTTCACATGGGCTGGGCGTGGCGGACGTCGATCCGGGACCACGCCACGGCCTGCCGCGCGGCCAGTCCGGCGCTCGCGAAGGAGACCTCGCTGAGCAGACCGGGCGCGGCGACCATGTCACCGGCCAGGAAGACGCCGTCGCCCCGGTCCACCGCCGGCCGGTCCCGCCACGTCCGGCCGGGTACGTCGAGCGCCCCGGAGCGCCCGTTGCTCACCGCGTCCCGCCGCCACGTCACGCGCTCCTGCCAGCCCGGCAGGGCGAGGTCGACGAGCCGTTCCACCCGGCGCCGCCCGGAGGCGAGGGTCTCGCCCGGTTGCAGCGGCAGCTGGACCTGGACCAGCGACTCCCCGCGGGGGGCCAGCGTGCGGTCCGGGGCGGTGAACCGCTCCAGCCACCCCGCCTCGTCCAGGTCGCAGACCACGAAGGCGTCCCGCCGGGACCGTCGGACGGCGACGTCGAGGAGAACCGCCCGGCCGCTGGGCACACCCGACAGCGAGTCGTCACCCAGCAGCCGTGCGGCCGCCTCCAGGCCGGTGGCCACGACGGCCGGTGCCGGGGGCAGGACCGTCACCCGCGACCCCGTACGGATGTCGACGCCGAGCGCCCGGGCGTGTGCGGCGAGCCGGGCGACGAGGCCGTTCCAGCCGCCGACGACGTAGGTGGCCGGCGGCGGCACGGCGTACACCCGGCGCATGCGCTCGGTGACGAAGGCCGCCGACAACCTCCCGGGGTCGGCATCGAAGGTCGCGACCCCCATCAGCCCGCTTGCGGCCGCCGCCGTCTCCTCCCCGTACCGGCTCTCCACCCACGTACGGAAGTCGAGGTCGACCGGAGCAGGGGTCGAGCGGTCGAGCAGCAGGCGGAGCACGCCGACCGGCGGGAGGCGGCGCAGGCGCCCGCGGTGCCGGAACCGGAAGCGGCCCAGCTCGCGGACCGGGACCCCGGTCGTCGCACCGACCAGCCGGCGCTCGTGCAGCCAGGCCCACCACGGCCCGTCCGCGTAGAGGACGTGCGGGCCCTGGTGCGCCACGTAAGGGGGGTGGGTGGCACGGGCGCGGCCGCCCAGCTCCCCATGCGCCTCGTGCAGCACCACGCGAGCGCCCGCCTCGGCGCTGTAGACGGCCGCGACGAGGCCCGCGAGACCTCCACCGATGACTGTGATCGTCGTCATGCGGGGAGGACGGGACAGCCGTCGTCCTTGTGACGGTCAGGCGGGCCGGATGTTCTGGTTGCCGCGGAGGACGTTGTCCGGGTCGTACTCCGCCTTGACCTGCTGCAGCCTGGCGTAGGTCTCGTCGCCGAAGGCGGCCCGCACCCGGTCCCGTCCCTCTCCCCCGATGTAGTTGAGGTAGACGCCGCCGCTGGTGAAGGGCGCGATGTCCGAGCGGAACCGGCGCACCCAGGCGATGTTGGCCTCGGTGTCCTCGGGCCGCTCCCACACGGCGAAGGGGTGGGTGACCCAGGGCGTCTGCCGGTGCGAGAGCGGGGTCTCCCCGTCCGCCAGGTGGGCGATGGCGCCTCCCCAGGGAAAGAGCACCTGCTGGACGAGCGGGGACGGCCGTTCGGCGGCCGCACGCAGGAAGACGTCGAGCGCGTCGTCCTCGAATCTGTCGTGGTAGTCGGCGCTCCAGTAGTGGTGGTAGCCCGGCGGGTCGGTCAGGTCCTGCTGGAGCTGCGTGTACGGCTGGACGGCAACGTAGTCCAGTGGCGGCGGCTCGGGCGTCAGCACCGGCGCGAGCAGCTCACGCCCCTCGTCGGGGTCACCGGCGTAGCAGACGATCACCAGGAGCAGGCTCCGCCCTTGGAACTCGACGGGGACCGTGTCGTCTCCGCTGGTCACCATGATGCCGCCGCCCAGCGCCTCGGGGGCGTCGGGCATCAGGTCCCGGTAGGCCCGGGCGACGTCGACCGCGGCAGCGCCGTCCGCACCGTCCGCACCGTCCAACGGCCAGGCGGCCAGGCCGCAGAGGATCTCCGGTCCCAGTGGGTGCAGCCGGAACTCGAAGGCCGTGGCGACGCCGAAGTTGCCGCCACCGCCGTGCAGGGCCCAGAACAGCTCGGAGTTCTCCGTCTCGGAGGCGCGCACCTCCCGCCCGGAGGCCGTCACCAGGTCCACCGCGAGCAGGTTGTCGCACGCGAGCCCGAAGGTCCGCGCCAGCCACCCGTCGCCGCCGCCGAGCGTGTAGCCGGCGACGCCCGTCGACGTCGCCCGGCCACCGGTCACCGCGAGGCCGTGCGCCTGGGTGGCGGCGTCGATCTGGCCCCAGTTCGCCCCCGCTCCCACTCGCATGGTCCGCCGATCGGGGTCGACCTCGACCCGGTCCATGGGCCTCACGTCTACGACGAGCCCGCCGTCGTTGGTGGACAGGCCGGAGACCGAGTGGCCACCGGATCGTACGGCGACGTCCAGCTCCCTCGTACGGGCGAGGGCGAGCGCCTCGGCGACGTCAGCGGGCGACTCGCACCGGGCGATCACGGCCGGACGCCGGTCGATCATGCGGTTGAAGAGCTGGCGGGCGTCGTCGTAGCCGGCGTCTGTGGGTCCGAGGGTCTGCAAGGGTCCTCCGAGGTGGTGTCGCTGGGCCCCGTGGTCCTTGTCGAAGGTGGTCGTGCCCTGCGGGCCTGTCAAGGGTGGGCGACGACCCACCCGGTCACCACACGTCGCCGTCCCGCCAGTCGCAGGTGATCTCGCCGTCCGGATCGAGCACGGCGGCGACCGGGAGCACGTACAGGGCGCCGTCGTCGTCCGGTGTGCGACGGACGCCGTTCGGCGTGAGCGCCGAGGACGGTCCTCGCCAGAGCTGCCAACCACGGTGGGCGTAGAACGCCGCGGCCTCGTCGGTCGCGCCCAGGCCACCGAGGTCGTAGGCCCGTCGGACGACTCGCTCGAGGGCCTCCATGACGGCCGCGCCGAGGCCGCGGCCCTGGCGGTTCGGGCGGACCCCGACCCCCTCGACGTACCCGGTCCGTAACGCCGTGCCGGCGTGGAGCAGCCGGCGTTGGATCACCGAGCCGTGCGCGACCACCTCCGAGCCGTCCCACACCAGAGCGTGCATCCCGCCCAGGGAGTGCTCCCAGTCGGCGTCGACGAAGTCCCCGTCGAAGACCTCGACGAGCAGGGCTCTGGCGGCGTCCAGGACTTCGGGGTCGAGGTCGGCAGTGTGGGCGAGCTGGACGTGGGGCACGGGGTCATCATCGCTGCCCGGCGTCGGGCCTCGCTGCTGCGGGGGAGAACCCGCTGGCTGCGCCGGTCCACGGTCTGGTACCCACGAGCCGTGACGATCGAGTACGGGCCGCTGGCCCCGGACACCGCCGATGCGCTGCGCGACCTGGAGGCGGTCTCGTTCCACTTCAGCTACCAGGACGAGGAGTGGGCGCGGGAGACACACGCGCTCGAGGTGGACCGCAGCGAGGTCGCCCGGGACGGGGGCCAGCTGGTCGGGCACACGTCCGCGTACTCGCTGCAGATGGCGGTGCCCGGTGCCGAGGCGACACCGGTCGCCGGCGTCACCTGGGTCTCGGTGGCGCTTACGCACCGGCGTCGCGGCGTGATGCGCGAGCTGATGCGGCGCCAGCTGGCCGCTCTCCACGAGCAGCAGCGCGAACCGGTGGCGGCGCTGTGGGCGTCGGAGGCCGCGATCTACGGCCGCTTCGGCTACGGCCTGGCCTCGCGCAAGGCGTCGGTGGCCGTGCCGCGGCAGCACGGCGCGCTGCGCGAGCTCCGTACGGCGGGTGGAGCGGACGCCGAGTCCTTCGCCCTGGTCGCCGGCACCCTCGACGACGAGGTTCGGGCCGACTGCCTGGCGACGTACGAGCGGGTGTGGGAGCAGCGCCCGGGGATGCTCGGGCGCGACACCGGACTCGTCGCGGCGCTGACGGCGGACCTGCCCCGTGACCGCCGAGGGGCCTCGCCCCTGCACTGCCTGCGGGTGCGCGATGCGGGCGGCGCCACCCGCGCCTACGCGTGGTACCGCACGAAGCAGAGCTGGGAACCGCCCCTGGGTCCCAGCGGCCGGACTCACGTCGTCGAAGTCGTGGCCGAGTCGCCGGGTGCGCACCGGTTCCTGCTGGCCACCCTCGTCGACCTCGACCTGATGGGGACGGCGTCCTTCGACAACCTGCCGGTCGACGACCCGCTGCTCGTCCTCCTGCACGACCCGCGGCGTTCCCCGGCGCAGGTGACCGACCAGCTGCACGTGCGGCTAGTCGACCTGCCGCGGGCGCTGGCGCTCCGTACGTACGCGGCGGAGGTCGACCTCGTCCTGGGGGTCGAGGACGCGACCTGCCCGTGGAACGCCGGGCGGTGGCGGTTGTCGGTAGGGCCGTCCGGTGCGGTCTGCGAGCGGTCGACCGATGCGGCCGATGTGGCGCTGGACGTGCGGGAGCTGGGCGCGGCCTTCCTCGGTGACCGGACGCTGTCACCGGCCCAGCGTGCGGGTCTCGTCGACGAGCACCGGCCTGGTGCTGTTGCCGCCCTGTCGCGCGCCACGACTTGGGACGTGGCGCCCTGGTGCGACCGAGTCTTCTGACTACCGAAGGGGACCTCGTGGCGACCGACGAGGTGGCGGACGACGTACGAGACTGGCTGTCGCGTCTCGGACTCGAGGCCAGGAGTGAGGCCGCCCGGCTCGTCGAGGTCGTCGTCACGGCCGAGCCGCGTGTGCAGCAGGCCGTGAAGTGGGGGCGGCTGACCTTCACCGTGCGCGACGACTGGCACCACTGGCTGTGCGCCGTCGCGGTCACCCGGAAGGGGACGAAACTGGTCTTCCACAAGGGTGCGCTGCTGCGGGATCCCGGTGGGGTGCTGAAGGGGACCGGTCGTTACCTGCGTGAGGTCCCGTACGCCGGGGTCGAGAACTCGCGTGACGCTGTGGCGGCGCTCGTTCGCGAGGCGGTCCGGCGCCAGACCGACATGCTGGACTGACGAGCGGCTCCGCGAGGTCTCGCCGATCCCCCATTGACGTGGTCACCGAGGTGATCTCCGGGGGTGGCGGGAGGGCCTCGGGTGCAGGCACCAGCGGGACGGGGCAGGGTTGGGGTGTGGACCCGGTCCTGGTCGTCGGCGGTGGTGTCGCGGGAATCGCGTGCGCGAGACGGGTGGCCCACGCCGGGCTGCCGGTGACGGTCTATGACCGGGGGCGCCGCATCGGCGGTCGCATGGCCCGCCGGACCGTCGAGGGGCGCGCGGTCGACCTGGGCGCGGCCTACTTCACCGTACGGGACCAGGGGTTCACCGAGGTCGTCAAGGGCTGGGAGCGGCGGGGGCTCGCGCGGCCGTGGACCGACACCTTCCACCTTGGTACGGCCGACGGCCTGGCGGGGACGAGGCTCGGGCCGATCCGGTGGGCCGCGCCCGATGGCCTGCGCTCGCTGGTCGAGGACCTGGCGGAGGGGCTGGACGTGCGTCACCCGTGCGACGTCGCAGCCGTGGGTCCGGGGGCCACGGTCGACGGGCTGGCGGCGTCAGCGGTGGTCCTGGCGATGCCGGATCCCCAGGCGCTGGACCTGCTGGCCGAGTCGATGGCGGAGGAGCGGGACGCCTTGGTCCGGGATTGGGAGCCGGTCCTCGCACTGGCGGCAGGGTGGGGCGAGCGGTGCTGGCCGGAGCTGGACGGGGTCTTCGTGGACGAGTCGCCGGTGCTGACCTTCCTCGCCGACGACGGACGGCGGCGGGGCGACGGCGCCCCGGTGCTGGTGGCGCACTCCACGGTCGTCCTGGCCGGACTGCACCTCGACCAGCCCGACGGGGCGCGCGAAGTGATGCTGGAGGAGATGCGGCGGGTGCTGGGGATCGACCGTCCGCCCGAGTGGGCGTTCGTGAAGAGGTGGTCGCTGGCCAAGCCGGCCGCCTCGCACGACCAGGCCTACCTGCTCACCGGTGGCGGCATCGGCGTGTGCGGGGACGGCTGGGGCGGGCGCCCCCGGATCGAGGCGGCGTGGTGCTCGGGGGACGCCCTCGGGCGGGCCCTCGTCGCCCGGCTGGGCCCAGGACCGGGCGGATGACCCGCCCTGTCGACCTGCTCGCGCTGGGCCGTGAGCTGCACTCGATCGCCCAGGCCGGCCTGACGTACGGCTCGAACCCCTTCGACCTCGGGCGCTACCGGCGGCTGCGCGAGATCGCTGCCGACCTACTGGCTGCCGGTGCACCGGCGGAGGCGGTTCCGTCCGTACGGGAAGGGGTGCTGGAGGAGGAGGGCTACCTCACACCCAAGCTCGACCTGCGTGCGGCGGTGCGGCGGCCGGACGGTGCGCTCCTCATGGTCCGCGAGCGGGTCGACGACGGCTGGACCATGCCGGGCGGGTGGGCCGACGTGAACGAGTCCGTCGCCGAGGGCGCCGTACGGGAGGTGGTCGAGGAAGCCGGCGTCGAGGTGCGGGCGACGGGTCTCCTGGGGCTCTACGAGCGGGAGCGCCACGGCCACCCGCCGATAGCGTGGCACTGCCTCAAGGCGGTCGTGGCGTGCGAACCGGTCGACGCCTCCGGGGGTTTGCCGGTCGCCGACGGGATGGAGGTGAGTGACGCCGGCTGGTTCACCCCGGCGGCCGCCCGGTCGCTGGAGCTCTCAGCGGGCCGGACGTCGCCGTGGCTCCTCGACCGGGTGCTGACCCGGCTGGCCGAACCGTGGCCGCCGGCCGGCGCTCCCGCCGACCTGGACTGACCCCAACGATCACGGCAGCCGCGTAAGTGGGTCCCGCGCCAGGTGAATGCACCCCGGCGCTTGCCCACTTGCCGCGGCACGCTCGGGTCTCCGGCGGCTCCCAGGGCAGCTCGGTCGCTGACCCTTCCGGCAGCCGCAGCACCGGCCGTGCCGTGGGCGATCGCCCGAGCCGATCGCCCGACCGCCGGCCCACCACCAGGCTGATGGGGTCATGACGAGGCGTCGACGCCTGGTGATCCCACCACCAGGGTGGTGAACGTGGTCATTCGGTGCCGGGCGGCAGCAGCAACCGCCAGGCTGCCGGCCGGACGGTCCACGTCGCGTCCCGGCGGGGCCGCCCGATCTCGCCGTCGACGTTCCAAGGGAAGGGCTCGCCGCTCACCACGAACCGGCGACCCCGGGCCGTGACGACGTCGCGACGCCCGACGTGTTCGCCGCGACGCAGCCGGGTGGCGTAGCCGAGCCGGGCCAGCGGACCCGTCGCCAGCGACACGACGACATCAGCCGCACCGTCGGAGAGCCGGGCCCCCGGGGCGGCCTCAGCCCCGCCGCCCACCGTCGGGCCGTTGCCGATCACGAGGTGCAGGACCCGCCGCGACCCGTCGACCACGACATCGCCGTCGACCTCGACCCGCAGGTGCCAGCCGCCCTCGCGAACACCCGCCGCGACTGCGCCGACGACGTAGCCCAGCGGTCCCAGCCGCGACTTCCACGGGGCGGCGCGCTCGGAGGCAGACGCGCCGATCCCGGCGTTGACCGCGTTCACGACGACCCCGCCGGCCGAGTCCTCGAGGACGTCCAGGGCCCTCGGCGCCCCCGACAGCACCACGTGCGCGGCCTCGCGCGGGTCCAGCGGGATGCCGGCCCCGCGGGCCAGGTCGTTGCCGGTCCCAAGCGGGACCAGGCCGACCACGGCCGACGCCAGCTCGCCGCGCCGCTCGAGCGCCTCCGCCACCGCGTGCAGGCTGCCGTCGCCGCCCACGACGACGACGACCCGGTCGCCTCTGCGCGCCAGGACCTCGTCGAGCTCGTCCCGCCCGGACGTCTCCACCACCTCGTACGGGCGGTGCGCGTCGTCCCACACGGCCCGCGCCGCCCGGACCGTCTCGTCCGACGTCGTCCCCGCGGCGGCGTTGGTGACCACGAGCAGGTCGCTGCTCACTCGGGTACCTCCTCGCTGCTCCGGTAGCCTCTGGCGCGGCCTGCACAGCATGCCCTAGCGGATCGACGACGGAGAGGGGGCGGTCCGCGGTGCCCGCCATCGTGCTCGTCGGCGCCCAGTGGGGTGACGAGGGCAAGGGCAAGGCGACCGACCTGCTCGGCTCGTCGGTCGACTACGTGGTGAAGTTCAACGGCGGCAACAACGCCGGGCACACCGTCGTGGTCGGCGACGAGACCTATGCCCTGCACCTGCTGCCCAGCGGGATCCTCACGCCGGGTGTCGTCCCGGTCATCGGCAACGGCGTGGTCGTCGACCTCGGCGTGCTCTTCGAGGAGATCGACGGCCTCGAGGCCCGCGGCGTCGACACCTCCCGGCTCGTCGTGAGCGCCAGCGCCCACCTCATCCCCCCCTACAACCGGGTCCTCGACAAGGTCAACGAGCGCTTCCTCGGCAGCCGCCGGATCGGCACGACCGGCCGCGGCATCGGCCCCACGTACGCCGACAAGATGGCGCGGGTCGGCATCCGCGTGCAGGACCTCTTCGACGAGAAGATCCTCCGGCAGAAGGTCGAGGGCGCACTCGAGCTCAAGAACCAGGTCCTCGTCAAGGTCTACAACCGCCGCGCCGTCACCGTGGATGAAGTGGTCGACGAGCTCCTCTCGTACGAGGAGAGGCTGGCGCCCAAGGTCACCGACACCGCCCTGCTGCTCGGCCGCGCGCTGGACGACGGCCGGACGGTCCTGCTGGAGGGTGGCCAGGCCACCCTGCTGGACGTGGATCACGGCACGTACCCCTTCGTCACCTCCAGCAACGCGACTGCCGGAGGGGCCTGTACGGGGTCGGGCATCCCGCCGACCCGGGTCGAGCGCGTGATCGCGGTCGTCAAGGCCTACACCACCCGGGTCGGGGAGGGGCCGTTCCCGACCGAGCTGATCGACCGGGACGGCGAGCGGCTGCGACGCGCCGGTGGCGAGTTCGGTACCACGACCGGGCGGCCCCGGCGCTGCGGCTGGTACGACGCACCGATCGCCCGTTACGCCGCCAGGGTCAACGGGGTGACGGACTTCGTGCTCACCAAGCTGGACGTGCTGACCGGCTGGGGACGGGTACCCGTCTGCGTCGCGTACGAGGTCGAGGGCCGCCGGGTCGACGAGATGCCGATGACCCAGACCGACTTCCACCACGCGGTGCCGGTGTACGAGTTCTTCGAGGGCTGGGACGAGGACATCTCTGGCGCTCGGACCCTCGCCGACCTGCCGCGTGCCACCCGCACGTACGTGGAGGCGCTCGAGCAGATGAGCGGTGCGCGGATCTCGGCGATCGGGGTCGGACCCGGCCGGGACGCGATCATCCGGGTCAACTCGCTCGTCTGAGGGGCTGCGCGAGGGGCCCCGGTCGTGGTGTGATCGCTCGGACTCGGGGACGTCCGGGTGACCACGAAGGAGTGGACATGCGACTACGCCGTCGGGGGCTGCGCGCCCTCGCTGCCGCCACCGGCCTGGCCCTCGCGGCCACCCTGGCCCCGGGCGCAGGTGCCGCGCCGCCACCGGGTCGGCCCGTCGGGCCGCCAGTCGTGGT
>DATHUJ010000081.1:0-41794 GCA_035462375.1 Jiangellales bacterium
GCCATGACGACCAGGACGCCGTCGACGACGAGGAGGGCGAGTACCAGGACTATTCCGACGTCGCGCGCACGCGAGCGTCGGAAGTCGACCATCATGCGGCTCCAGGACTTGTACGGTCGGGCAAGGGGTGGCGACGAGCGAGGCAGGACCCCTCCGCGATCGTAGAGGCGGCGCTCCCGGCCGTCGTACGTGTCGTGAGTATTCGTGGACCCGACGCAGGTGCAGGGGATCAGCCGTGGCCAACGTCACCGACGAGGACATCCTGCCGCTCGGCAGCGACGACGACCCGGGTGAGGGCCGTGTGGCCGGCCGGCGGCGGGGGCGTCGCGTGCTCCTCGTGGCGGTCGGCGCCCTGGTCGTCCTCGCCCTGCTGGCGGTGGGCGGTACCTACCTGGCCGTCGACAGGGTGACGGGGGACATCGAGCGGATACCGCAGGTCTTCGACCCGATCCCCGAGGAGCAGCGCCCACAGAAGCCGGCCGCCGACGAGCCTGGCGCGGACGGCGTCACCTTCCTGCTGGCAGGGCTCGACCGGCGCTCCGACGTCCCGACCACCGGGACGTCGGCGGAGGCGAAGGCGTGGCGGCCCGGCGCAGCCCGTACCGATGCCGTCCTCGTGGTGCACGTGACGGGCGACCGGGACCAGGCGTACGTGATCTCCATCCCGCGGGACTCGTGGGTGGACATCCCGGGGCGCGGCAAGAACAAGATCAACGCTGCCTTCTCGTTCGGCGGCCCGACGCTGTTCGTGCAGACGGTCGAGCAGCTGACCGACCTGCGAATAGACCACCTGGCCGTCATCGACTGGCACGGCTTCCGCAACCTCACCGACGCCGTCGGCGGCGTGTCGATGACCTTCGACCAGGAGGTGGTCGCCAAGGGGCGGACCTTCCCGCCGGGCACGCACACGCTGACCGGCGAGGAGGCACTGGCGTACGTGGGGGAGCGCTACGCACTGCCGGGAGGCGACTTCGACCGCGTACGCCGCCAGCAGAACTGGATCCGGGCTCTCATGCAGGGGCTGCTCTCCCGCGAGACGATCACCGACCCGGGGACCATGACGGAGATCGCCGACGCCGTGGCGCAGACGACGAGCGTCGACGACTCGCTGTCCGGGCCGACGATGGTCCGGCTGGCCGTGGAGATGCGCGACATCCGCTCCGAGGACGTCACCTTCCTCACCGTCCCGACCCAGGGCACCGGACGGGCCGGCGCGGCGAGCATCGTCGTCTACGACCATGCCGCGGCCGGGGAGATGTGGCGGGCGGTGGAAAGCGACGCGCTCGACCGGTGGCTGCAGGACAACCCCGGCCGGACCCTGGGCGCCCAGGTCGACTGACCGGCGATCAGTAGACGAGTGCTTGAGCCCCGTCGGCCAGCACCTCCTCGACGAACGCCGCCGCCCCGGCGATCCGGACCCGGTCGAGCACGTCGCCCGGGCCGATCCCCCGCCGTGCCGCGCACTGGGTGCACAGCGTCACCTGTCCGCCCGCCAGCAACGCCGCGAGGAGGTCGGGAAGCGGTGCCGCGTGCGGCAGCTCGAACTCCGCCGCCCGGCCGGGCAGGGCGAACCACGACGACTCGCCGGTCAGCCACACCGAGACCGACGCGCCGGCGGCGACTGCGGTCGCGGCGACGGTGAAGGCCTGTGAGCACCGTTCGGGCGCGTCGGCGCCGGCGGTGACCTTGACCACGAGGGTGCTTGTCATGACGGGCACCCTAGGCGTCCGCCGATAGAGTGGGCGCCGTGCCGTGGCTGGAGATCTTCTACACCGGGTTGCTGGTCGTCATCGGGCTCTTCATCACCTGGTTCGGGATCTACGTCGTGTACAAGCTGTTCAAGGGCCAGGCTTGATCGAGATCCCGCCCGACCTGCACCCCGACTGCGTCCCCCTGGTCTGGATGCTCGGGCGCTGGCAGGGCGCGGGCGTCGGGGACTACCCCACGATCGAGGGCTTCCGCTTCGGCCAGGAGGTCACCTTCAGCTACGTACCGGACAAGGCGTTCCTCGCGTACGAGAGCAGGTCCTGGCTGCTCGACGAGGACGGGCAGCTCGTGCGGCCGGCCGCACGGGAGAGCGGTTACTGGCGGCCCCGGCCCGATGGTGAGGTCGAGGTCCTGCTGACGCACCCGACCGGTTTCGTGGAGATCTACCTGGGCCAGATGGGCGAGGCGAAGGTCGAGCTGGCCACCCGCGGCGTGCTCAAGACGGAGACGGCCAAGGACTACCGAGCCGGGCACCGCCTGTACGGGCTGGTCAACGGCCGGCTGATGTGGGTCTTCGAGATGGCCGCCATGGGCGAGGAGCTCGGTCCGCACCTGTCGGCCGAGCTCAAGCGGGTGGCCGGGGCGTCGGAGGCCCGCGCCTAGACTCGATCGGGTGGAGGCCTCGCACGACTGGCGCGACGACCTGCGGGCGCGCGGCTACCGGCTGACCCCGCAGCGGGAGCTGGTCCTCGAGGCCGTCCAGGAGCTCGACCACGCGACGCCGGACGAGGTCCTCGCCGCGGTCCGGCGCAAGGCCTCGGGCGTCAACATCTCGACGGTCTATCGCACCCTCGACCTGCTCGAGGAGCTCGGCCTGGTGTCCCACACCCACCTCGGCCACGGCGCACCCGCCTACCACGCGGCCGTCGAGGCGGACCACGTGCACCTGGTCTGCCGGGGCTGCGGACACGTGACCGAGGTCGAGACCGCGGTGGCCGACGGGTTGGTCGGCGAGCTCGCCGGGAGCCATGGCTTCGCCACGGACGTGCGGCACCTCACCGTCTTCGGCACCTGCCGGGAGTGCGGGAGCTCCGTTGTGCGTTCCTAGGGTCGTGACCACGTACCGCTCCCCCCTGCTCGACCTGTCCGGGGCCGTCGAGGCCGAGGGCCCCGACGCCGGTGTCGCCGCGCACTACGGCGACCCGATGATCGAGCAGCGCCGACTCGAGGCCGGTGCGGCGGTCGTCGACCTCTCGCACCACGAGGTGGTGCGGGTGTCCGGTCCCGATCGGCTCTCGTGGCTGCACTCCCTGCTGTCCCAGCACCTGAGCGACCTGCCTGCCGGGGAGCGCACCGAGGCCCTGCTGCTCGACCCGCACGGCCGGGTCGAGCACCACCTGCGCCTGGTCGACGACGGCGGCTCGACCTGGGCGAGCGTCGAGCCCGGGACGGCGGCCTCGCTGGTCGCGTTCCTCGACTCGATGCGCTTCATGCTCCGCGTCGAGGTGGCCGACGTGACGGCCGAGTGGGCCTGCGTCTGGTCGCCTGCGACCGGCCAGCTGCTGGTCCCGCGGCCGGAGCTCCCGTCGTACGTCGGGGAACGCGGCGCCGCCGGCGTGTGGGCCTACGAGGCCCTGCGGATCGCCGCTCACCGCCCCCGGCTCGGGCTGGACACCGACGACCGTACGATCCCGCACGAGGTCGGCTGGATCGGGCCGGCCGTCCACCTCGACAAGGGCTGCTACCGCGGCCAGGAGACGGTGGCCCGGGTCCACACGCTCGGCCGCCCGCCCCGGCGCCTGGTGATGCTGCATCTCGACGGGTCCGTGGACCACCTCCCGGCGCACGGTGACCCCGTCGAGGCCGGTGACCGCGTCGTGGGGTCCGTGGGGTCGGCCGCCCGGCACCACGAGCTGGGGCCGATCGGCCTCGCGGTGATCAAGCGCAGTACCCCGGTCGACGCCCCGCTGCTCGCCGGCGGCGTCGCTGCAGCCCAGGAGGTCGTCGTCGACCCGGAGGTCGGGCTGCACGTGCGGCCGCGGCTGGGCTGACCTCCATTGACCACGTCAGCCGGGTGAGTGGGGCCCGCGGCCTGGGACACCGGGCCAGTTCCGGGTCACCGGCGGGCTGGCCGGGTCGAGGCCTGGACCGCAGGCCACCACCAGGCTGATCGGGCCATCACCAGGTGCAGAAGACTGGTGGCGGCACCGCCAGGGTAGTGAACGTGGTCAATCGGGAGCCCGGGTCAGGTCTCGAGGACCAGGGTGACCGGCCCCTCGTTGACCAGCGCGACAGACATGTCCGCGCCGAAGACCCCCGTCTCGACCCGGGCGCCCAGCGACCGCAGCTCCGCGACGAAGGCCTCGACCACGGGCTCGGCCACCGGTCCGGGCGCCGCGGCGTTCCAGGACGGCCGGCGGCCCTTGCGGGTCTCGGCGTACAGGGTGAACTGGCTGACCACCAGCAGCGGCGCGCCCAGGTCCGACGCCGACCGCTCACCGTCCAGGATGCGCAGCTCCCAGATCTTGCGTGCCAGTCGTCGGACCTCGCTCGGTCCGTCGGCGTGGGTCGCGCCCACGAGCACCACGAGGCCCGGCTCCTCGATCGACCCCATGACCTCCCCGCCGACGCTCACCGAGGCCGACGAGACCCGCTGCACCACTGCCCGCACGCGACCAGGGTGGCAGGCCGCCTACGATGACCCGGTTCCGCCACCCATGAGGGGGTTTCCCGTGCCACGTGCCGTCGTCACCGGGGGAGCGGGCTTCCTCGGCTCCCACCTCTGCGAGCGCCTGCTCTGCGAGGGCTACGAGGTGGTGTGCCTCGACAACTTCGTGACCGGGACCCCGCACAACGTCGAGCACCTGATGGAGCACGACGGCTTCCGGCTGATCCGAGCCGACGTCACCGAGTACGTCCACGTGGGCGGATCCGTCGACGCGGTGCTGCACTTCGCCTCCCCGGCCTCGCCCATCGACTACCTCAAGCTGCCCGTCGAGACTCTCAAGGTCGGCTCGATCGGCACGTTCCACGCCCTCGGCCTGGCGCGGCACACCGGGGCCCGGCTCGTGCTCGCCTCCACCTCGGAGACCTACGGCGACCCCCAGGTCCACCCGCAGCCGGAGACCTACTGGGGCCACGTCAACCCGGTCGGTCCCCGCGGGGTCTACGACGAGGCCAAGCGGTTCGGGGAGGCGCTGACGATGGCCTACCGCCGTTCGTACGGCGTGGACACCGGCATCGTGCGCATCTTCAACACCTTCGGGGAGCGGATGCGGCCCAACGACGGTCGAGCCATCCCGACGTTCATCCGGCAGGCCCTGGCCGGCCACCCGGTCACGGTCGCCGGTGACGGATCGCAGACGAGATCGGTCTGCTACGTCGACGACCTGGTCGAGGGGGTCGTCCGCCTGCTGCGCTCCGAGCACCCGGGTCCGGTCAACATCGGCAACCCGCGGGAGATCTCGGTGCTGGCGCTCGCCGAGTGGATCCGCGACCTGTGCGGCTCGTCGTCGGAGATCGAGTTCATTCGCCGCCCGCAGGACGACCCCACAGTGCGTCAGCCCGACGTCACCCTGGCTCGCGAGGTCTTCGGCTGGGAGCCCAAGGTCGACATCGAGGACGGCCTCCGGCGGACCATCGCGTGGTTCCGCCAGCACCCCGAGCTGGTCGGGCTCGACGGCTGACCGGAATCGGTCCCTGAGCCAGCGCGGCACCCGCCCTGTGCAAGACTCCCGCAATGCCCGTTGCAGCCCCCACCGGGACCCTCATCACGGTCGCTCCCACCGGCGCGGAGTCGCGCAAGGAGGACGTGCCGGCACTGCCCACGACGCTGGACGAGCTGGTCGACACCGCCATCGCCTGTGAGACCGCCGGGGCAGCCATGGTGCACGTCCACATCCGGGACGACGCCCACGAGCCGACACTCGACCTCGGCCGGCTCAAGGAGACGGTCGCCGCGCTGCGCGAAAGCACCGCCCTGGTCGTCCAGCTGTCCACCGGCGGCAGCGTCCACGACCCGTACGAGGACCGCCTCCGCGTCCTCGACGCCGACCCGGACTCGTGCAGCCTGACGATGGGCACGGTCAACTTCGGCGACGACGTCTTCATGAACCCCTGGCCCTTCGTGGTCGAGCTCTACGAGCGCACCGTCGAGCACGAGGTCGTACCGGAGTTCGAGCTCTTCGACATCGGCCACGTGGCCGCCCTGCACCGCCTGCTGGACAGGCACGGACTCCCGTACGGAGGTCGCGTGCACTGCGACCTCGTCATGGGCGTGCCGGGGGGCATGCCCGGGACGGCCGCCGCCCTCGTGGCGGCGGTGCAGGCCCTGCCCGAGGCGGTCACCAGCTGGAGCGCGACGGGCATCGGCCGGACCTCCCTCCCGGTCGCGCTCGCTGCCCTCTCCGCCGGCGGACACCTGCGGGTGGGGATGGAGGACACCACCACCTTCGCCAAGGGACGGCCGGTCCGCGACAACGCCGAGCTGGTGCAGCGCGCCGCACAGCTGGCCACCCTCGTCCAACGCCCGCCGATGTCGGGGTCTGACGCGGCGGCCCTGCTCGGTATCCGGGAGAGACGGTGAGGGCCGGCCGCCACCGTTCGCGCGAGGAGGCGGAGGACATAGCGGCCGGCGTCGTCGCGCTGTCGACCGACGACCTCGACCTCCTGCTGGCGGAGGCGCGCACGGAGGAGGAGTCGCTCGGCTATGCGGAGGAGCTCCTCGGCGGGCGCCTCGACCTCGCACTGGCCGAGGCCGAGCGCCGGGGGATGGTGCTCGCGGGACCCGAGCTCGAGGCGCTCGACGACGGCGTCCGTCCCGGTCGCGACGACGTCCGGGAGCTGGTCGGCAAGCAGCAGGTGCCGAGCCTGACCGAGCGCAGCGACGCGGACATCAGAGCGGCCGCCGGGGTCCTGAACGACCACCTCCGGGATGTCCGCGACGACCTGGAGCGGATCCGCGGACTGGTCCGGGTGGTCGGCGACGAGCGCGCTCGCCGGCACGGCTAGCCTCGCCGCCGTGCTGCCCGTCGTCGCCGAGGCCGTCCGGTCCGGGTTCGTGGAGAGTCGCCACCGCGGCTCGGCCATCGCGCTGGCCTCCGACGGGCGGACCGCGTTCTCGGTCGGTGAGACCGACGCTCCCATGTACCCGCGGTCGGCCAACAAGCCGGTGCAGGCCGCCGCGATGCTCCGGCTCGGGCTCGACCTCGACGGCGAGCTGCTCGCGCTGGCCGCGGCCAGCCACTCCGGGGAGGAGTTCCACGTCGCCGGGGTGCGGCGGATCCTGGCCTCGGTCGGCCTCGAGGAGTCGGCGCTGCAGACCCCGCCCGAGTGGCCGCTGGACGACCTGGCCCGGCTGGCGTACGGCCGTCAAGGCCTCGACCCCAGCCCGATCGCGATGAACTGCTCGGGCAAGCACGCGGCGATGCTCGCGACGTGCGCGGTCAACGGGTGGCCCATCGACACCTACCCGGATCCACGGCACCCGCTCCAGCAGGCGATCGCCGCGACCTTGGCCGAGCTCGCCGGCGAGCCGGTCGCCCACACGGGTGTCGACGGCTGCGGCGCCCCGCTCTACGCGGTCTCGCTGACCGGTCTCGCGCGGGCCTTCCGAGCCCTGGCCCTCGCGGAGCCCGGCACCCCGGGCCGCCGCGTCGTGGACGCCATCCAGGCCCACCCCGAGTACACCAGCGGGACGACGCGGGACGAGGCCCGTCTCGTACGGGCGGTTCCCGGGCTCTTCGGCAAGGGCGGCGCCGAGGCCGTCTACGCGGTGGCCCTGGACGACGGGCGTGCTGTCGCCGTCAAGGTGGAGGACGGCGGTGCGCGGGCCCGGCCGGTCGTCATGGCCGCTGCGCTGCGCAGGCTCGGTGTGGACCACCCGGTGCTCGACGAGGTCGGCCGTGCACCCCTCCTCGGTGGGGGGCGCCCGGTCGGGGAGGTCCACGCGGTCGACTGGTGAACCGACGCCGGCTCGGTCCGCGCGGACTGGGTGATCATCGGTGGACGAATCGCCCGAGCCGCGCGGGGGTGTCCGGTTCGAGCGCCGATGATCCTCAGGGCTGGGCCGGGGTCGGCTGCTCCGGGACGAGGGGCACGGCACCGGAGGACGCGATGTGCTGCCGCGGCAGCCGGGCGACGACCTCCCAGCCTTCGACGGTCGGTCCGGCGGTGGCGGATCCCCCCAGCTCCTCGGCGCGCTCGGAGACCGACCGGAGGCCCACCCCTGGATGCCAAGCTTGCGGACGAGTGCCGTCGTCCCCGACGCGGACCACGAGGTCGTCGTCGGCGGACAGGCTGACGCGGCAGCGACGGGCGTCGGAGTGGCGGAGCACGTTGGCGACCGCCTCGCTGACGATGCGGAAGGCGGCGAGCTCGACCGCCGGCGAGAGCAACGGCAGCCGGTCCGACACGTGCAGCTCGACGGCGACGCCGCGGCGTGACTCGCCGGGCAGCGCCGCCAGCCGTTGGCGCAACGCCCCGACCAGCCCGAGGTCGTCCAGCTCGATGGGCCGGAGTCCGTAGACCACCTGGCGGACGTCGTCCAGCGCCGCACGGAGGTCGGTGCGCACCTCGCTGAGCAGCCGCTGCGCCCCCTCCACGTCGGTACGGATGAGGTTCGATGCGGCGTCGGCCCGGAAGGTGACGCTCGTCAGAGTCGGGCCGAGACCGTCGTGCAACTCCCGCTGCAGACGGACCCGCTCCGCCGCGCCGGCCTCGACGGTCGCTGCCCGGGCCAGCCGTACCTGCTCGGTGAGGGTCAGCGCGTGCAGGGCGACCGCCACCGGCGTCGCGATCAGCTCGAGGGTCCGGCGGTCGGCGTGGTGGAGCTCCCGCTCGCCGCGACGGAGCCCCACCACCAGCGCGCCCACGACCTCCCCCCGATAGCTCAGCGGGATCTCGGCCGACGGTGATCCGTCGGGGTTGCCGGCTACGGTCAGCTCGAGGCCGTCGGGGACCCGGCGCAGCGCGAGCCAGGGCAGCCGCAGGGCCGCTCGGGTCTGGGTGAGGACCCCCGCCAGGTCGTCGTCGTGGCGCATGTGCTCACCCACCCGCCGGGCCGTCCGGGCGGGGTCGGATCGTGTCCCGTGGAATGCCCGGTCGATCACCCGGGTCAGCGCCAGGCGCACCGGCGTGAAGCAGATCGCCACGACGATCGCCGCGCCGATCGGCACCGCCGGCTCGGCGGCGGACACGATGAGCGAGGCGGCCGCGACCAGCCCGGCGTACCCGGCCACGACGACCGCCAACGTCAACCCGTACAGGAGCGTCCTGGAGAGGACGAGGCGGATGTCCAGCAGCTCGTGACGGACGACGGCGATGGCGATGGAGACGGGGACGAGCAGCGCCGACAGGAGGAAGACGACGGGTCCGTCTCCGGTGGTCAAGCGTTGCCAGTTGAGCACCGTGACGACGAGGAGGGCGAGGACCAGCCACATGAGCTGGCGGCGGGTGCGCTCCTCCCCGCGGACGTAGCGGACGACGAGCGCGGCGATGGCCAGGAGCCAGACGACGGAGCCGACGGTGCCCACCGCGGACTCGAGCTCATGGGGCACGTCCCTGCCGGTGGACAGGATCGAGTCCACGCCCTCGTCGAGCACCGACCCCGTGCTGATGACGCCGGAGACGACGTGGAAGCCACCGCTGGCGACGATGAGCCACGCGACGGGTGCCCACCACCGCGACGGGAGACGGCCGTCGGGGAAGAGCAGGACGGCCAGGGGGAACAGCACTCCTATCCCGACCTGCCACGCGCCGGTCGAGACCGTCGAGAGTGTCTCGAGGACGGGCAGGGGCCACCCGGCTCCCAGGCCGTACAGCTCGACGGCGGTCGCGGCTGCCGTCGCGAGGTGCCCGAGGCCGCTCGCGACGAAGAGCCAGCCCACCATGTTGCGGGTGAACCACGCGATGGGCGCACCCGACGCGAGGAGGGCGAGCCCGATGACGAGGTTGGACATCACGTAGGCGTCGAGGAAGGTCCGCCAGGTCATCCCGGCGGCGAGCGCACCGGCGGCCGTCGCGAGCACGAGGGCGACGCCGGTTCCCGCGCAGGCGACCACCCAGCCGCGCGCGGGGGGGCTCGCTCCGACCTCCTCCGGCACCGCGGCGCCCCGGTCAGCCACGGCGTCCCAGCCCGGCGTCTTTGGCGATGACCACCGCCTCGGCGCGCGTGGCCACGTCGAGCTTGAGGAAGATCGAGGAGATGTGGTTGCCCACGGTCTTGGGGGCCAGCCCCAACCGCTCGGCCACCGCCGTGTTGTTCGCCCCCGTCGCCACGACGTCCAGCACCTCCAGCTCGCGTGGAGAGAGTGACGACAGGACCGACGTCCGGTGCCCCGGTGAGACACCGCCGAGCACCCGGCCGGCGACCGCTCCGCTCATGATGACGTCTCCTGATGCGACCGCCCGGATCGCCCGCTCGATCTCGTCCTGTTCGGCACCCTTGAGGAGGTAGCCGCGCGCCCCCGCTCGCAAGGCGCCGGCGACGAGAGCGTCCTCGTCGAACATGGTCAGGACGAGGACCGCGGTGCCGGGGCGGTTCCGGACTATCTGCCTGGTCGCCTCTACGCCGTCGACGCCTGGCATCCGCAAATCCATGACGACGACGTCGGGACGGGTCAGCCCCGCCTCGCGCACGGCGTCCTCACCGGTCCCCGCCTCGGCGACGACCTCGACCCCGTCCAGCGTCTGCAGCAGGGCCGCGAGCCCTCGCCGGACGACGGGGTGGTCGTCGGCCAGCAGGACCCGGATCGCCGGAGGAGTACCCCCGTCGGGCGGCATGCGCTGAGTATGGCGCCGGCCGGCGGATGCGTCTGGGTGCACGGCCCTACTCGTACCGGGTCTTCTCCCGGTACGGGCATGGTGGCGCGGGGTTACCGCCTCATGTGCCGGGCGCCCACGGGGTCGACGGTGTCGGACAGCTCCAACGGGAGCGTCCCCACCGAACGGAGGAGAACCCATGTCCGCCACCACCGCCGGTCCCACTCGAACCCACGGTGCCTCCCGCGCCGCCCGGGTCGGGGTCGTCCTCGCCGTCCTGCTCGCCGCCGGCGACGCCCTCGTCTCCCTGGGGGAGCTGGGCCTGGGCTTCCAGCCCGTGCTGCTGCTCGTCCTCGCCGCTGCGACGATCCTCTCGGCCCCCTGGGCCTGGCGCGGCACGGCGTGGGCTCGCGCCGCCGTCGTCGTGTCCCGGCTGGCTGCGGCGTTGACGGCCGTGCCCGCCTTCTTCGACCCCGAGCTGGAGACCTTCGCGGTCATCATCGCGGCCGTCTGGATCCTCCTCAGCGTCCTCGCCGCTGCGCTCCTCCTCGTCACGCCGCGCTCCGCTCCCTGAGCACCGGGCTGGAGCCGCTACTGCCCTACCGCTTCCGCCCGCCGCCGCGCCACCGCCCGTACGGCGAGTGAGCCGAGCAGCCAGCCGAGCCCGAGGGCGACGGTGGCGGTCGGCAGGGTGGCGGCGAGCACGAGGCACCCCAGGAAGCCCACGACGGGGACCGCGCGGGGCCACCGCCGCTCGTCGGGTCCGAGGCGCAGGGCGGCGGCGTTGGTGACCGCGTAGTAGAGCAGCACGGTGAAGGCGCTGAAGGCCACGGCGCCGACGAGCCCGCCGGTCAGGACCGCCACCACCACGGCCACGCCGACGACGACCTCAGCCCGGTGCGGCACCTTGCGGGTCGGGTGGACCGCGTCCAGCGCGCGGGGCAGGTCTCCTTCGGCCGCCATGGCGAAGGCGGTGCGGCTCACCCCGGCGACGAGCGAGAGCAGGGCGCCGAGCGCGGCGATCCCTGCTCCCACCACGATGACGGGTGCCAGCCACGGCGCCCCGGCCACCTCGACCAGCTCGACGAGCGGCCGCGTCGTCGCCGCCGTACGGTCCGGGCCCAGGACGACCAGGAGAGTGGCACCCACCACGAGGTACAGGCCCAGCGCGCCGGCCAGGGCGATCGGCACGGCGCGGGGGATCGTCCGCCCAGGATCGCGTACCTCCTCGCCGAGCGTCGCGATGCGCGCGTAGCCAGCGAACGCGAAGAACAGCAGGGCCGCGGCTCCGAGGACGTCCAGCGCCCTGACGGCATCGACGACCCGTGCGTGTTGCACGGCGTCCGGGCGGTCGCCGGCCAGGGCCACGACCACGGCAGCGGCCAGCACCGCGAGGACCACGACCAGCAGCCAGCGGGTCGTCCGGGCCGTCTTGGTCACTCCCGCGAGGTTCACGGCGGTCACCGTCACCGCTGCGCCCACCCCGACCGCCCGGGCCTGATCGGGCCACAGGTAGGTGCCGACGGCAAGGGCGGCCACCGCGCAGGAAGCCACCTTGCCGGCCACGAAGGCGTAGCCCGCGGCCGCCCCCCACGCGGGACCGAGCCGCTCCCTCCCGTACACGTAGGCGCCGCCGGACCGCGGGTGTACGGCCGCGAGCTGCGCGGACGAGGCGGCGTTGCAGAAGGCGACCACGGCGGCCACCCCCAGCCCGGCCAGCAGCCAGGCACCGGCCCGGTCGGCCGCCGGGCCCCAGACGACGAAGACACCGGTGCCGACCATCGCCCCGAGGCCCAGGACCACGGCGTCGACCGTGGTCAGGCGGCGGGTCAGCCGCGAGTCGGGATCGCTCACGCGGGGAGACTGTCACGGGTGGGTGAACCGGTGCTGAACGGACCGGACGGATGCTGGGGGCTAGCGGCCTTCCACGGTGTCCGGAGGGTGAAACGTCGGCGGAGTAAAGGTTACTTGTGAGTAGCGTCACGGCTGGATGGCCTTGCTTTGCTTGCTGTGAGCTAGCATGATGGAGTCATGGCCGGGGTGAAGGTGAGCTCGCTGGGCGAGTACCTGCGGGAGCAGCGCCGCAGCGCGGAGCTGTCCATCCGCCAGCTCGCCGAGCAGGCAGGGGTGAGCAACCCCTACCTCAGCCAGATCGAGCGAGGGCTGCGCAAGCCCTCGGTGGAGGTCCTGCAGCAGATCGCCAAGGCGCTGCGCATCTCCGCCGAGGTGCTGTACGTGCGGGCAGGCCTGATCGAGGAGCCCTCGGCCGACCGGTCGGTCGAGACCGCCGTCCTCGCCGACCACACCATGAGCGAGCGGCAGAAGCAGGTACTGCTCGACATCTACGAGTCCTTCCGCCGCGAGAACGTCCATTCCAACGAGAGGTGATCAACATGGCTACCACCACCAAGAACCGCCGCAAGGCCGCATCGACGGCCCTCGACAACCCCCGGACGCCGCTGTACGCGGTCGCCGGCGCGATCGACCTCGCCGTCGCCACGCTGCGCGAGGTCCCCGGCCGCGTCCAGGTCCTCCAGGACCGCGCCGCCCACGCTCCCGTCAAGGTCGCCGACCGCGCCGTCGCCCTGCCGCAGGACGTCGTGTCCTTGCGCACCGAGGTGCCGGCCCGGGTCAAGACCCTGCTGGAGCAGGTCGAGGAGTTCGTGACCGAGACCCGCGACGACGTCGAGGAGCAGTACGTCGTCCTCGCCGGCCGGGGCAAGATCCTGGTCGACCGGATCCGTCGTCAGGCCGCTACCGAGCGCCTCGAGGAGCAGGTCGAGACCACGACCCGCCAGGCCAAGGGCGCCCGGACCACGGTCCGCAAGAGCGCCGCGAACACCAAGCGCGCCGTCAAGGCCACCGCCACCTCGGCCAGCAAGACCGCCGAGGCCGCTGCGGAGGCCGTCGAGGCTGCCGCCGACAAGGTCGGCAACTGAGCGCAACCCCTCACCGGAAAGGCCCCCGCGACCCCTGGTCGCGGGGGCCTTTGCCGTCCGGGCGTCGTAGGCTCTTCGGTGTGCTCGACATCTTCGGCTCGTTCCAGTCGCTGGTCCTGCTCGTCCTGACCGCGGCGTCGCTGGGCCTGAAGGTGTGGGCCCTCGTCGACGTCCTGCGGACCCGACCCGAGGCCTTCCCGGCCGCCGGCAAGCGCACCCGCGGCCTGTGGCTGGCCATCGTGGGCGTTGCCCTGGCGATCAACGTGGTGCTGCTCAGCCCGCTGAACTTCATCAACCTGATCGGCTCCGTCGCCGCCATCGTCTACCTGGTCGACGTCCGCCCCGCCGTACGGGCGGTGGGCCGGGGTGGCGGAGGGAGCCAGCACATGGGGCCGTACGGGCCGTGGTGACCGTCCTCGGGTGAGCGCCCGGGTCGTCGCCGGTACCGAGGTCCTCGTCACCGGCTCGGGGGAGCCGGTCACCGTCTTCGGCCACGGGTTGGCGCAGTCGATCCCCGAGACCCGGCCGTTCGGCTCCGGGGTGCGCGGGACCCGCGTCTTCCTGCACTTCCGTGGCCACGGGGCGACGCTGTCGCAGGAGGGGGAGCCCTGGTCGTACGGGGGTCTGGCGCGGCAACTGCGGACCGTCGCCGGCGAGGTCGGGGCGGAGCGCGCCCTCGGGGTCTCGATGGGGGCCGGTGCCCTGCTCGCCCTGCTCGCCGAGACCCCGGACCGCTTCGAGCGGGTGGTCCTGGTGCTGCCGGGGGCGATCGACCGACCCCGCGGTGACGCCGCGACCGCCCGGCTGACGGCGATGGCTGCGCTCGTCGAGCGGGGCGACGCGGCGGGGCTGGCCGCACTGCTGCTGGCCGAGCAGCCGGAGGCCGTACGGGCTCGTCCGGATGCGGTCGTGTGGACGCGCCGTCAGGCCGAGCGGCTCGTGGGGACGCCGGTGGCGGCGGCGCTGCGTGCAGTGCCGTCGCTGCAGCCGCTGAGCGACCGCACGCTTCTGTCGGCCGTACGGTGCCCCGCCCTCGTGGTCGGGCAGGAGGGCGACGCGACGCACCCGGCGTCGGTGGCCCGAGAGCTGGGGCGCCTGCTGCCGCGGGTGCAGGTCCGGGTGCTGCCGCCCGGGGGTGTGCTGTGGTCGCACCGGCGGGAGGTGCGGGCCTTGGTGGCGGGCTTCCTGAACGCTCCGAGGTGAGGCCCGTAGGGTCGTCGCCGTGCGCCACGACCACCACGGCCGGACCCACCGGCTGGAGCTCGATGACCAGACGCTGCGGGAGTGGGAGGCCACGGTGCTGGCCAGCGACCCGGAGAACGGGATCGTGCTGGACCGCTCGGCCTTCTACCCGGGTGGCGGGGGGCAGCCGCCGGACGAGGGCGTGCTGCTCTGGGGCGGGGTGACGACCCGGGTGGTCGGGGTGCGGCCGCGCGACGACCTGTGGCTGGTGCCGCACGAGTCCGACCCGTTGCCCCCGGTGGGGACTGCGGTACGTGGGGCGCTGGACGACCCCCGGCGGTCGCTGCTCATGCGTACGCACTCGGGGCTGCACGTGCTGTGCGGGGTGATGTCGCGGGACCACGGGGTTCCGGTGACGGGCGGGAACATGGAGCCCGGGGTGGCCCGGCTGGACTTCGACCTGCCGGAGGTGCCGGCGGGTTTCAAGGAGTCGCTGACCGAGGCGCTCAACCGGGAGGTCGCGCTGGACCGGGCGATCACCGTGCGGGTCCTCCCGCGCGCCGAGGCCTACGCGCTCGGCGACATCGTCAAGACGGCCACCGACCTCCTGCCGCCCGATCTGGAGGAGGTCCGGCTGGTCGACATCACCGACCTCGACCTGCAGGCCGACGGCGGGACCCATGTCGCGAGCACCCGGCAGATCGGCCGACTCGAGGTGGTCAAGGTCGAGAACAAGGGGCGGGGATTCCGGCGGGTGCGGATCCGGGTGGCCGACTGAGCGCCTGGGGCTCGGCCTCGGCCGCCTGGACCGCCGGCGTGATCAGCGTGCGGCTCAGCTCCCGCGGGGCGGCACGGCATCCACACGGTGATCGGCACGGCATCCACACGGTGATCATGACGGCGCCCCCCGCCCGGCGGCTGCGTGGCGCGGCCGCCCGGATCGCTCGCCTCGTCCCCGGCGCTCGGTTCTGCGGGCGGGTCGGCCGGCCCCGGCGAGGCGTGCCGCAGCAAGTGGGCAGGTGCCGCGGTGCATTCACCTGGCTCGGCACCCACTTAGGCGGCTGCCGTGATCATTGGGGGGCGTCAGGAGCGGTAGACGACGACCCGGTCGCCCACCCGCACCGAGTCGAACAGCGCCGCCACGGCACCCTTGTCGCGCACGTTGACGCACCCGTGCGAAGCACCGCTGTAGCCGTTGGCCGCGAAGTCCGCCGAGTAGTGCACCGCCTGGCCACCGCTGAAGAACATGGCGTACGGCATGGGCGTGTCGTACAGGCTCGAGTGGTGGTCGCGGCTCTTGAAGTAGACGCTGAAGGCCCCCTCGCGGGTCGGCGTGAACTCCGAGCCGAAGCGGACCGCGACGGTCATCCGCACCTGCCCGTCGACGACCCAGCGCAGCGACCGCGAGGACTTGTCGATGCACATCACCCGGCCGGTGAGGCACCGGGAGTCCAGGCCGGTCGCCGCGTCCGAACCGGGGGCCGCCGTCGGGACGCGGTTGTGCAGCTCGTCGTCGCTCGGCTTGCGGGTCATCGCGACCAGCCGGTCCCAGGTGCGCTGGTCCACCTCGCCGGTCGACGGGATGCCGCGCTTGGTCTGGAAGCCGGCCACCGCCGTCGACGTGGCGGAGCCGTAGTTCGCGGTGACCTCGCCGGAGAACCAGCCGATCTGCTTGAGCCGCGCCTGCAGCTCACGGACGCGGTCGCCGGAGCTGCCGGGCCCGATGATCGTCGGGCCCGGGACGATCCGGTTGTGCATCTCGTCGTCGGTGGGCTGCCGGCTCATCGAGACGAGCTTGTCCCAGGTCTCCTGGTCGACCACTCCGGTGACCTCGAAGCCGCGCCTGCCCTGGAAGCCCGAGACCGCCTCGCGGGTCGTCTCGTCGTACTCGCCGCTGATGTTGGGGTCGTACCACTGCAGCTGCTTGAGCCGGGACTGCAGCTCGCGCACCTGGTCGCCGGAGTCGCCGGGCTCGAGCAGCGCCTCGATCGTGGGGGTCGGCGTCGGCGTGGGCGTCTCGGTCGGCGTCGGGGTCGCGGTCGGTGTGACCGTCTCCGACGGGGTGGACGCCGGCGTGGTCGGCGTCTCGGTGGCCGTGGCGACGGTGGCCGGACCCCGGCCGCCGTCCACGAGGAGGGTCGCGCCGTAGGCGCCCACGCCCGCCACGGCCATGGCGGTCATGACGGCCACGGCGCCGGATGCGAAGGAGCGGGGTCTGGGCACGTGCGTTCCTCCTCGACAAGGGTGACCGCGGACGGTCGCGCGGTCACCCAGGACGACGCTTATGGTGCCGGTTCGGTTGCGCCGAGGTCACGTTTATCGGTCACGAATCGGACACGACCTCCGTCACAGTCGCCCCAAAGACCTCGTGCACTTCATCCGAGAAGAGGACGAACCGGACCTCCGCCACGCCCGACCCGCTCGTGTGCACCGCCCGTACGGCGATCCGGGCGGCGTCCTCGAGCGGCCAGCTGTAGATCCCCGCCGAGACGGCCGGCAGCGCCAGCGTGCCCGCCCCGAGGTCGTCCGCGACGGCCAGCGCCTCGCGGTAGCAGGAGGCCAGCAGCTCGGGGTCGCGCTGACCCGCGGCCCAGTTGGGCCCGA
Source organism: Jiangellales bacterium (assembly GCA_035462375.1). GTDB lineage: Bacteria > Actinomycetota > Actinomycetes > Jiangellales > Jiangellaceae > DASTQL01. Next base: position 17,193 of record DATHUJ010000081.1, read on the forward strand.
CCAGGTGGATCACCCACCGGGCCGGCAGCTCGCCCGCTGTCGTCCAGCCCGCCCGACCGGTGGGCAGCCCGTCCGGGAACCGCCGGATGCAGTCCGCCAGCACAGCCGGCCCGCCGGCCCGGTGGATCGCTCCGTCGACGCCTCCGCCCCCGCGCATCCGGCTGTTGGCCGCGTTGCCGATCGCGTCGACCTGCTGCCTGGTGATGTCGCCGAGCACTGTGGTGATGCGCATGGCCCCAGGGTCGCAGGCCGCCCGGACACATGCAGGAACGGGAATCGGGAAGGATTCCTGGCGGTTCGCTCCCAGGGAGGTGCAGGTGACCGAGGACCACGGCAGGAGGCACCCGCTCGACGCCGTGCGTCGCGTGGCGATGCTCAGCGTCCACACCTCGCCGCTGGACCAGCCAGGGACCGGCGACGCGGGCGGCCTCAACGTGTACGTGGTCGAGCTGGCCCGGCGCCTGGCCGGCCGAGGCATCGAGGTGGAGGTCTTCACCCGCGCCACGACCGCCGGGCTGCCGTCGATCGTAGAGGTCGCTCCCGGCGTGCTCGTCCGCAACGTCACCGCCGGCCCGTTCGAGGAGCTCGACAAGGACGACCTGCCGGCGCAGCTCTGCGCCTTCACCTCCGGAGTCCTGCGGGCCGAGGCCGAGCACGAGCCGGGCTGGTACGACGTCGTGCACTCGCACTACTGGCTGTCCGGCCAGGTCGGCTGGCTGGCCAAGGAGCGCTGGCGGGTCCCACTCGTGCACTCGATGCACACCATGGCCAAGGTCAAGAACGCGTCGCTCGCCGAGGGCGACACGCCCGAGCCGCGCTACCGCGTCATCGGCGAGGAGCAGGTCGTGGTGGCGGCCGACCGGCTGGTCGCCAGCACCGAGGACGAGGCCGCGCAGCTCGTCGACCTCTACGGCGCCGACCCGGCCAAGGTCACCACGGTCCACCCGGGCGTCGACCTCGACGTCTTCACCCCGGGCCACACCGCCGCCGCCCGCGCCAGGCTGGGGCTGCCGGGCGACGCAGTCGTGCTCCTCTTCGCCGGCAGGATCCAGCCGCTCAAGGCCCCCGACGTCGTGGTCCGGGCCGCCGCGGCGATGCTGCGCGAGGACCCCACGCTGCGCGACCGGCTGGTCGTGGCGGTCGTGGGCGGCCCCTCGGGCACCGGCCTGGAGCAGCCTGAGTCGCTGGTCCGGCTGGCGAGGGCCCTGTCCGTCGAGGACGTCGTGCGGTTCGAGCCGCCGGTGACCCAGCCGGCCCTGGCCGACTGGTACCGCGCCGCCGACCTCGTCGCCGTCCCCTCGTACTCCGAGTCCTTCGGACTGGTCGCTCTCGAGGCCCAGGCCTGCGGCACTCCCGTGGTCGCCGCCGCGGTCGGCGGGCTGCGCACCGCCGTCGCCGACGGTACGAGCGGGGTGCTGGTCGACGGCCACGAGCCCGCCGACTGGGCCGCCGCCATGCGATCCCTGGTCGCCGACCGACAGCGCCTGGAGCGGCTCTCCGCCGGAGCCGTCCGGCACGCCGCCGGCTTCGGGTGGGACGCGACCGCGGAACAGGTGCTCGACGTGTACCGGGCGGCCCGCGCGGACCTGCGGACGCGGATCCGCGATGAGCTGCACGGGCGGACGGGCGAGCCTCTGGTGGTGGGTCGGTGACCGGCGACGTGGCGGCCCGGATGCGCCGCGCGCTCGATGCCACCGGTGCCGACTGGGAGGAGACCGGGTCGGGCCGCTTCGCGGTGCAGCTCCCTGGTGAGCGCAGGCAGCGAACGGTCTGCAGCCTCGCTGTCGGTGACCACAGCCTGATCGTCAACGCCTTCGTCGCGCGCTGCCCGGACGAGAACCACGAGGCCGTCTGGCGCTGGCTGCTCGAGCGCAACTCGCGGCTCTACGGCGTGGCCTTCTCGGTCGACGGCGCCGGTGACATCTACCTGGTGGGACGGATGCCGCTGTCCACCGTCACGCCCGCCGAGATCGACCGCCTGCTCGGCGTCGTCCTGGAGGCCGCGGACTCGTCGTTCAACACCATCCTCGAGCTCGGCTTCGCCTCGTCAATCGCCCGCGAGTGGGAGTGGCGGCTGGCTCGCGGAGAGTCGACCGCGAATCTGGAGGCCTTCAGACACCTGCGGCCCGACCGCCCTGGGTAGGCTCCCGTCCATGGCTGACGCCCCGTACCGCATGGTCCTGTTGCGCCACGGCGAGAGCGACTGGAACGCCAAGAACCTCTTCACCGGATGGGTCGACGTCGACCTCTCGGAGAAGGGCCGCGACGAGGCCGCGACGGGTGGTCGACTGCTCATCGAGCGCGACCTGCTGCCCGACGTCGTGCACACCTCGGTGCTCCGCCGCGCCATCCGTACGGCGGAGATCTCGCTGCACGAGTGCGACCGGCACTGGATCCCCGTGCGCCGGCACTGGCGGCTCAACGAGCGGCACTACGGGGCGCTGCAGGGCAAGGACAAGGCCCAGACGCTGGCGGAGTTCGGCGAGGAGCAGTTCATGCTGTGGCGTCGGTCCTACGACGTGCCACCGCCACCCATCCCCGACGACGACGAGTGGTCCCAGCACGGCGACCCCCGCTACGACGACCTGCCGCCGGAGCTCATGCCGAGGCGGGAGTGCCTGAAAGACGTCGTCGAGCGCATGCTCCCGTACTGGTACGACGCGGTGGTCCCCGATGTGCGGGCCGGGCTCACCGTGCTCGTCGCCGCCCACGGCAACTCGTTGCGGGCGCTCGTCAAGCACCTCGACGGCATCTCCGACGAGGAGATCCCGGGGCTCAACATCCCGACCGGGGTGCCGCTGCTCTACGAGCTCGACGAGGCCATGGCCCCGGTGACCCCTGGAGGGGAGTACCTCGACCCCGAGGCGGCCGCCGCCGCCATCGAGGCGGTCAAGAACCAGGGCCGCAAGTAGCCGCGCGGCCGCCCGACGCCCGTCAGGGGCCGACCGTCCGCGATCGGGCGGCCTGCCCCGTACGCGATGGGCCCGTCCCGCACGTGGCGGCCGGCTCCCACCCGTACGGACGAGGAGCCGGCCCTCGGGTCAGGGCTGGGGCTCGGCGTGGCTCTCGATCTCGCCGGTCACCAGGTAGTGGATGTGTCGGGCGATCAGCACGGCGTGGTCGGCGAAGCGCTCGTAGTACCGGCCCAGCAGGGCGAGGTCGACCGCGGTCTCGGCCGGGCGGGGCCACTCGTGGTCGAGGACGACGAGAAACATCGACCGGTGCAGGCGGTCCATCTCGTCGTCGTCGGCCTGCAGCTCCTCGACCAGGTCGAGGTCACGGGTCCGGATGACCTCGCCGGCCTTGGTGGCCATCTTCTCCGCGGCGGCGCCCATTGCGGCGAAGGTGGTGCGCAGCTCGTCGGGCACCGCGCTCTCCGGGTAGCGCATCCGGACCACCTTGGCCACGTGCGAGGCCAGGTCGCCCATCCGCTCGATGTTCGCGGTGGTGCGCAGTGCGGAGATGACCTCCCGCAGCTCACCCGCCACGGGGGCTTGGGTGGCCACCAGCTCGATGATCCGTTCGTCGACGACCTCCTGGGACCGGTCCACCTCGGCGTCGGCGGCGACGGTCTGGTCGGCGAGGTGGATGTCCTGCGACAGCAGCGCCTCGGTGGCCGTGCGGATCATGTCGGCCACCTGACCGGTCATGGCCACCAGCTGTTCGCTGATCTCCTGGAGCTGCTCGTGGAAAGCCTGACGCATGAAGACGGACCTCACTGTGGTCGCCGTACGGAGTCCATGCCGGAGCCCTACCCCGGCCGCGGCCAGGGTATGTCCGCCAGGTGGCGCCCGGGGGGACGCCGATGAACCGGCCTGGAAGTTCAGGTGAACAGCAGCCCGGTCCCGGATCCGTCGAGCAGTCGCGGTGCCGGGGCCACGTGCGAGGCCGCCTAGCATCGACAGATGTGGAGCTCTTCGTGGCGACCGTGCTGGCGGGCGTCGCCGGTGCGGCGATCGGCCTGGCCGCGGGCCTGCTGCTGCGCCACGGACAGCGGCAACAGCGCAGCGCGCCGCCTCCCCCCGAGTCGCGGGTCCCACTCGGCGTCGACACGGTCTTGTCGGTGCTCCGCGCCAGTGCCGTCGTCCTCGACCGCTCCCTCGACGTGGTCAAGGCGAGCCCCTCGGCGTACGCCTTCGGGCTGGTGCGCCAGGAGCGCATCGCGCACCCGGCGCTCCTGGAGCTGGCCGGCCGGGTGACTCGCGACGGGCAGATCCGTGAGGTGGAGCTCGAGGTCCTGCGGGGGAGGGATACGACGCAGGCTCTGTACGTGTCGGCGCGGGTGGCCCCGCTGACGAGTGACCTGCTCCTCGTGCTCGTGGAGGACCGCACGCACGCGCACCGCGTGAACGAGGTGCGTCGCGACTTCGTGGCCAACGTCTCGCACGAGCTCAAGACCCCGGTCGGCGCGCTCATGCTCCTGGCCGAGGCCGTGCACGACGCCAGCGACGACCCGGAGGCCGTACGGCGCTTCGCGCAGCGGATGCAGGCGGAGGGGGCGCGGCTGACCCGGCTGGTACAGGAGATCATCGACCTGTCCCGGCTGCAGTACGACGACCCGGTCGACTCCCCCGAACCGGTCCCCGTCGACGGCGTGGTCGCGGCGGCGCTAGACAGGAGCCGAGTCGACGCGGAGGCCAAGCACATCCGGCTCGCCTCCGGCGGGGACCACGGCCTCCAGGTGCTCGGCAGCGAGCAGCAGCTGGTCATCGCGCTGGGCAACCTGGTCGAGAACGCCGTGGCGTACAGCGCCGATCACACCAGGGTCGCGGTAGGGGTGCGGCGCCGCGAGGACGTCGTCGAGATCAGCGTCACCGACCAGGGCATCGGCATCCCCGAGGCCGAGATCGATCGCATCTTCGAGCGCTTCTACCGCGTGGACCCCGCGCGGTCCCGGGCCACCGGTGGCACCGGGCTGGGGCTCTCGATCGTCAAGCACATCGCCGCCAGCCACGGCGGCGAGGTCAGTGTGTGGAGCGTGCAGGGGACGGGGTCCACCTTCACGTTGCGCCTGCCGCTCCACCCGCACCGGCCCGGGCGACCGCCCCGGCCGCCCGTACCGACCCCGGAGGCCACGCCGTGACCCGCGTGCTCGTCGTCGAGGACGAGGATTCGTTCAGCGACGCCCTGTCGTACATGCTCCGCAAGGAGGGATTCGACGTCGCCCTCGCCCCCACCGGGCCGGACGCGCTCGAGGAGTTCGACCGCAACGGCGCCGACCTGGTCCTGCTCGACCTCATGCTCCCGGGGATCCCGGGGACCGAGGTGTGCCGGGCGCTGCGCCAGCGCTCCAACGTCCCGGTGATCATGCTGACCGCCAAGGACTCCGAGGTCGACAAGGTCGTGGGGCTCGAGCTGGGGGCTGACGACTACGTGACCAAGCCGTTCTCCTCGCGCGAGCTGGTGGCCCGGATCCGCGCGGTGTTGCGCCGCGGCATCGAGGCGGCCGACCTGCTGCCCTCGGTGCTCGAGGCCGGGCCCGTACGGATGGACGTCGACCGCCACGTCGTCACGGTGGACGGCGAGGGGGTGAAGCTGCCCCTCAAGGAGTTCGAGCTGCTGGAGATGTTGCTGCGCAACGCAGGACGAGTGCTCACCCGCGGGCAGCTCATCGACCGGATCTGGGGCGCGGACTACGTGGGGGACACGAAGACGCTGGACGTCCACGTCAAGCGGTTGCGGGCCAAGATCGAGCCGGACCCTGGCCACCCGCGGTACCTGCTCACCGTGCGGGGGCTGGGCTACAAGCTCGAGGCCTGACGCCTGGTCGGGACGGCCTGCTGGGATCAGCCGGTGGGGGTCGGGGAGGGCGTGGCGCCGAACGCGCTGAGGCCCTCGCCCTCCGTGGGGGCCGCGTCGGCGTACCAGCCCTCGGCGCGCTGCACGAGCGCCCGCAGGGTCGTCTCGGGCGCCGACTCGAAGACCAGGCTGACCAGGACGAAGCGGCCGGGCACCACACCATCCGCCTCGATCTGGAGCCGGTCGTCCTCGATCCCGAGCCGGGCGTAACCCCGGGCCGGGATCTCCAGGCCGCCGTCGGCGGGCTCCGTGCTCGACTCGCCCACCCGCACCTCGAGCAGCCTGTCGGGCTCGCTCGTGGGGTTGGCGAAGGTCGCGAGGACCGTGGCGGGCACGGGCGTCTGCGCGTCGGCCGCCTCTCCGTCGGCCACGAGGAGGAGGTTGCGGATCGCGATGGCCCCTGCCTGGCCGTTGACCCCGTCGCCGGCGGTGTAGAAGTCCTGGGTCTGCAACCGGATGCTGTTCTCGCTGGCGCACCCGGTCAGTCCCAGCACCAGGAGCAGCAGGGCGGTGAGGGCGGCGGGGCGCGTCGCTGCGGGCTTCACCACGGGGCTCCTCGGGCTCTCGCTCGACCGCGCGGGTACCGGGTCGACCCGCGCGGGTCGCAGCCTACCGATCAGCTCCCGCCTCCGTACCGCCGATCGGGCGCGCGTCGCCCCCCGTGCCGCCGAACGAGCGCGCCGCCAACGGTCCGCCTTCCCCCGTACGGTAGGAGCCAGCACGTCAGCCGTGGATGGCTTGGACCACCTGGTCCATAGCGTCGAGGGAGTGCCCGCTCACCAGGACGTCGACGTGGGGCAGGGCCGCCGCCATGCCACCGACCAGCGGCTCGTAGCGCGCGTTCGCGGTGCGGGGGTTGACCCACACGATGCGTCTGGCGAGGCGGGACAGCCGGGCCATCTGCTCGGCGAGCTCTGCCGGGTCGCCGCGCTCCCAGCCGTCCGACACGAGGACGACGACGGCTCCTCGGGCCATCCCCCGCCGCCCGTACTCATCGTTGAACACGCGCAAGGCGGCCCCGATCCGCGTCCCGCCGGACCAGTCCGGTGCCGCGGCGGCGGCCCGCGACAGGGCCAGGTCGGGGTCCACCACGGCCAGCGCGCGGGTCAGCCGCGTCAGCCTGGTCGAGAACACGAACGCCTCCGCACGAGTCGCCCGGACGGCCCCGTGGAGCAGGTGGAGGTACGCCCGCGCGTACGCCTCCATCGAGCCGGAGACGTCGGCGATGAGCACGAGGCGGCGGGGACGCCGGCGGCGCCTGCGGTGCACCCGCACGACCGGGTCCCCGCCACTGCGACGGGCCCGGCGCAGCGTCGCCCTGCGGTCGAGCTCGTCACCGAGCGGGTGGCGAGCCCGCCGCCGGGACGGCCGCAGCGGTGGGGCGCTCGGCAGGGCGACGATGAGGGAGCGCAGCTGTTCCAGCTCACTGGTGGTGAGGGAGGCGAAGTCGGTCCCGCGCAGGCGCTCCACGTCGCTGACGGTCATCACGACGGTTTCCCGCGTCGCGGTCGGGGGGTGATGGCCGCCCCTGCCCGTGGCAGCGGCGGGCTGGCCGCCGGCCCGTTCGCCCATCGCCCTCAGGGCATGTGGCGGGTCGGGCGCCGGTCGTGGTGGGGGCACGGACGTACGGGCGTCTCCGCGCATGTCGGCCACGTCGGTCCAGCCACGGAACACCTGGCCGAACACCGCGTCGAACACGGCGAGCTGGTCGACGTCCGATACCAGCGTGACCCGCGCCAGCCAGTACAGCTCGTCCACCGTCGCCGGGGCGGCCAGCGTCACCGCCTCGGCGAAACGAGCGCTGCGCTCCGGCGTCGCCGGCAGCCCGGCCGCGTGCAGCAGCTGCCCGAGCCCGGCTGCCACGACGGCGAGATCGGGCACGATGCCGCCTCACTCCCCCACGACCCAGTCGAGCCCACGCTCGCGGGCCAAGGCGACGTCCTCGCGATACTTCAGGACGGACCCCAGCGTCTGGTCGGCCGCCTCCTCGTCGAACCGGTCCAGGCCGAGCACCAGCAACGCGGATGCCCAGTCGATGGCTTCCGCCGTGCCCGGCGGCTTCTGCAGGTCGAGGGTGCGGATCCGGGTGACCGCGTCCGCCACCCGCTCCGCCAGCCGTACCGAGGCGGCCGGTACGCGGCGGCGGATGATCTCGACCGTCCGCCCCAGCGACGGGTAGTCGATCCAGTGGTAGAGGCAGCGCCGCTTGAGGGCGTCGTGCAGGTCGCGGGTTCGGTTGGAGGTCAGCACGACGACGCTCGGGTGCGCAGCCCGTACGGTCCCGATCTCCGGGATGGTGACGGTCGATTCGGCGAGCAGCTCGAAGAGGAAGGCCTCGAACTCGTCGTCGGCGCGGTCCACCTCGTCCACCAGCAGCACCGCCGGCCGTGGTCCCGGGTGCTCGACCGCCAGCAGGAGGGGGCGGCTGACCAGGTAGGACCGGTCGAACAGGTCGACGTCCTGCAGCCGCTCGTCGCGGGACTCGGCCAGCCGGATGGCGAGGAGCTGGCGTGGGTAGTCCCACTCATAGAGGGCCTCGGCGGCGTCGATCCCCTCGTAGCACTGCAGCCGCATCAGAGGCGTCTCGAGCGCTGTGGCCAGCGCCTTGGCCGCCTCCGTCTTGCCGACACCGGCCTCACCCTCGAGCAGCAGCGGTTGCGGCAGCCGGACGGCGCAGAACAGGGCGTTCGCCAGACCCGGATCGGCCAGGTAGTGGGCGGCATCCAGGCGACGCCGCAACGTCTCGACGTCCGGGACGAGGTCACGTACGTCGATCACGGGCTCCCGACGGCTGTGTACCCGGCCGGCTCGGAGGCGAACGCCCTCAGGCAACCGCTTCCGCAGAACCAGTACCGTACGCCCTCGTGGTCGAGGTGCAGCGATCCCTCGTCGGTGACGACCGTCATGCCGCACACCGGGTCGGCGGCCGTCCCTGCCTCTGACGTGATCCACGGATCGGCGGCGTCCGCGGCGTCCGCGGCCCGCTCGCCGACCGGCCGCGCCGACGGTCGTGGCCGCTCCATGACCAGCTCCGCGAGGATGGACAGCGCGATCTCCGCCGGGGTCCGCGCTCCGATGTCGAGCCCGGCCGGGCTGTGCACGCGGGCGCGTTCCTCCTCCGCGACGTCCAGCGAGGTCAGCACCGCCTCGGCACGCTTCCGGCTGGCCACCAGCGCGACATATGGGACGCCGCTGTGCAGGGCGGCGGTCAGCGCCTGCTCCTCTCCCCGCCCGTGGGAGGCCGCGACGACGGCGGTCGGCCCAGCCGCCGACGACATTGCCGAGGACTCGTACGGCACCACCTCGTAGCCCAGCGGCCGGCCGAGCGCGACGAGCGCCCGGGCGATGGGGCTGTCTCCGACCACCGCGAGTACGGGTGCGGGCAGGACCGGCTCGAGGAAGATCTCGAGCGACCCGCCCGAGAGGCACGCGTTGTGCACGGTGAGCTTGCCCAGCTGGTCCGGCTCCGGCTCGGGCGTGATGCGCACCAACAGCGACTCCCCTGAGTCGAGCAGGGCCAGGCTCTGAGCCCGGACCGTCGACTCGGCGCAAGAACCCCCGACGAACCCTTCGATGGTCCCGTCGGGCAGCACGACCGCCTCGTCGCCGGGCTTGGCAGACGTCGGTCGCTCGGCGAACACCACGCGGGCATGGACGTACGGGGAGTGAGCCCGGCGCAGGGCAGCCGCCCGCTCCTCGACGTCCGGGTTGCTCATGTGAACGCCAGGTCCGTACGGGCGGGGCGTCCTTGCATGGCCAGCCACACCTGGGCGGGCGTGAGCGGCATGTCGGCGTGCCGCACGCCATAGGGCTCCAGGGCGTCGACGACCGCGTTCACGATGGCGGCCGGTGAGCCCACGGTGGCCGACTCACCGACTCCCTTGCACCCCAGCGGGTGGTGCGGCGAGGGTGTCACGGTCTCCCCTGTCTCCCAGGACGGGCACTCCAGTGCGGTCGGCAGCAGGTAGTCCATGAATGACGCGCCCAGGTGGTTGCCCACCTCGTCGAAGGCCATGGCCTGCATGAGCGCCATCCCGACGCCGTCGGCCAGGCCGCCGTGGATCTGCCCCTCCACGATCATCGGGTTGATCCGGGGGCCGCAGTCGTCGACCGCCACGAACCGCCGCACCTTTACCTCGCCGGTGCCGGGGTCGACGTCGACGACGCAGACGTACGCCCCGAAGGGATAAGTGAGGTTGGGCGGGTTGTAGACAGCGGAGGCGTCCAGGTGCCCCTCGACCCCCTCGGGGAGCTCGAGGCTGCCGTGCGACAGGAGGGCGACCTCCTGGATCGTCTTCCCCTGGTCCGGGTCACCCCGGACGAACCATCGCCCGTGCTCCCACTCGAGGTCGTCGACCGAGCACTCGAGCGCGGCGGCGGCGATCACCCGGGCCTTGTCCCGGATCCGCCGGGACACGACGGCCGCCGCGGCGCCGGACACCGGCGTGGACCGCGAGCCGTAGGTGCCCAGCCCGAACGGCGTGTTGTCGGTGTCGCCGTGGATGACCTCGACATCCTCGGGCGGCAGGCCCAGCTCCTGCGCCACGATCTGGGCGAACGTCGTCTCGTGGCCCTGGCCCTGGGTCTGGACCGACAGCCGGAGCTGGGCCTTGCCAGTCGGATGGACGCGCAGCTCGCAGCCGTCGGCCATGCCCAGGCCGAGGATGTCCATGTGCTTGCGGGGGCCGGCTCCGACGCCTTCGGTGAAGAAGCTGACCCCGATGCCCATCAGCTCGCCGCGCGCACGCTTCTCCGCCTGCTCCGCCCGCAGGGCGTCGTACCCGGCCATGTCCAGGGCCATCTGCAGAGCGCGAGGATAGTCGCCGGAGTCGTACTCCCAGCCGGTCTTGGAGGTGTAGGGGAACTGCTCGGGACGGAGGAGGTTCTTCATGCGCAGCTCGGCGGGATCCATGCCCAGCTCGTCGGCAAGGACGTCCACGATGCGCTCGACGAGGTACACGGCCTCGGTGACCCGGAACGAGCAGGCATAGGCGACCCCGCCCGGAGCCTTGTTGGTGTAGACGCCGGTGACCTGGCAGTGCGCCGCCCGCAGGTCGTACGAGCCGGTGAAGATGTGGAAGAAGCCGGCCGGGAACTTGGTCGGCTGGGCGGTGCCGTTGAACGCGCCGTGGTCGGCGAGGACCTTGACGCGCAGGCCGAGGATGGTGCCGTCGCGGGTGGCCGCGATCTCGCCGTGCATGTGGTAGTCGCGGGCGAACGCCGTCGAGGTGAGGTTCTCCTGGCGGTCCTCCACCCACTTGACCGGCTTGCCGGTGACGATCGAGCCGACGACGGCCAGCACGTAGCCGGGGTAGATACCGACCTTGCCGCCGAAGCCGCCGCCGATGTCCGGTGAGATGATCCTGATCTTGTGCTCCGGAATGCCGGCCACCAGCGCGTAGACGGTCCGGTGCGCGTGCGGTGCCTGGTTGGTCGACCAGACGGTGAGCTTGCCGGTCACCGGGTCCATCTGCGCGACGGTGCCGCAGGTCTCGATCGATGCCGGGTGCACCCGTGGATAGAGCATGTCCTGCGAGACGACGACCTCGGCTCCGGCGAACACCTCATCGGTGAGGGCACGGTCACCGGCGTCCCAGTCGAAGATGTGGTTGTCGGTCTTGCCCTCGATGTCGTCTCGGATGACAGGTGCACCGGGGTCCAGCGCCTTCCGCGCATCCACGACCGGATCGAGCGGCTCGTAGTCGACGTCGATGAGCTCGAGCGCGTCGCGCGCGGAGTAGCGGTCCTCGGCGACGACGAAGGCGACCTCCTGACCCTGGAACCGCACCTTGTCGGTTGCCAGCACCGCTTGGACGTCCTGCGACAACGTCGGCATCCACGCGAGGTTGAGCGTCTCCAGGGTCGCGCCGGTGACGACGGCCTTGACCCTGGGGTGCGCCTCCGCCTGGGACGTGTCGATCGATCGGATCCGGGCGTGGGCCTGCGGGCTTCGCAGGATCGCGCCATGGAGCATCCCCGGCAGGACGACGTCGTCGACGTAAGTCCCCCGACCGCGGACGAACCGCACGTCCTCCTTGCGCAGCATCCGGCCGAACCCCATCGGATTGCCGGCGGGGCTGCGGTGTTCGGTCGTGGTCATGCCTGCACCTCCTCGACCTGGTCGCCGGCCGCGACCTCGTCGTCGGCTGTACCAGCGCCGCGGGGATGTTCGGCGGCCCAGCGCACCGCCCGCACGATGTCCTCGTAGCCGGTGCACCGGCAGATGTTGCCGGAGATCGCGTCGCGAATGGTCGCTTCGTCGGGGTCGGGCTCACGGTCGAGCAGCCATCGGGCGGTGAGCATCATCCCGGGGGTGCAGAAGCCGCACTGCAGCCCGTGCTCCTGCATGAATCCCTCTTGTACGGGGTCCAGCCTGCCGGCCACCTCGAGACCCTCGACGGTGCGGACCTCGTGGCCGCCGGCCATGACGGTGAGGACCGTGCACGACTTCACCGGCACGCCGTCGATCCAGACGATGCAGGCGCCGCAGTTGGAGGTGTCACATCCCCAGTGCGTCCCGGTCAGCCGCAGGTGGTCCCGGAGGAAGTGGACGAGCAGCAGCCTGGGCTCGACGTCGGCGCTGACCTCGTCGCCGTTGACGGTCATGGTGACCTGCATGCTCATCCTCCTTGGCCCCGAGCCCGGGCGACCGCCCTGCGCAGGGAGCGCAGGGTGAGCTCACGGGCGAGGTGTCGCTTGTAGTCGGCCGGTCCGCGCTGGTCGGTCTGCGGGTTGCAGGCCTGAGCCGCTCGCTCCGCCGCCGCGGTGAGCTCGCCCTCGCCGGCCGGGCCGCCGCGCAGCCGCTCCTCCGCCTCGGGGGCGCAGAAGTGCGGCGCGCCGACGGCGGTGAGCCCGATGCCGACGTCGGTCACCGTGTCGCCGTCGACCTGCACGAACGCACCCGCGGCGGCCACCGGCCAGTCACCCGCCCGGCGCTCGACCTTGCGGTAGGCGCTCCCCACCCACCCCGCCCGGATCGGGACGCGCACCTCGGTGAGGATCTCGGCCGGACGGCACGCAGTCTCGTACGGCCCTTGGTGGAACTCGCGTGCCGGCACGCGGCGCGTACCCTCCGCGGAGCGGAGCACCATCTCGGCGCGGAGGGCCGAGCACACGGCGGCGAGGTCCTCGGAGGGGTCGGCCTGGCACAGGGAACCTCCGATCGTGCCGCGGTTGCGGACGACCGGGTCGGCGATGACCCGCTCGGCGTCGGCGAAGATGCGGTAGTGCTCGGCCAGCAGCGGCGACTCGAGCAGGGTGACGTGGCGGGTCAGTGCACCGATGGCGATTGCGTCGCCGTCGACCCGGACGTAGTCCAGGTCGCGCAGGTCGTTGATGTCCACCAGCCAGTCCACGTACGCCACCCGCAGCTTGAGCATCGGCAGGAGGCTGTGACCCCCGGCCACGACGCGCGCGTCGGGTCCGTGACGGTCGAGCAGCTCCAGGGCGTGCTCCAGACTGGAGGCACGTGCGTAATCGAAGGGTGCGGGGGTCTGCACATCTACCTCCACGATCGGACCTCGACCGCCGGTTCACCCCCGCACCGCGATCCTCCTGCCCCCACGCGCTCGTTGTAAAGGTTGCGTTGCGAAGCAGTGACGTGCGGTCAGCGATCCGCCGAGGCCACCTCGCGGAATGTCCCGGAGAGTCCGACGCATACCAAGCAGATGAGGTCATCAGGTCCCCGATCCGGTGACGACGCCGGGTCAGGTCCTCATCAGTCCGACCGAGGTGGTCGTTGCGCGGTCAGCCGGCGAAGGAGCGGGAGAGCAGGATCCCGACGGCGAGCAGGCCCACGGCGATGGCGGCCGGCATCGGCCACCGCCCGCGGCCGGCGCCGGCGAGGGCGGCCAGCCCGGCACCGGCCACGAGCGCGGTGATGCCGGCTGGCCCCGGAGGGCCGGGGGCGCCGAGGACCAGCACGGTCACCGCCGCGCCCAGGCAGGCGGCGGTTCCCGCCTGGGCCACCCGGTGGGGGAGTCGTTGGGGTAGCCCGCGCACACCGGTCTTGAGGTCGGTGTCACGATCGGGTAGGGCGTTGGCACCGTGCGCACCGACCCCGAGCAGGGCCGCGGCGACCACGATGTCGGCGGGCGGCCATGGCGACCCCGGGAGCGCGAGCCACACCACGAAGGGCAGGAGGCCGAAGGCCATGGCGTAGGGCAGCCAGGACCAGACGGTGCGCTTGAGCCCGAGGTCGTACGCATAGCCCAGGCCGACGGCGGCGACGTGAGCGGTGCCGGCCCTGACCCCGAGGGTGTAGGACAGCGGGATGCAGGCCGCCCCGGCCGTGGCGGCGGCCACGGCGACCGTGTGCGGGGCCAGGTCGCCGGTGGCGAGCGGCTTGTCGAGGCGCCCGGACGCGTGGTCACGGTCGCGGTCGAGCCAGTCGTTGAGCCAGCCGATCGAGAGCTGGCCGGTGAGAACGGCTGCGCCGAGCAGCCCCAGCACGACGCCGCGCAGCCCGGCTCCGATGCCGAGCCCGAGCACCATCAGGGTGACCGCGAGGCCGGGTGCGGGGTGACTCGCGAGGACCAGCGCGAGGGGTGTGGGGCGGCGCCGCGGGATCTGTCCGGGGGGCGACGTATCCTGGTTGCTGGAAGGTCCCGGCACCAGGTCACCGTAGCCCCGGCCCACGTGTGAGCATGTCCGACGTGCGTTTGTCAAGCCCTCATGTGGCCGCTGACCTGCGGAAACGCCTCCCTCGCCCTTTGCAGGGCGTGTTATCCTGGTCACTGCGAAAGGGGACAGGAACACATGGCTTTCAAGGTCGGCGAGACGGTTGTCTACCCCCACCACGGTGCCGCCCTCATCGAGGCGATCGAGTCCCGTGTGATCAAGGGAGAGGAGCGGCAGTACCTCGTCCTGAAGGTCGCACAAGGTGATCTCACGGTGCGCGTCCCGTCCGACAACGTCGACCTGGTCGGCGTCCGCGACGTCGTCAACCAGGAGGGCCTGGACCGGGTCTTCGAGGTGCTGCGGGCCCCCCACACCGAGGAGCCGACCAACTGGTCGCGGCGCTACAAGGCCAACCTCGAGAAGCTCGCCTCCGGTGACGTCATCAAGGTCGCCGAGGTGGTGCGCGACCTGTGGCGCCGGGAGCGCGACCGCGGCCTGTCCGCCGGCGAGAAGCGGATGCTCGCCAAGGCCCGCCAGATTCTTGTCTCCGAGCTCGCCCTGGCCGAGCACACCAACGAGGACAAGGCCGAGACGCTGCTCGACGAGGTCCTCGCCGGCTGACCCGCCTCACCGTAGGCCTGACGGCCCCCGCCCATGCGGCGGGGGCTGTTGCCGTTCGTGTCCCCCATTGATCACGGCAGCCGCGTACATGGGTACCGCGCCAGGTGAATGCACCGCGGCGCATGCCCACTCGCCACGGCACGGCTGGGCGATGGGGTGGCCGCGTTCACGGCGGCGGCGGCGCACCTGGGTGAGGTGATCCCCGTGTGCCCGCCGTGCCGGCCGCGGGACCTGAGCTGCACACTGATCATGGTGATGGCCACGGGGCCCAAGGTGGGACACCGTGGGCATGGTGTACGAGCCGGGGTTCCGCCCTCGGTGATGACCCGCGGATCGCTGCGCACCGAACAGCGGCTCAGCCGCACGCGCTGACTGGGAAGCGGCCCGTGTCCGTAGCCATTGACGGCCCGGCCGGTCCTCGAGACGCCTCCTCTTGGCAATCGTCGCGCGTGCCGCGGCAACTGGGCATGCGCCGCGGTGCATTCACCCGGCGCGGTACCCATGTACGCGGCTGCCGTGATCAATGGGGGACCGTGGCAGGATCGGGCGGCGTGACGGTCGCCTGCATCC
Source organism: Jiangellales bacterium (assembly GCA_035462375.1). Lineage (GTDB taxonomy): Bacteria > Actinomycetota > Actinomycetes > Jiangellales > Jiangellaceae > DASTQL01. The sequence continues at coordinate 32,802 of DATHUJ010000081.1, forward strand.
TGGTCGCCGCCGGAACCGGTGAGCGGCTGGGCGCCGGCCGACCCAAGGCGCTGGTCGAGGTGGGCGGCACGCCCATCGTGCGGCGAGCTGCCGAGGCGGTCGCGGCGTCCGGTGTGGTGCACCACCTGGTCGTCGCAGCCCCCCTGTGGCTCGGGAACCACGTGGGCCGGCTCTGTGAACTGCCGGCCTTCGACGGGCGCGATCAGCTCGTCGTCGTGAGTGGCGGCCTCACCCGGCAGCAGTCCGTCGAAGGCGCGCTGACGGGCACGCCCGCCGAGGCGGACATCGTCCTCGTCCATGATGCGGCTCGCTGCTTCGCCCCGCCGGCGCTGATCGCGCAGGTCGTCGCGGCCGTCCGAGCCGGGGCCGACGCGGTTGTCCCTGCCGTCCCGGTGGTCGACACGCTCGTCGAGGTCGACGAGCCCGCTACGACCGTCGTCGGCACCCCGGACCGGAGCCTCCTGAGGGCGGTCCAGACCCCCCAGGGCTTCCGCCGCCAGGTGCTCGAGGACGCGCACGTCGCAGCGACCCAGCGCGGAGACCAGGACGCCACCGACGACGCCGGCCTGGTCAGGCGTCTGGGCGTCAAGGTCCACGTGATCCCCGGCGCCGAGGAGGCCTTCAAGATCACGACCCCCCAGGACCTGGTCCGTGCCGAGGCCCTGCTCGCCGCCGGGCGGCTCGGATGACCCCCGCCATCCCCCGTACGGGGGTCGGCGTCGACGTCCACCCGCTCGAGCGGGGCCGACCCTGCCACGTCGCGGGGCTCCTCTGGCCCGACGAGCCCGCAGGTCCCGCGGGGCACTCCGACGGCGACGTCGCCGCCCACGCGGCCTGCGACGCCCTGCTCTCCGCCGCCGGTCTCGGCGACCTCGGACGGCACTTCGGGACCGCCCGCCCCGAGTGGGCCGGGGCCGCCGGCACCGCCCTCCTCGCGGAGACGGCACGGCTGGTACGTGAGGCCGGCTACGAGATCGGCAACGTCGCCGTCCAGGTGGTCGGCAACCGCCCGCGCATCGGCACCCGGCGCGAGGAGGCGGAGCTGGCCCTCAGCACAGCCGCGGGCGCTCCCGTGACGGTGAGTGGCACGACCACCGACGGGCTCGGGCTCACCGGCAGGGGGGAGGGCATTGCCGCGATCGCCACTGCCCTCGTCGTCAGCGTCACCCCGTGACCGGGCGCCGCGTCACCCTCGTCCTCTGCACGAGGGACGGCGACCTTCTCGGCGCACTCCCGCCGTACGACGTGGACTCACCCTGGTGGCCGGAGGTCGCCCCCGTTGTCGAGGGCGCGAGCGCGCGGTACGGGATCGACGTGACCATCCTCCGGCGCATCGAGGACGGCTGGCCGCGCACGGTCCCAGGCGGCCGCGTCGCCTACCTTGCAGAGGTCACCGACCTGCCCACGCGGACGGCACAACTCCAGCACTGGCCGGGTGACCCTCTCGGACCCGCGCCGCTGCGCCAGACATGGGCCCACCCGGCTGGCCCCGAGCAGGTTCTCCGCTGGGCCGAGCAGCAGCTTCACCGGGCCGGCACTGCACCCACCGGCCCGTCCACCCAGGTCCGGACCTGGAACCTCTCCAGCCTCTGGCGCATCCCCACGCCCGACGGCGCCGCCTGGCTCAAGGTCGTCCCGCCGTTCTTCGCCCACGAGGGCCGCGTCCTCGAACGCCTCGACGCACCCGGCGTCCCAACGCTGCTGGCCGCTGAGGGCGCCCGCGTCCTGCTCGCGGAGATCCCCGGGGAGGACAAGTACGACGCGCCCCTGCCCGCCCTCCTGACGATGGTTCGCACCCTCCTGGCCATCCAGGTGCAGTGGGTCGACAGGCTCGACGAGCTGCTGGCCATCGGCGTACCCGACTGGCGGCCCGAGCCGCTGGCCGCGCTCGCAGCCGACACCGTCGCCCGCACCGCCCCCGAGCTCGACCGCGCCGTCGTGGCCCACCTCGACCACCTCCTCGCCGGACTGCCCGGGCGCTACGCCGCTGTCGACGCCTGCGGGATCCCCGACACCCTGGTCCACGGCGACTTCCACCCCGGCAACGTCCGCGGGTCCGGTGACCGGCTCGTCCTGCTCGACTGGGGTGACACCGGCGTCGGGAACCCGCTGCTCGACGACGCCGCCTTCACCGAGCGGCTGTCCGACGACGACACCCGCGTCGTACGGACGGAGTGGTCCGCCGCCTGGCGCCGCCATGTCCCTGGATGCGAGCCCGACCGGGCTCGGGAGCTCCTCGCGCCGGTCATGGCCCTGCGCCTGGCCGTGATCTACCGGGGCTTCCTCGACCGGATCGAGCCCGACGAGCGGATCTACCACGCCGCCGACCCGGTGACCTGGCTGTGCCGCGCGGCCGGACTCGTCGCCTCCCGCCGGTAACCTTGGGCCGCGTGAGCCTGCACCTCTACGACACCGCGACCCGCGAGGTCCGCGACTTCGCCCCCCTCGTACCAGGGCAGGTCTCCGTCTACCTCTGTGGCGCCACGGTCCAGTCTCCTCCGCACATCGGACACATCCGCTCCGGCCTCGTCTTCGACCTGCTGTGGCGCTGGCTCCGGGCGACCGGGCACGAGGTCACGTTCATACGCAACGTCACCGACATCGACGACAAGATCCTGGCCAAGTCGGCGGAGGCCGGCCGCCCCTGGTGGGCCTGGGCCTACGAGAACGAGCTGGCCTTCGCCCGCGCCTACGACGTCCTCGGCTGCCTGCGACCCACCTACGAGCCGCGCGCCACCGGCCACGTCACCGAGATGGTCGAGCTCATGCGGCGCCTGGTCGACCGCGGCCACGCCTACGCCGCCGAGGACGGGTCGGGCGACGTCTACTTCGACGTACGGTCGTGGCCCTCGTACGGGGAACTCTCCGGGCAACGGGTCGACGACATGGAGGCGGCGGCCGACGCCGACCCGAGGGGCAAGCGCGACCCGCGGGACTTCGCGTTGTGGAAGGGGCACAAGCCCGGCGAGCCCTCCTGGCCGACCCCGTGGGGGCCCGGCCGCCCCGGCTGGCACCTGGAGTGCTCCGCCATGGCCGGCAAGTACCTCGGCGACGAGTTCGACATCCACGGCGGCGGGCTGGACCTGCGCTTCCCCCACCACGAGAACGAGCAAGCCCAGTCGCGCGCCGACGGTCAGGGCTTCGCCCGGCTGTGGATGCACAACCACTTCGTGACCACTGCCGGTGAGAAGATGAGCAAGTCGCTGGGCAACAGCCTGCTCGTCGACGAGGTGGTCAAGCGGGTGCGGCCGGTTGAGCTGCGCTACTACCTGGTCGCCGCGCACTACCGCAGCCACATCGAGTACTCCGACGAGGCGCTGGCCGAGGCCGCCACCGCCTACCGGCGGCTCGAGGGCTACGTGGAGCGCGCCACCGAGATGACCGGCGGGGTCGACCCGGCGCGGGGGATGCTCTGCGCCGAGTTCGCCGAGGCCATGGACGACGACCTCGGCGTGCCCGCCGCGCTGGCCGCCGTCTTCGACGTCGTACGGGAGGGGCACCTCCTGCTCCCGGCGGGTGACGGTCCCGCGTTGCGGGGCAACCTCGCCTCCGTACGGGCGATGCTGGCGGTCCTCGGCCTCGACCCGCTCGACCCCCGCTGGCGTACGGCCGGGGCCGAGGCCGACCGGGCGCACGGGGCGCTCGACCGGCTGGTGCAGGCCGACCTCCGGCGCCGGCAGGAGGCCCGGGCTGCGCGGGACTTCGCGGCCGCCGACGCGGTCCGCGACCGGTTGCGGGCCGCGGGCATCGCGGTCGAGGACACCCCGCACGGCGCGCGCTGGTCGCTCGCCGACGACGAGGGTGAGGGCTGACGGATGGCCGGCAACTCGCAGCGCCGCGGCGCCAAGCGCAACCCCGGGTCCAAGAAGGGTGCGGTCGTCGGCTCCGGCGGGCAGCGGCGCAAACAGCTCAAGGGCAAGGGACCGACCCCGCGTGCTGAGGAGCGGGTCGGCCACGTCGCCGCCCGGCGGTCCTCGGCTGCGCAGCGGCGGTCGGGAGCGGGGGACCGGCGCGACTCCGGGCGGGCGCGCGGAGCCGGCCGCTCCGGGGCGGCGGGGACCACGGAGATGGTCGCCGGCCGCAACGCCGTGGTGGAGGCCCTACGCGCCGGGATCCCGGTCAAGGTCATCTACGTCGCCGAGCGGATCGACTCCGACGACCGGGTCCGCGAGGTGCTGCGGACCGCCGCCGACCGAGGGTTCCCCCTGCTGGAGTCACCCCGCCCGGAGCTGGATCGACTGACCGGCGGCGCGGTGCACCAGGGCGTGGCGCTCGCCGTCCCCCCGTACGACTACGCCCACCCAGACGACCTCGTCGCCCGCGCCCGCGAAGCCGGCGAGGTGCCGCTCCTCGTCGCCCTCGACGGCGTGACAGACCCGCGCAACCTGGGCGCGGTAGTCCGCTCCGCGGCGGCTTTCGGCGCGCACGGCGTGGTGGTGCCGGAGCGGCGCAGCGCGGGGATGACGGCGGGCGCGTGGAAGACCTCGGCGGGCGCGGCGGCCCGCGTACCGGTCGCCCGGGCGACGAATCTGGCGCGCCAGCTCCGCTCGTACGCGCAGGCGGGTCTCTTCGTCGTCGGCCTGGCGGCCGAGGGGGAGGTAGCCGTCGACGAGCTGGCCGCCGCCGACGAGCCGCTGTGCGTCGTCGTTGGGTCTGAGGGTCACGGGCTGTCGCGCGTGGTGACCCAGGCCTGTGACACGACCGTACGGATCCCGATGGCCGGCGAGGTCGAGTCGCTCAACGCGGGGGTGGCGGCTGGCATCGCGCTGTACGCGGTCGTGCGGGCGCGGCGTGCGGCCGGCTAGGCCACGCAGCCGACCTGACCTCTGGTCGGTGCACGTCGTTAGGCTCCGGAGCGGGGAGTCGCGGCGACCCCGCGGCCACCCGCCGTACCGTCCCTCGTCACCCCGCCCGAGGAGCCGCCCGCCATGCCCGCCGAGCGCCTGCTGCCGACCCCCGAGTCCGAGGACCTGATCGCGCTCGTGCGCGAGATCGCCGACGAGCAGCTGGCCCCGCGGGCCGACGCCGGCGAGGCGGCGGGGGAGTTCCCGCGCGAGCAGCTGCGCCTCCTCGGCGCGACCGGGCTGCTCGGGCTCCCGTACGGGGAGGAGTACGGCGGCGGCGACCAGCCGTTCGAGGTCTACCTGCAGGTGCTGGAAGAGCTGGCGTCCCGGTGGGCGACGGTGGCGCTGACGGTGTCGGTGCACACCCTGTCGTGCTGGCCGCTGGTCGCGTACGGGACCGACGAGCAGCGCAAGCAGTGGCTGCCGGAGCTGCTCGGTGGCGAGGTCTTCGCGGCGTACTGCCTCTCCGAGCCGCACGCCGGCTCCGACGCCGCTGCCCTGTCGACCCGGGCGACGCGCGACGGCGACTCGTACGTCCTGACGGGGACGAAGGCGTGGATCAGCGGGGGCGGGCTGGCCGACGCCTACACGGTCTTCGCCCGGACCTCGGACGACGGGCCGCGGGGGATCAGCTGCTTCCTGCTACCGGGGCGGGCGGAGGGGCTGTCGTTCGGTGCGCCGGAGCGCAAGATGGGGCTGACCGGCTCGCCGACGACCCTGGTCAACCTGGACGGGGTGCGGGTGCCGGCCGCGCGGCGGCTGGGCGACGAGGGCGAGGGCTTCACGATCGCCCTGGGGGCGCTGGACGGCGGTCGGCTGGGGATCGCGGCGGTGGCGACCGGGCTGGCTCAGGCGGCGCTCGACCACGCCGTCGCGTACGCGAAGGAGCGGCAGCAGTTCGGCAAGCCGATCATCGACCACCAGGGGCTGGGGTTCCTGCTGGCCGACATGGCCGCGGCGGTGGAGTCGTCGCGGGCGACCTACCTCGAGGCGGCGCGGCGGCGCGACCGGGGTCTGCCCTACGTCCGCCAGGCCGCGGTCGCCAAGCTCGTCGCCACCGACGCGGCGATGAAGGTCACCACCGACGCGGTCCAGGTCCTGGGCGGCTACGGCTACACCAAGGACTTCCCGGTCGAGCGCTACATGCGCGAGGCCAAGGTCATGCAGATCTTCGAGGGGACCAACCAGATCCAGCGGCTGGTGATCAGCCGCCAGCTCGCCCGTACCTGACCCCAATGATCACGGCAGCCGCGTAAATGGGTGCCGCGCCAGGTGAATGCACCGCGGCGCGTGCCCACTTGCCGGGGCAGGTGCAGGCCTGGGGTTGCGCCGGGCGGCCTCAGACCGGGCGAAGGTGACTCGGTTGAGGGCTTGGCCGCCAGCGCACCGGAACGACGAGCCGGCGGCCCCGCTCGAAGGCGGCCCTGAATCGGGCGACGACCAGTCGCGGGCGCTCGAGGTCCCGGTGCACCCACCGCACCACCTCTGCGCCGGTCGCACGGATCCTGTCCTCCCGCGCCTTCTCCCGTACGACGATCTGGGCCGCCTCGTCGGGGTCCGAGTCCGGCGGCACCCGGTACTTGCGCAGCCCGTCGAACTCGCCCACGGTGTTGAACTCCTCGAACCAGAAGTCCGAGCGGCCGGCGTCGCCGTTGGCGTCGAGGATCACGGCTTGTAGCTCAGGTCGCGGCAGGCCCGCCTGGACGAGCCGCGCCCGGCTGACCGACTCACCGCCGTTCTCGGCGCGGCCGTCAACGAACGACACCACGCGTCCGGCCGTCCGGGCACCCCCGTTGTCCCGCAATGGTACGAACGTCGCCAGCAGCTCCTCGTGGTGGAGCAGCAGACGCAGTGCCGAGTCGCCCACCACGACACCCGCCTCGAAGCCGAGCTCTTCGGCTACTTCGACGACGGTCCGAGCCGGTGGCGTGACCAGGAAGCCGGTGACCTGCACCGGTTCGACCCCGAGGACCGGCCACCGGTGGTGTACCACGCCGGCCTCTCGGCGCCCCGAGGCGCGCGGCCGCATAACGTGCACCCTGGTGAGGTCCTCGTAGCGCACCTCGAGCCCGTGGATCAGGGCCGCCGAGGCGTGGCTGAACACTACGGCGGGCCCGAACCGCGCCCGGACGGCGTGGCATTTCACCAAGGCGCGCCCGCGTTCGTCGAGGTCGACCCACGTGGCGGTCTCCATGTACGCGCCGTGGCGGACCCTCGTCCAAGTCCTCGCCCGGACGTTGTCGCGGATCTCGGCCGAGTCCAACCCCAGGTCGAGGGCCTGGTGGCGCAGGACGACGCCACCTTGGGAGGCGGCCAGGGCGGAGAGGCGTTCGTCGCGCATGCTGGCCAAGCCTGCTACTCCGCGGGCATCCGCTGCGTGGCTCGTCGACCGGGCTGTGGACGACCGGGCGGATCACCGGGTGGCGTGACGCGGCAACTGGGCAGGCGCCGGGGTGCATTCACCTGGCGCAGCACCCACTTACGCGGCGGCCGTGATCATTGGGGAAGGCAGTTACAGCCGTCAGGGAAGGAGCTCGCTGATCGGCAACCGGAACGGCTGGGTGTCCTCCAGGTCCGACTCGTCGGCGATCGACCCGACCGCCCGACCCAGCACGGCCTTCTCGTCCGGCTTGTGGCGCAGCACGTCATCGACGTAGGACTTCGCGGCTTCGTCGATCCCGACCGGCCGCTGGGTGCGCTCGGCGAGGTACCACCGGTGCTCCAGCACCTCGTGGAAGACCTCGGCCGGCTCCAGCTTGCCCCGCAGCTCCCGCGGCACCGACCGCACCACCGGCTCGAAGCACGCCGTCACCCACTCGTGGGCCAGGATCTCCTCGTCCTCGCCCTGCTGGTCGGTGTACGCGGCATACGCGTCCAGGTCGTTGAGCAGCCGCCGCGCCTGGTTCTCCTGGGCGTCGATGCCGGTCAGCCGCATCAGGCGTCGCGAGTGGTGGCCGGGGTCGACGACCTTGGGCTGGACCCGCACCGTCCGCCCGCCGATGTCGGTCACGATGTCCAGCTCGGCCACGTCGAAGCCCAGCTGGTTCAGCCGCTCGACCCGCTGCGAGATTCGCCACCGGTCGTTGACGTCGAAGGCCTCCCACCTGGTGAGCTCCGCCCACAGCCCTTCGTACCTCGCCACCACCTCGTCGGACATCTCGATCGGGTCGATCGAGTCGTCCAGGAGTTCCCCGGCGTGAAGGTCCATCAGCTCGCCGGCGATATTGATCCGGGCGACCTCCAGGTCCTGCGCCCGCTGCCCATCGGAGAGCTGGTTGTGCAGCTCGCCCGTCTCGGCGTCGACCAGGTACGCCGAGAAGGCCCCGGCGTCCCGCCGGAACAGCGTGTTGGACAGCGAGCAGTCGCCCCAGTAGAACCCAAGCAGGTGCAGCCGCGCGAAGAGCACGACCAGTGCGTCGATCAGCCGGTGCACCGTGTCCCCCCGCATCTGCCGACAGAACAACGCCCGGTACGGCAGGGAGAACTGCAGGTGCCGCGTCACCAGCACCGGGTCCAGCGGCGTGCCGTCCGGCGCCTCCCGGCCCGTGACGATGCCCACCGCCTCGACGGAGGGCACGTCGAGCCGCTCCAGGTCACGCAGCAGCCGGTACTCCTTCCGCGCGTAGGACTCGACGACCTCCTTGAGCGCGTAGACCCGCCTGCCCAGCCGGGTGAACCGCACGACGTGCCGCGAGATGCCCCGCGGCAGCGCGACGAGGTACCACTCGGGCCACTCCTCGAGCGGGATGTCCCAGGGCAGGTCGAGCAGCACCTGCTGCTCGGTCGGTGCGGCGAGGATGCGCAGCTCCACGGCGCCCATCCTGCCGTAGCGCCGCGCATCCGTCGCCCACGCGGCGCCCTCCGTACGGCGCCCTCCGTACGGAGACCCTCCCCCGTACGGCCGGCGCCGGCCCGTGGAGGGACCGACGCCGCCGTACGGAGGGGCAGAGGTCAGGCGGTCAGCCGCTCGCCGGACTTGACGGAGAAGACGTGCTCCTGCTCCGGCCGGATGCGCAGCCAGACCTGGTCGCCCTTGTGCGGGGCCAGCCGCGGCTCGACCCGGGCGATGATCTGCTCGGAGGCCAGCCGCTCGGTGACGTCACCCTGCGGGCGGGCCAGGTCGCCGTAGATGAACGCGTCCGAGCCGAG
>DATHUJ010000082.1:0-3827 GCA_035462375.1 Jiangellales bacterium
CGGACGGACGCCAACGACGCGAGGTCGAGCGGCACGACCTCCAACGACGCGTTCGGCGACCCGGCCCGGATCTCGTCGACCGCTCCCGTTGCCTTCTCCTGGTTTCTCACCGCCATCACGACGTGGGCGCCCTTGCCCGCCAGCGCCTTGGCCGTCTCCAGGCCGAGACCACCGTTGGCGCCAGTTACGACCGCGGTAAGCCCGGTCAGGTCCGGGATCGAGTCACGTGTGTACGCCATCCCTGGGCTCCCACCGTCCGTACGGAAGGACCAGCATCACCGATCCGCGGCCGGGCGGCGCATCCGGGGCCGGTGCGGGTCCAGCGGGCGGAGTCACCGCGGACCCGCACCGGCGGGCGCTGTGAAGGCGGTCCGGAAGCGCTCGAGCGCCCGGGGGCTGTCTCCACCGCTGGCCCACCCCTCGAGCCCGACCGTGCCGCGGTAGCCTAGCTCGGCGAGCGTACGGGCGACGGCCAGGTAGTTGATCTCGCCCGTGCCCGGCTCGCAGCGGCCGGGGACGTCGGCCACCTGGACCTCCCCCACGACGGGGGCGGCGCTGCGGAGAAGCTCGAGGAGGTTCCCCTCGCCGATCTGAGCGTGGTAGAGGTCCAGCATTACCCGCAGGTGCGGGCTGGCGACCGCCTCGACGAGGGCGACCACGTCGGCCGCCCGGCCGAACGGCACCCCCGGGTGGTCGACCGCAGTGTTGAGGTTCTCCAGGACGAAGGTGACGCCCTCGCGCTCGCCCACAGCGGCGATGCGGGAGAGCGTCTTCTCGGCCTGCAGCCACATCGCGCCGGTCACCTCCTGCACCGGGACGACGGGGAGGCCTCGCCCGTCGAGGCCGGTGCCGTGCAGGTTGAGCAGGGGCCCGCCGAGGCGGTGGGCCACGGCGACGGACCGCTCCGTCGTGCGCAGCAGCTCGTCCGCCCCGTCCGGGTCCGCGAGCCGCCCGCTCACGTAGCCCGTCATCGACGTGAAAGTCGCCCCGGTCGCAACGAGCGCGTCGATGTCCTTGGCGGTCCAGTCCCAGATCTCGACGGCGAAGCCGAGCTCGTGGATGCGCCTGACCCGCTCCAGGTGCGGGAGGTCGAGGAAGACCATCTCCGACGAGACGGCGAGCGTGAAGTCGTACGGAGGAGTCTCCGCCGACGGGGTGGGCGTCGGCGTGGCCGTCACGCCGGGTCCACCTCCGCCAGCGCGACCGGCCGGTGCTCGCTCACCGACGCGATCGCGGCGACGGCCACCGCCAGCGCGGCGCGGGCGTCGTGGCCGGTCACCTCGGGGGACGCACCGGTACGGGCGCAGTCGACGAAGTGCGCGAGCTCGGCGGTGTAGGCATCGCGGAAGAGCGCGGTGTCGGCGCGGACGGTGTGCTGGGCAACGCCGGCGGTGCTGTAGTGGCGCATCGCGGTGGCCACCTGCTCGCCGGCGGTCACCATGCCGGCCGAGCCGAAGACCTCACCCCGGACGTCGTACCCGTACGCGGCGGAGAAGCTGGCCTCGGCCGCCGCGATCGCACCGCTGTCGAAGCGGACGAGGACCACGGAGGTGTCGAGCAGTCCCGCATCCCTGAAGTCGGGGGCCACCAGGGCGTCGGCCACGGCGTAGACCTCGACCGGACAGGCGTCCCCGGCGAACCACAGCAGGGCGTCGAAGTCGTGGATCAGAGTCTCGCGGAAGATCGTCCACGGGGGCACGCCCCCAGGGTTCGCCAGACCAGGGTCGCGCGTGAGCGAGCGGAGCAGGTGTGGTGTGCCGATCCCACCGCTGGTGACGACCTCGTGGGCGGCCCGGAAGTCTGCGGCGAACCGGCGGTTGAAGCCGACCTGCAGCGGGACCCCGGCCGCGGCTGCCGCGGCGATCGCCCGATCGGCGTCCTCGAGCGAGAAGGCCATCGGCTTCTCGCAGAAGATCGGCTTACCGGCGGCTGCCGCGGCGACGACGAGGTCGGTGTGCGCCCGGGCTGTGGAGGCGATGAGCACGGCGTCGACCTCGTCGGAGGCGAACATCTCGGCCGGGTCGGTGTACGCGCGGGCGCCGAAGCGGTCGGCCAGCCGTTCTGCCGCTCCTGGGGCGGGATCGGCCACCGCGGACAGTCGGGCGCCTGGCACGTGCAACGCGACCGTCTCACCGTGGAAGGACCCGATACGGCCGGCTCCGACCAGCCCGACACGGACATGAGGCTCGAGACTGCCTGCCATGGACGATCACCTCCGTGCTCAATGACTAGAGCGCTCTAGTTCTCTAGGGAAGCGGATGCCGGCCAGCCCGTCAAGTCCTTGACGGATCGCAGCCGTTCCGTCCATACTAGAGCGCTCTAGTGGAGGTGTCCGTGGCCGACCGCCGGCCCACGATGGAGGACGTCGCAGCGCGTGCGGGCGTGTCGCGCGCGCTGGTCTCGATCGTCTTCCGTGATGCGCCGGGGGCGGGTGAGGAGACCCGTGCGCGGGTCCGCGCCGCTGCGGCCGAGCTGGGCTACCGGCCCGACAACCGGGCCCGGCTGCTGGGCCGCAACCGGACCCGGCTGGTCGGCGTGGTCTTCGGCGTGCGTCACACCTTCCACACCGACCTCGTCGAGTCCCTGTACGCGGCGGCGGAACCGGCCGGCTACGAGCTCGCCCTGAGCGGCACCACTCCCGTGCGGGACGAGGGCACCGCCGTCGACGCCCTGCTGGCCTACCGGTGCGAGGCCCTGGTGTGCCTGGGCCCGACCATGCGGACAAGGCAGCTGGGCCGACTGGCGGCGTCCGCCCCGACGGTGGTGGTGGCCCGGCGCGTCCGGGCGAGCGGGGTGGACGTCGTGCGGACGGACGACGCCGACGGGCTGCGCAAGGCGGTGGCCCACCTGGTCGGACTCGGCCACTCGAGGATCGCCCACGTGGACGGCGGTGGCGCGCCGGGGGCGGTAGACCGGCGGCGGGGCTACCGCACGGCCATGCGCCGAGCGGGTCTGGAGACGAGGGCCCGCGTCGTCCCGGGCGGCCTGACCGAGGACGACGGCGCCCACGCGGCCGAGGCACTGCTCGCCGGCCGGTGGCTGCCCACGGCCGTCGCCGCGTTCAACGACCGCTGCGCAGTCGGGCTGATGCACACGCTGCGGGCCGCCGGCCGGGCCGTCCCCGGCGAGGTGTCGGTCGTGGGCTTCGACGACGACCGGCTCGCGGGCCTGCCGCACATCGACCTCACGACGCTCCGCCAGGACCCCGACGAGCTCGCCCGGCTGGCCGTCTCGTGCGTTGTCGAGCGGCTCGACGGGTCCGGGTCGGGCGAGCAGGGCGAGGAGTCCGGCCCGGGCCGCGAGCTGGTCACCCCACCGCAGCTCATCGTGCGCAGCACCACCGCCCCGCCACCAACCGCTCGGTGATCAGGGAGCCTGGTCCGCCCTCGACGGCGCCTCGATGACCTCCTCGGCGATGTTCCGATCGCTCGCCGGGTGTTCGACGAGCGCCAGAATGCGGTTCGCCATGAATCGCGCGCTCCGGACGGGGGTCCCGCCGCGCGTCACCTCGGTCACCTCGACGACGCCCCGTCCGGTGTTGATCTCCACCCGGCGTCCGTTCCGGGTGGCCACGACCTCGTACGTGCGCACCTCGCCGCCGGCATCGATGACGATCTCGACCCGGTCCCCGCGCACGACCCGACAGTACCTCCGCGAGACCCGATCGTGGATCTTCGCACGCGCCACCGTCGGGCATGCGCGTCGTCGCCGGCGGGTGGCGTCGAGGATGTGGTGCAGCCCGGTCGGCGACATCGTCACGTACGGCAGTCGGACCATGTGGAGCGCGCTCTGGTCCAGGGGCGCATCCTCGTGGAGCGGCACGGTGG
>DATHUJ010000083.1:0-12925 GCA_035462375.1 Jiangellales bacterium
GGCGCTGGGGTGTCACGGTCGCGGCCGGAGCGCTGGTGCTGTCCGCCTGCGGTTCCGGGGAGGGGGTCGACGTCGACGAGGGCCTCGGCGAGCAGGGCGGTCCGGAGGGCGGCACGCTGGTGGCCGCCATCTCCAGCCGGCCCGACCAACTGGACCCGCACCGGACCACGGCCTACCCGAGCTTCCAGGTCCTGGAGAACGTCTACGACACCCTCGTGGTGCCGAACCCCGACGACCTCACCTACTCGCCGAGCCTCGCGGAGGAGTGGGAGACCAGCGACGACGGCCTGACCTGGACCTTCACCCTGCGCGAGGGGGTCACCTTCCACGACGGGAGTGAGTTCGACTCCGCCGACGTCGTCTACTCCTTCAACCGAATCATCGACGAGGAGCTGGCCAACGCCTTCCGGTTCGCCACCGTCGAGTCGGTCGAGGCCCCGGACGAGCGGACCGTCGAGCTCCGGCTCGCCGACCCGACGCCGAACCTGCTGGACAACGTCGGCAGCTTCAAGGGCATGGCGATCGTCCCCGAGGGCGCGGCCGAGGAGCTCGACCTCGCGACCGAGGCGGTCGGCACGGGCCCCTTCACGCTGGAGTCCTCCTCCGCCGGTGCGATCACCCTCGCGGCGTACGAGGACTACTGGGGTGACGGCCCGTACGTGGACGAGGTGGAGTTCAGGTTCGTCAGCGAGCCCACCGCGGCGCTGACCGCCCTGCAGAGCGGGGACGTCCACTGGACCGACAACGTCCCGCCCCAGCAGGTCGAGTCCCTCGGGGACGATGCTTCGGTCGAGCTCGGCGTGACGCCCAGCGTCGACTACTGGTACCTCGCGATGAACCACGCCCAGGCACCGTTCGACGACGTGGAGGTGCGCCGCGCCGTCGCGTACGGGATCGACATCGCCGACGTCACGGAGGCGGCAAGGTTCGGGGCGGCCACCCCCAACCAGACGGCGATCCCCCAGGACAGCTTCTGGTACTACGACTACGCGCCGTTCGAGCGCGACGTCGAGGAGGCCGCCTCGCTCCTCGAGGGCGCGGGAGTCTCCGACCTGAGCATGGGCTTGATGGTCACCGACGAGTTCCCCGAGACCGTGCAGGCGGCCCAGGTCGTCGCCGCCCAGCTGGAGGAGGTCGGGATCAGCGTCCAGATCCAGCAGGAGGACTTCGCGACCTGGCTCGACCGGCAGGGCCAGGGTGACTTCGACGCCTTCCTGCTCGGCTGGCTCGGCAACCTGGACCCGTTCGGCTTCTACCACGCGCAGCACGTCTGCGACGGGCCGAACAACTTCCACGGCTACTGCAACGAGGAGGTCACCTCGTTGCTGGAGCAGGCCGCCACCGAGACCGACGAGGATGCCCGCAAGGCCCTCTACGACGAGGCGGTGACCGGCATCGTCGACGACGTCAGCTACCTCTACCTCTACAACCCGGACGTGGTCCAGGCCTGGCGCCCGGGGCTGGCGGGCTACGAGATCCGCGCCGACCGCGCCATCAACTTCGAGGCCGTCCGGCTGCCCGAGTGACCGGCGCCGGCCGGTGAGCGGGTACGTCCTCCGGCGGGTCGCCCAGTCATTGGTCGTGCTCGTCGGGGTCAGCGTGCTGGTCTTCGCGCTGATCCACCTGGTGCCGGGCGACCCGGTCCGGCTCGCGTTGGGAACCAGGTTCGACCCGGAGGCCTACGCGGCCCTGCGCGAACGCTCCGGCCTGGACCAGCCGCTGGTGACCCAGTACGTCGCGTGGGCCGGCTCGGCCCTCGTCGGCGATCTCGGGGTCAGCTTCCGCAGCGGGGAGCCGGTGTCCGCGCTGATCCTGGAGCGGCTGCCGGCGACGGTGTCGCTGGCGGCCGCGGCCATCCTCGTCGCCCTGCTGGTGTCGATCCCACTGGGCACGCTGTCGGCCCTGCGGCCACGGTCGGTCGCGGACTGGACCTCGACGGTGGTCAGCCAGGCGGGCATCAGCATCCCGGACTTCTGGATGGGGATCATGCTGATCCTCCTCTTCGCCGGCGCCTGGGGGCTCCTACCCCCAGGGGGCTACGTGCCACTCACCGACGACCCGGTGGCATGGGCGCGCCACCTGGTGCTCCCCGCCATCACGATCGGGGTGGTGTCCGGCTCCATCCTCACCCGCTTCGTCCGTTCGTCGGTGCTCGAGGCGCTCGGACAGGACCACGTCCGAACTGCCCTGGCCAAGGGGATGCGGCGTCGCGAGGTGCTCACCTGGCACGTCCTGCGCAACGCCCTCGTCCCCCTGGTCACCGTCGGTGGCGTGCAGCTGGCCTACCTGCTGTCGGGCGTGGTCGTGGTCGAGATCGTGTTCGCGTGGCCGGGGCTGGGCCAGCTCGCGCTGCAGGCCGTGCAGACCCGCGACTACCCCGTGCTCCAGGGCGCGGTCCTGCTCTTCGCGGTCTTCTTCCTGGTCATCAACCTGGTCGTCGACTTGCTCTACGCCCGCCTCGACCCTCGGATCAGGTACTGATGAGCGCCGCCGAGACCACCACACCCGAGCTCGCCGCAGCCCGGCCCCGCTGGGAGGAGACCCTCGCCCTGCTGGCGCGCAGCCCGCTGGCCGTGGTCTCGACTGCGGTGCTCGCCGTGCTGGTGGCTGCGGCGTTGCTGGGGCAGCGCCTGGCCCCGTACCCCGCGAACGCCGTCGACGTACAGGCCCGCCTCCAGCCGCCCAGCGCGGAGCACTGGTTCGGCACCGACGAGCTGGGGCGCGACGTCTTCTCGCGCGTCCTCCTCGGGGCGGAGGTCTCCCTGCGGGTAGGCGTGGTGGCTGTGGGCATCGCCCTCGTGGCCGGGGTCCTGGTCGGGTTGGTCGCCGGCTTCTACGGGCGATGGCTCGACGACGCACTGATGCGTTCCATGGACGTGCTGTTCGCCTTCCCCGCGATCCTCATGGCCATCGCCGTCCTCGCCGTCCTGGGGCCCGGCACGACCAACGCGATGATCGCGATCGGCATCGTGTACACCCCGATCTTCGCCCGGATCACCCGCGCCAGCGTGCTGGGCGTGCGGGAGGAGGTCTACGTGCGCGCCGCCCGGGCGGCCGGGGCCGGTGACGCCCGGCTCCTGCGCCGGCACGTGCTGCCCAACGTGGCCGCCCCCATCATCGTCCAGACGTCGGTGAGCCTGGCCTTCGCCATCCTGTCCGAGGCGGCGCTCTCCTTCGTCGGGCTCGGCACCCAGCCGCCCACCCCGTCCTGGGGCCGGATGCTCGCCGAGGGTCGCGGCTTCATCGAGCAGGCCTGGTGGATCGCACTGTTCCCAGGACTTGCCATCTTCGTGACGGTGCTGGCGTTCAACCTGCTCGGCGACGCGCTCCGGGACGTGCTCGACCCCCGCCAGCGCTCGGCCATCAGCGGTCGGGGAGACCCCGCGTGACGGGCGGGCGGGTCGAGCCGGTGCTGGCGGTGCGTGACCTGCGGGTCCGCTTCCGGACCCGCCGCGGCACCGCCCGGGTGGTCAACGGCCTCTCGTACGACGTCCACCCCGGTGAGACCGTGGCGATCGTGGGGGAGTCGGGGTCGGGGAAGAGCGTCGGCGTGCTGGCCCTCCTGGGCCTCCTGCCGCGACAGGTCGCGACCGTGGAGGGCAGCGCGACCTTCCGGGGCACCGAGCTCGTGGGCCTGGGCGAGGAGGCCCTGCGCCAGGTTCGCGGGGCCGGGATCGGGATGGTCTTCCAGGACCCGATGACCTCGCTCAACCCGGTGCTCACCGTCGGCCGCCAGGTCGTGGAGGCGCTCCGGGCGCACCGACGGATCGCCACGCAGGCCGCTCGTGAGCGGGCAGCCGGGCTGCTGGACGAGGTGGGCATCCCCGACCCGCGCAGCCGCCTCGACGCCTACCCCCACGAGCTCTCCGGCGGGATGCGCCAGCGGGTCATGATCGCCATCGCCCTGGCCGGGGAGCCGGCCGTGCTCGTGGCGGACGAGGCCACGACCGCCCTCGACGTGACCGTGCAGGCGCAGATCCTCGAGCTCATCGAGCGTCTGCAGGACGACCACGGGACCGGCGTGGTCTGGATCACCCACGACCTGGGTGTGGTCGCCGGGACGGCGGACCGGGTGTTGGTGATGTACGGCGGTCGCGTAGTCGAGGAGGGCCCGGTCGACGCCGTCTTCGGCCGGCCGGCGCACCCGTACACGCGCGGGCTGCTGGGCGCCCTGCCCGTGCTCGGCGAGGACCGGGGCGAGCTGGCCACGATCCCCGGTCTCCCGCCGGACCCGGTCTCGCTCCCCCCGGGCTGTCCCTTCCACCCGCGCTGTCCCCTGCGCGCCGACGCCCGCTGCGAGACCGAGGTCCCGCCACTGACCGAGGTCGCGCCGGACCACCGCGCGGCGACCTTCTGCCTGGACGTGGTGGAGGAGGTGAGGGGGCATGGGTGACGGTGACGTGCTCGTCCTGGCGGAGGCGCTGCAGGTCCACTTCCCGGTCCGCTCGCGCGGGCCGTTGCGTCGTACGAACGCTGCGGTGCGCGCCGTGGACGGGGTCGACCTGGAGGTCCACCGGGGCGAGACGCTCGGCCTGGTGGGGGAGTCCGGCTGCGGGAAGTCGACGCTGGGCAACGCCCTGCTGCGGCTGGTCGAGCCCACGGGGGGGCGGGTCGTCTTCGACGGCACCGAGGTCACCGGGCTGTCCAGGCGGGATCTGCGCCGCTGGCGCCGCCGTACGGCAATGGTGTTCCAGGACCCGTACGCCTCCCTCGACCCGAGGCAGACCGTGGGGGAGACGGTCGCGGAGCCGCTGGAGATCCACGGTCTCCACCCCGGCCGCGCGGCCCGGCGGGCCCGGGTCGGTGAGCTGCTGGAGATGGTCGGTCTGGCGCCGGGGCTCCGCGATCGCTACCCGCACGAGTTCTCCGGCGGCCAGCGGCAGCGCATCGGCATCGCCCGGGCGCTCGCAGGGGAGCCCGACTTCGTCGTGTGCGACGAGCCCATCGCCTCACTCGACGTCTCCGTGCAGGCCCAGGTCGTCAACCTGCTCGTCTCCCTGCAGGCCGATCTCGGTCTCACCTACCTGTTCGTGTCCCACGACCTGGCTGCCGTGCGGCACGTCAGCGACCGCGTCGCGGTGATGTACCTCGGGCGCGTGGTGGAGGAGGGCCCGGCCAGGGACGTCGCCGCCGACCCGCAGCACCCGTACACGCGTGCGCTGCTGTCCGCGGTCCCCGTCCCCGACCCCGTCCGCGAGCGGTCCCGCGAGCGGATCGTGCTCACCGGGGACCTACCGTCCCCGGCGGCTCCGCCTTCCGGCTGCCGCTTCCGGACCCGGTGTCCGGAGGCCTTCGAGCCGTGCCCGCGGGTCGACCCGGCACTGCAGGACCTCGGTGGCGACCACGGGGCTGCCTGCCACCTGCACGGTGTGGTCGGCACCGCCGTGTCGCCCGATGCACCAGGCTGACCGGGAGCGCCGACCGGCCAGGGAGGCCGCGCTTCGCCGGGCGTGTCTCGCCAGAGGTGTCCCGTCCCGGCACGGGGTGGGGGCACCGCCGCCCGTCCCGTACACTGGCCGGTGGCCCGGAGCCATCCGGGCCGACTTCGCGCGCCCCCGTGACCGGCGTGTCCCGCGGTCCCCGCGCCAGCGGGGCGGGACCACGCCCGGGGCGCCAGGGGCGACGGTCACCCGGCCGCCGCCGGCAACCGGAACGGCGCGCCCGACAGCAGGGCGCGGGAGGAGGTGGGCGACGCCGATGGCCGTCGTCACCATGAAGCAGCTGCTCGAGAGCGGGGTGCACTTCGGGCACCAGACCCGGCGCTGGAACCCGAAGATGAAGCGCTTCATCTTCACCGAGCGCAACGGCATCTACATCATCGACCTGCAGCAGTCGCTGTCCTACATCGACCGCGCGTACGAGTTCGTCAAGGAGACGGTCGCCCACGGCGGCTCGGTCCTCTTCGTCGGCACCAAGAAGCAGGCCCAGGAGGCAGTGCGCGAGCAGGCCACCCGGGTCGGGATGCCGTACGTGACGGAGCGCTGGCTCGGCGGCATGCTGACCAACTTCCAGACGGTCCACAAGCGGCTCCAGCGCCTCAAGGAGCTCGAGGAGATCGACTTCGACGACGTGGCCGGTTCCGGCCTCACGAAGAAGGAGCTCCTCATGCGCCAGCGCGAGAAGGAGAAGCTCGAGAAAACCCTCGGCGGCATCCGTGACATGGCGCGCGTCCCGAGCGCGGTCTGGATCGTCGACACCAAGAAGGAGCATCTCGCCGTCGACGAGGCGCGCAAGCTGCGCATCCCGATCGTGGCGATCCTGGACACCAATTGCGACCCGGACGAGGTCGACTACCCGATCCCGGGCAACGACGACGCGATCCGCGCCGTCTCGCTCCTCACCCGGGTGATCGCCGACGGCGTCGCCGACGGCCTCATCGCCCGAGCCGGCCGGGCCGGCGGCGACGAGACCCCGACCGGTGCCGAGCTCGCCACCGACGAGCCGCTGGCCGACTGGGAGAAGGAGCTGCTCGCCGGTGGCGAGCAGGCCTCCGCCGAGAGTGCGACCGACGCCGTCGCCGAGGACGTCGAGGTCGCCGGCCAGCCGGCCCAGCCGGCCGCGGAGCAGGCCGAGGCGGCCGAGGCGGCGGCTCCAGCGCCGGGTGGCGCCGCGGCGCCCGAGACCCAGGTCGCCGACGCCGAGGCGCCGGCCGCCGCTCCCGCCACCACCGAGGACCCTGCGACGACCGAGGACCCTGCGGCGACCGAGGACCCTGCGGCGACCGAGCAGCAGCCCGAGCAGACCTGACGCCGTTCGACGGCAGCGTCGTCCGGTTGAACCCACCGGGTGCCGCTGCCGTCGCGCGGCTCCTCCCGCCGCAGACCACCAGCACCCTGAAGAGAGCGAGAGATGGCGAACTTCACCGCCGCGGACGTCAAGCAGCTCCGGGACGCCACGGGCGCCGGGATGATGGACGCGAAGAAGGCCCTGCAGGAGACGGACGGCGACTTCGACAAGGCTGCCGAGGTGTTGCGCATCAAGGGCGCGGCCAAGGCGGCGAAGCGCGGTGCCGAGCGCACCGCGTCCAACGGCCTCGTCGCCGCCGAGGGCGGTGCCCTCGTCGAGCTCGCCTGCGAGACCGACTTCGTGGCCAAGAACGCAGCCTTCCAGGAGCTGGCCGCGGACATCGTCGCCGTGGCCGCGGCTGAACGGCCCGCCGACGCCGAAGCGCTGGCCGCCGCCACGCTGCCCGACGGCCGGACGGTCGCGGCGGCCGTCGAGGCCGCCAGTGCCGTCATCGGAGAGAAGCTCGAGCTGCGGCGCGCCGCCGCGCTCGACGGCCCCGTTGCCACCTACCTGCACCGCCGGGCCTCCGACCTGCCCCCGCAGGTGGGCGTGCTCGTTGCGTACGAGGGCAGCGAGGAGGCCGCCCGCGCGGTGGCGATGCAGGTCGCCGCCATGCGGCCGCAGTACGTCACGCGCGAGGAGGTGCCGGAGGACCTGGTCGCCAAGGAGCGAGAGATCGCCGAGGCCACCGCCCGCGAGGAGGGCAAGCCGGCGCAGGCGTTGCCCAGGATCGTCGAGGGCCGGCTCAACGGGTTCTTCAAGGACAGCGTGTTGCTCGACCAGCCGTCGGTGCAGGACTCGAAGAAGAGTGTCCGGGCCGTCCTCGACGAGGCCGGGACGACGGTGACGCGCTTCGCACGCTTCGAGGTCGGCCAGGCCTGAGCCACACTCGACCCAGGACGACGACCACCGGAGGTCCGGCACCGTGGAGGCGACCATGACGACCGAGACGGTGCCGGCACCCGCCGCCACTGACGGCCCCTGGCAGTTCAGGCGGGTCCTCCTCAAGCTCTCCGGCGAGGTGTTCGGGGGCGGGGCGGTCGGGGTCGACCCGGAGGTGGTGCACGACGTGGCCCGGCAGATCGCCGAGGTCGTGCGGAGCGGCGTCCAGGTCGCCGTCGTGGTCGGCGGTGGCAACTTCTTCCGGGGAGCCGAGCTGCAGCAGCACGGCATGGACCGGGCGCGGGCCGACTACATGGGCATGCTCGGGACGGTGCTCAACTGCCTGGCCCTCCAGGACTTCCTCGAGAAGCAGGGCGTGGACACCCGGGTGCAGACGGCCATCACGATGGGTCAGGTCGCCGAGCCGTACATCCCCCGCCGTGCCCAGCGGCACCTCGACAAGGGCCGGGTCGTCATCTTCGGGGCGGGCGCCGGCATGCCCTACTTCACGACGGACACCGTCGCCGCGCAGCGAGCGCTGGAGATCCGCTGCGACCGCCTGCTCATGGCCAAGAACGGGGTCGACGGCGTTTACGACGCCGACCCCCGCAGCGACCCGTCGGCGCGCAAGTTCTCCACCATCACGTACACCGAGGTGCTCCGGCGCCGGCTCAACGTCGCCGACCCTGCGGCGTTCAGCCTGTGCATGGACAACCAGCTGCCGATCGTGGTCTTTGGTCTCGGTGGTGAGGCGGCGATCGCACGCGCCATCCAGGGCGAGCCGATCGGGACTCTCGTGGCCGCCGACGTGGACACGGCGCTCGCCGACGACACGGCTCCGCAGCCCTGACCTCGGCGCCGCCCGCCGCGTCCCCGGAGGGTACGGTCGCCCTACCGACCGGGTGCCGAGCGGCACCCGCCCCTACCCGACCACAGGGAGTCACGGTGATCGACGAGACCCTCTTCGAGGCCGAGGAGAAGATGGAGAAGGCGGTCTCTGTCGCCAAGGAGGACTTCGCCGGCATCCGCACCGGGCGCGCCAACCCGTCGCTGTTCAACAAGATCGTGATCGACTACTACGGCGCCCCGACCCCGCTGAACCAGCTCGCGTCCTTCCACGTCGCCGATGCGCGGATGATCACCATCCACCCGTACGACAAGGGAGCCATGGTGGGCATCGAGCGGGCGATCCGTGACTCCGACCTCGGCGTCAACCCGACGGACGACGGGCAGGTGATCCGCGTGGTGCTGCCTCAGCTGACCGAGGAGCGCCGCAAGGAGTACATCAAGCTGGCCAAGCACAAGGCCGAGGACGCACGTGTGTCGATCCGTAACGTGCGCCGGCACGCCAAGGACGCGCTGGACAGGCTGGCCCGTGACGGCGAGGCCGGCGAGGACGACGTCTCCCGCGCCGAGAAGCAGCTGGAGATCCTGACCAGGAAGTACGTCGACCAGGTCGACGACGTCCTCAAGCACAAGGAAGCGGAGCTGCTCGAGGTCTGATGGTGGCGTCCGACGGAGCCGTTCCGCCCGCACCTGCGTCGCCCGGTCACGGCCGAGCCGGGCGTGACATCAAGGCCGCGGTGGCGGTCGGCGTGGTCCTGGCCGTGCTCATCGTCGGCACCCTGGTGGTGGCCAAGGCGGCCTTCGTCACGCTCGTCACGGTCGCGATCTGCCTGGCGGTCCTCGAGCTGTCCTCCGCGCTGGCCCAGCGCCAGGTGCGGGTCCCCGTCGTGCCGGTGCTGCTCGGCGCCGTGGCGATGCTCGTGGGGGGTTATGTGGCCGGGCCGGGCGCCCTCAGCGTGGCCCTGGCGCTCACCGTGCTCGCCGTGATGGTCTGGCGGCTCGGCGACACCCACGAGGGTTACGTCCGAGACACCACCGCCGGTGCCTTCGCGGCGCTGTACGTCCCCTTCCTCGCGGGCTTCGCGCTGCTCATGCTGCGCCCCGACGACGGTGCCGCCCGCGTGGCCACCTTCCTGCTCGTGGCGGTCGCCAGCGACGTCGGGGGCTACGCCGTGGGCGTCGTCGCCGGCCGGCACCCGCTGGCCCCGACGATCTCGCCCAAGAAGTCCTGGGAGGGCGTCGCCGGTTCCGTCCTCGCGTGTGTGCTGGTGGGCGTCGCGAGCGTGGTCCTGCTCCTCGACGGTCCGTGGTGGGCCGGTGCACTCCTCGGCCTGCTCACCGCCGTATCGGCGACCCTCGGCGACCTCGGCGAGTCCATGATCAAGCGGGACCTGGGGATCAAGGACATGGGCTCGCTGCTCCCCGGCCACGGCGGTCTGATGGACCGGCTGGACTCCCTGCTGCCCACCGCCCCCCTGGCCTGGCTGGTCCTCACCGCCCTGGTCCCCGTCACCTGACCCCAACGATCACGGCGGCCGCGCAGATGGGTGCCGAGCCAGGTGAATACACCGCGGCGCGTGCCCACTTACGCGGCTGCCGTGATCGTTGTGTGACAGCCGCGAGGTGACGGGGTCAGACGTTGTCGCCGGCGGTGTCGAGCACGCCGGCACCGTGCCCGGAGGTGCCGTCGGCGTCCTCGTCGGCCGAGCTCTGCCACTGCCAGGCCGCGATCTCGGGCATGTCCTCCCCGTATCGTCGGATGTACTGGCGGTGCTCGATGATCCGGTCGCGCAGCTCCTGGCGGGCGTAGGCAGCGGCGTCCCCGAGCCGGGGGACCCGGTCGATGACGTCGATCGCGAGGGAGAACCGGTCGATCTCGTTGAGCACGCACATGTCGAACGGCGTGGTGGTGGTCCCCTCCTCCTTGTAGCCGCGCACGTGCAGGTTGTGGTGGTTCGTGTGCCGGTAGGTGAGCCGGTGGATCAGCCACGGGTAGCCGTGGTAGGCGAAGACGATCGGCTTGTCCTTGGTGAACAGCGAGTCGAACTCCGCCCGGCTCAGCCCGTGCGGGTGCTCCCGGTCGCCCTGCAGCCGCATCAGGTCCACCACGTTGACGAAGCGGATCCGGATGTCCGGGAAGTAGCCGCGCAGCAGGTCGACGGCTGCCAACGCCTCCATGGTGGGGACGTCCCCGGCACTGGCCATGACGACGTCGGGCTCGCCGCCCTGGTCGCTGCTGGCCCAGTCCCAGATGCCGATGCCCTTGGTGCAGTGCAGGATCGCCTCGTCGACCGACAGCCACTGCGGCGCGGGTTGCTTGCCGCCGACGATGACGTTGACGTACTGCTGCGTACGTAGGCAGTGGTCGGTCACCGACAGCAGGGTGTTGGCGTCCGGTGGGAGGTAGACCCGGACGACCTCGGCCTTCTTGTTGACGACGTGGTCGATGAAGCCGGGGTCCTGGTGGGAGAAGCCGTTGTGGTCCTGCCGCCAGACGTGGCTCGACAGCAGGTAGTTGAGCGAGGCGATCGGCCGCCGCCAGGGGATCTCGTTGGTGACCTTGAGCCACTTGGCGTGCTGGTTGAACATCGAGTCGATGATGTGGATGAACGCCTCGTAGCACGAGAAGAACCCGTGCCGGCCGGTGAGCAGGTAGCCCTCGAGCCAGCCCTGGCACGTGTGCTCGGACAGGATCTCCATGACCCTGCCGTCCCGGGCCAGCTTGTCGTCCTCGGGGAGGAACTCGGCGTTCCACGCCCGGTCGGTGACGTCGAGGACGTCCTGCCACCGGTTGGAGTTGTTCTCGTCCGGCGAGAACAACCGGAAGTTACGGGTGTCGGAGTTGGCCGACATCACGTCGCGGAGGAAGGCGCCCATCACCCGCGTCGCCTCCGCGACGGCTGCGCCGGGCTTGGCCACGTCGACGGCGTGGTCGCGCCAGTCGGGGATGTGCAGCGGGACGAGCAGCTCGCCGCCGTTGGCGTGCGGGTTGGCGCTCATCCGTCGGTTCCCGGGCGGGTGGAGGTCGGCGATCTCGGGAACGGGTCGGCCGTCGGTGTCGAAGAGCTCCTCCGGCCGGTACGAGAGCATCCACTGGCGCAACTCCTCGAGGTGGTCCGGGTTCTGCCGGGTGTCGGCGAAGGGGACCTGATGGCTGCGCCAGTAGCCCTCCACCTTCTTGCCGTCGATCTCCTTGGGCCCCGTCCAGCCCTTCGGCGTGCGCAGCACGATCATCGGCCAGGTGGGGCGCTCGGTCGCCCCGTCGTCGCGCGCCGCCCGCTGGATCGCGGCGATCCGGTCCAGGCAGGTGTCCAGCGTGGCCGCGAACCGCTGGTGCATGTCGACGGGGTCGGAGCCGGCGACGACGAACGGCTCGTAGCCGTAGCCGCGCATCAGGGCGACCAGCTCCTCCTCGGGGATCCGCGCCAGCACGGTGGGGTTCGCGATCTTGTAGCCGTTGAGGTGCAGGATCGGCAGCACCGCGCCGTCGCGCACGGGGTCCAACCACTTGTTCGAGTGCCAGGACGTGGCCAGCGGACCCGTCTCGGCCTCGCCGTCACCGACGATGCACGCCACCACCAGGTCCGGGTTGTCGAAGGCGGCGCCGTACGCGTGCGAGATCGCGTAGCCCAGCTCCCCGCCCTCGTGGATCGACCCGGGGGTCTCGGGGGCGACGTGGCTGGGGATGCCGCCGGGGAAGCTGAACTGCGTGAACAGCCGTTGCATGCCCGCCCCGTCGCGGGTGATGTCGTGGTAGACCTCGGAGTAGGTCCCCTCGAGCCAGGCCGCCGAGACAAGTGACGGTCCGCCGTGGCCAGGTCCGATGATGTAGATCATGTCCAGGTCGCGGGCGCTGATGCAGCGGTTCAGGTGGGCGTACAGGAAGTTGAGGCCGGGCGACGTCCCCCAGTGGCCCAGCAGCCGCGGCTTGACGTGCTCCGCCAGGAGTTCCTCGCGCAGCAGCGGATTTCCCATGAGGTAGATCTGACCGACCGACAGGTAGTTGGCCGCCCGCCACCAGGCGTCGATGCGGCGCAGCTCGTCGTCGGGCAGCGGACCGCCCGCGGCGGCGGCGTCGGGGGCGGCGGTGGTGTCGGGGGTCGTGTCGAGCGTGCCGGTCATGAGTACTCCGTATCAGCTCGAGGGTGCCGCCCACCGTTCCCGTACGGAGTGGGCCGGCTCGTACGCGCCCAGCCTGCCCGTTCCGGACGTCACGCGCACAGGGCGGAGGTCACGGGATGAGACACTGCCCGGGACATGCCTCCCACCTCCCCCCCGCCTCCGGGCGCGCTGACCTTCGCGCCCCCGCGCCGGGCCAGGCCACCGCGACACCTCGCGGACCTCACCCCGGACCAGCGGCGCGAGGCCGTGACGGGCCTGGGCGAGCCTGGCTACCGCGCCGACCAGCTGT